>MGNS01000150.1:40654-49090 GCA_001795165.1 Chloroflexi bacterium RBG_16_57_11
TCGTGCGCGCCAAACAAGCCAGACGCCCCGTATGACCCTCCTGACTTATCATCGGATTGGGGAGGCGGGGCTTGCAGGTGATTTCGGCGACCCGCAGATGATCAGCGCATCGCCAGCCGGTTTTGAGTGGCAGATTGCGCATGTACGCCGCTACTTCACGGTGCTATCACTGGGAGAGATCATCGAACGGTTCCAAGCCGGAAGCCCTTTACCGCTTAACATCGCGGTGATCACCTTCGACGATGGCTATCAGGATAATTATTCCCTGGCATATCCCATCCTGCGGCGCTACGGACTACCGGCAACGATCTTCTTGACCACCGGATTAATCGATGATGCCAATGGCTCTGGAAAGGGCACGACCGATGCCATGTGGTGGGATGAGCTGGTCTTTCTACTCGCTACCACCCAGACAGGCACGGTTTCGGTTCCAGACCTGGGGGTCCTAAACTTAAGCACTGCGAAGGACCGGTCGCGTGCCAGAGAAAAGTTACGCCGCCATCTGAAATCTCTAGACAATGATGACCGCCGTATGCAAGTCGATGCTTTGA
Source organism: Chloroflexi bacterium RBG_16_57_11 (assembly GCA_001795165.1). Classification (GTDB taxonomy): domain Bacteria; phylum Chloroflexota; class Anaerolineae; order Anaerolineales; family UBA4823; genus RBG-16-57-11. The sequence goes on from MGNS01000150.1 coordinate 41,206, forward strand.
AGCACAGCCTCGCTTCTGAACAGAACGCACAACTCCGCACACCGGCGCGTCTGACATGGGAAGAAGTGTGTGAGATGAGCCGCAACGGCGTTACCTTTGGCGCGCACACCCATTCCCACCCGATTCTCACCAGGGTCTCGAATGATGAAGCAGAGCGGGAGATCCTGCTCTCGAAAAGGATCATCGAAAACAAGCTGGGAACCCCGGTTAGACTGTTCGCCTATCCAAATGGCAAGAAGGGAGATTTCGACGCCAGGATCCAGGAGATACTAATCCAGTCCGGCTTTGACGCTGCAGTGACCCTGGTGCATGGCAGCAACCGGCTGATAAAAAATCAACTCGACTGGTACGCTCTGCGGCGTATCCATGTCAGTAACGACGATCGAAGGACTTTTATTGCAAAGGTATCTGGCGCATTGGAAATGTTCGCTTCCGGGTTGCCGTCGCTAAGACAGCAGGAGTATTGAGAAATCCTCGAGATGACCCTCATGGCATCCTTTTCTGTGGTTATATTCTGGTCATCGGTAGGCTTGCTGGCTTATCACCTGATTGGATATCCGGCGTTGTTGGCATTGCTGATCTTTGCATTGAAACCTTACCTCCAGCGCAAAGATTTCACACCACCAGTATCCGTCATCATCCCCTCCTTCAACGAAGGAGGTGTGATCCAAGACAAGGTGCTCACAGTTTTGAACAGTCACTATCCCGCCAGCCAAGTCGAAGTAATTTGCACCGACGACGGCTCGACCGATGACACGCTGGAAAAAATTCGGTCGGTGGGTGATCCTCGCGTGATACTGGTTTACCAGCCAGAGCGCAGCGGGAAAATGGCCGCTATGAGCCGGGGTGTGCATCGTGCCGGTGGAGAATTCTTCATCTTTACTGATGCAAATGCAATGTGGAAACCTGATACGCTTTCCAATTTAATGTCTAATTTTGCCGAGCCGCGTGTTGGTTGCGTGTGCGGTCGAAAAACCTTGATCGGCAGAGGCTCCCAAGCCGAAGAGAATGAAAACCTGTACTGGCGCTACGAGTCATGGATCAAAAGCCAGGAGAGCCGGCTTGGGTCAACAGTTGCTGCAAGCGGCGAGTTATTGGCTGTGCGCCGCGCGGTCTACCAGCTCCACGACCAGGAAATTATCAACGACGATTCCCAGATCGTTCTGGAAACAGTGAAGAAAGGTTACCGTGTCCTCTTTGATCCAAGCGCGGTGACGGTCGAACAGGGATCTTCTTCCATGGCCGAGGAATTCGGGCGCAAAAGCCGTATTGCTGCAGGCCGCTGGCAATTGACAGGACAATTGTTGAAATTGGCGCTGAACCACCCGGGATTTGTCTTCAAATTCATTTCTCACAAGCTGCTTCGCCTGTTAGTGATGCCGCTCATGATCCTGGCATTCATCAGCAATCTGGCGGTAGTGATTTCAAATCCACCCGCCGGGACGGGAATTGTTTCACTCATTAAGTTGTCGCCTCCGTGGGGGCAGATTTTCCTGATTGGGCAGATTAGCTTGTATCTGCTGGCAGCTCTCGGCGCAGTTTTTGAGTATTTTGGGATTCGGTGCAAGCCAGTCTACTTTATTTACTATTTCGTCGGCGCTCAATTTGCGACTCTTGCCGGCTTATTGAGGTTTTCATCAGGCCGGCAATCGGTGCTCTGGCGCAAGGTGGCACGCTGAACATGACCATTCGTACACTGGGTCTCACGCAGGGGAAATTCCAGGATCCGCTGGCTGCCTCCGGGCTGAACCAAAATGTGTTTAGCGCGCTGGCCCGGCGGACAAACCTGGTCGAGGTGCTGGATATCTCGCTGAGCGGCTGGCGGAGGTGGTGGAATGCGTCTATTCATTGGTCACCAGACCGAGACAGGTGGCGTGAGCGATTTGACCTGAATGTGTGGAGTTTTACCCAGCTGAGCCGGATGGCGGGCAGGGAGCTGTCCCAAAGAGATGGAAGTTTCGAGGTGGTTTTACAGCTCAAGACCCTCTATTCACCCGGTTACCCGGTTGGCTCGTGGCCATACGCAATATTGGTCGACAACACCTATACATTATCGGATCGGCATTATCCGCCCTGGGCCCCAATGAAGCCAACCGAAAGAGATCGGTGGTTGAAGCTGGAGAGAGCGACTTATCACGGGGCGTCGGCGGTATTCGCACGCACGCAGTGGGTGCGCCAATCTCTCTTGCAAGATTACGGCCTATCCCCTGACCGCGCTGTTTGGGTCGGTACTGGCTGTAACTTCAACCCGCACACCCTTCCAAAAAAGAAGGACCTCGATGATGGCCGCACGATATTATTCGTAGGGAAAGAAATTCAACGTAAAGGCCTTCCAACCATGTTGAAAGCTTTCAAAGTCGTACACCAGCAGATGCCTGAGGCGCGCCTGGTGTTCGTCGGTCGAGACCTGGCTGTCCAGCAATCAGGAGTGGAGGTACAGGGTAAGGTTACAGATCGCAGCCACCTCCGGAGGCTTTACGAACAGGCCAGCCTCTTCGTACTGCCCGCGCGCTTCGAGCCGTGCGGTAACGTGGTGACCGAGGCTATGGGCTATCGTCTGCCCTGCATTGTAACCACGGCAGGCGGGATTGCTGAGCTGGTAATCGATCGAGAGACCGGTTATGTAATACCGCCAGACCGCCCGGATATTTTGGCGGACTGCATCCTGGATTTGTTAAGCAATCCAAAAAAGCGACAGCAAATGGGTGAGGCAGGCGCCAGACGAGTGACAGAAGAATTAAATTGGGACCGGGTGGTGGAACGCATGTTGCCATATCTTCTCCAAAAACCACCCGGCATGGGCCACCCAGGTTGAAGCGCAAGCCGATCATGTTCAAGAAAGTTCTCTCCTACTCGGTTGGCCTTTACGTCGCAGCTCTCGTAATGAGTGGGATGCGAATTGGGGTCAAGTCCTTGATAGCAAAGACACTTCCCAAGGAGGCGCTTGGCAGCTACGCTTATTTCAATACGGTCCTTTTGCTGGGTGGAGCATTGTTGGCCCTTGGACTAAAGCGGACCCTGGCGAAAGAGGTTGCAGCTCGCAAGGAAGAAAAGTCGTTTACCCCACTTGTGACCGGGGTGCTGGTGTTCTTTGTGGCCGCTTCACTCATCCTCACCATCCTTGCCGGGGTTCTCAATCAAAAACTGGACTGGATTTACGTAATGATCCTGATCGCGTTAGGCCCTGCGACGATTTTCGAGCTGGCTACTGCCACATTGCGCGGCCAACTCGATCAAAAACGGGAGGTGAGTGCGCTGATTATCGCAGCCGCGTTGCAGGCCGTTTGCATCCTGCTTTTGATCCAACTGACACGCAGTTACAAAGCGCCTGTGTGGGGGATGGCGATCACGTACATCCTGCTGGCTTTGGGTGTCTTGCTGTACTTTGGCCGGCGGTATGCTGCCGAGTGGAAACCACGGCAGGTGATTGGATTTTATCAATCCGGCGGTTTTCGCACACTCATCATGCTCGCGGTTCCTTTGTGGGCTGTAGATATCCTGGGCATAATGAGCCACCAGAGTGATCAGTTGATCCTTCGAAATCAATTAGGCTACAGCGCACTGGCCGAATACGCAGCCGCCTTTACTTTTATCGGCCTGATGGACCAGCCTATCACCATACTGTCTCGAGTTTTCCTGGTCACCTTTGCGGGTGGCTACTACAATGAATTCAGTCATTATCGACAGGTGACTTCCTTGAACCTGGCTTTTTTTTCGATTCTGAGCTTTGGGGTGATTGCCATCTCCAGACCGTTGACCCCGATATTGTTTACCAGCGAGTATCAAATGGTCCCCTTCCTGGTAATGATTCTATCGATAACAAACATCATCAGCTCAATCGAGGTCGTCAACAGCTCGTTGACCATCGCCGTGGATTATCCACAAGCGAACCGCAACGCCAAGTTTTGGACCACCTTATTCTACATCCCTTCAGCGATCTTCCTGGTGTCGCGTTTTGGGGTATACGGCGCCGCCTGGAGTAATGTGGGCTCCTGGCTGGGATATGCCCTGCTCCACGCTTTTTATATGCGCAGGCGCTTACCAAAACATTCCGCGCTTGCTATGCGCAGTTTTTTGATCAGCACTGCCCTGTATACGAGCGCAATTTTTGCCGTCTGGTATTTCAAATCCTTTTGGTTGGCCCTGGCAGCAATCCCGGTTTATCTACTTTTGGGCCAGGCTTTAAGACTGTGGGACCTCAGCCAATTGCCACAGCTGGCGCGCAGATTAATTCCTGAGCGTCTGGCGTTAATCTATGCCACAGAGACGCATGACTCTCAGGTAGAAAATGAAGACCCCGATATTCAGAATTGATTTACATGAACTGTAAAAAAATTTTTTCTTGATCGCCGTTTTTTGATATGAGGACAAACCCATGAAAAAAATTTCTCGCCCGCTATATCGTCTGATGCTTTCAATAATCCTGGGATTCGGCTTTTTCAGCCTGACCCATCCCGGAGCCGCCCAAACCCCCGCTCCTACCCCATCTCCCACTCCTGTTTCCGATACAGGCGATCAAGCGTTATCCATCAACCTGGCCCTGGCGGATTGGGGCTATGAAGATGTTGTGCTTACTGGGCCGTATGGTTATGCAGCTTATGACATTGGGCTGCCCCTTCATTGGAAAATACTACCAGGAGGCTTGATTACTTTAGAAGTGAACTATGTTAATACCGAGAGGGCCCGGCTGGTGAGTCCACAGACCGGTACGGGTTTCGTAACTTATTTCGCAATTGCCAATATCCAGGTCCAGCTCAACGAAGTATTAATTTATCAAGCCAACCTGACCGAACCAGGACCGCACACCTTATCGATTCCAATTCCAGATGTGTGGCCGCAACGCATCTCCGAGCGTGATCGCCTGGAGGTATTTTTTCACGTCTACGGTCCATGTGAGAACACCCAATTCAGCTCCCTGACTGTTTTCAAAGAATCGACCATCAACCTGTATTATGTTCCAGATCCTCTGGCGCTCGATCTGGCGTCATACCCTTCACCGTTCTTTCAACGCACATTCTTACCCAATGCGGTCTTGATCGCGCTGCCCGAGAACGCCACACAATCAACCATCGAGGCTGGCCTGGCCATCGCTTCTGGTTTAGGCAACCTGTCCAATAACCGGGTCGCGATCACGACCACCACCACGCTGGATCAGCCTCCGGGGCTACCATTTTCCGAAAATGGCATCATCATCGGCACGCCAGAGGACAACAAGCTGATCGCATCTTTAAACGAGAATGATGAATTGCGAGCCTCCTTACACCCTCGCCGATACGAGCTGACCATCTCAGGCCCAGGTGCAGCAGAACCCACCAGTAGCCTAACGTACAAAATTCAGGTTATGAATCCGGAATCCCAGCCAGCAGATGACCTATCCCTGCGCGTCGAGCTGCCGCCAGGAGTAGTGGAATACACATGTGAACCTGATTGCCAGCAGGTCGACAACCAGGTCCTGTGGGAAACAGGCTCGCTTGCACCAGCAGCAACTGCAGATTACACGCTGACGTTCGATGCTCCTCAAACAACCGACCCTGGATCGATTTTTATCACTGCGGAATTACTCCAAGGCGAAGAGGTCGTCAATGTAAGCACGCTACAAACCAGGTTAGCGACCGGGGTTGAGCCCAATACACAGGTTACCCAACCACCCAGCGATGTGTTCTTCGTCCAGGATGGCCGCGCGATCGCCGAAACAGATGGCGTTATTCAGCTGCTGCCCTCCCCCTGGCAAGCAGATAAGGCTCTGTTAATCGTTAGCGGCCTGACCGATGAGGCAGTTCTGAAAGCCGGTCGGGCGATTGGTATGACGCCGAGCTTTCCCGGCATGATTGGAAAGACTGCGTTTGTGCAGGACCTGCTCCCATCTGGCGAAACGGTACAGGAGCAATCGCTCGACGTCACGCTGGCCGAGCTGGGCTATAGAGATATTACTGTATCTGGCACCGGGCTTCGAGAAATCTATTACAGCTTCGACCTCCCGCTGGGCTGGTCGTTCACGAATGAGGCGTATGTGCGCCTGCTCTTTTCCCATTCTCCACTGCTCGATCCTGACCGCTCGGCGATCACCCTGTTTTTCAACACCACTCCAATCGCCAGCGTTGCTCTGGACGAAAGCAACGCAACCACCGGCGAGCTGATCGGTCCCCTCCCCGCTAACAGCTCTCGTCCAGGGAGGGCGAATACGCTCCTGGTGAGGGTACAGCTCATGCTTCCTGATCCGTGCGCCGATCCTGAATCGAGCGAGTCGTGGTTGCGGATCGATTCGCAATCCTCGCTACACCTGGCTCATTCCGAAAAAGATCTCGCCAACTACTTGAAGCTGGATTTCTGGCCATTACCCTTCATCGCAAAACCCAATCTTGGCGATGTGCTTCTTTCACTTCCAGAGAAGCCATCCGATCTTGAATTAACTCAAGCGATGCGTATCAGCTCTTACCTGGCGGCATCGACTGCCCAGGATAGTTTCCAGCCAGCAGCTTCCCTGGGCGATCTGTCCGACACAGACAAGTCCAGCCATCACCTCATTGTGATCGGGCGGCCGACACGAAATCCTGTCCTCCAGGCTGCGAACGAATTTTTACCACAACCTTTCTGGACAGGAACAGACGGTATCCAGCAAATGATCGATAAGGTCGTGTTTCGCTTGTCGGAGAATATCGATTTGGGCTATCTACAGTTCATCCAATCCCCCTGGAGCGCGGAGCATGCTTTACTGGCCGTCACTGGCACGAGCGATGGGGGTGTAGAACAAGCCGCGAACTTCCTGGTCGATGCGGACCAGAACTGGCAATTACAGGGCGATCTGGTCCTGGTGAAACATGGTAAAGCGCTGATATCCAACCTGGGGAATTTTACTCTCCAGGGTCAGCTCACCGAGATCGCCACGATCCTGCCAGAAGCGAGCGTGATCGGCACGGCGACACCCACCCCCGCCCAAACACCCGTTCCTCCAGCTCAAGCAGCACAAACCACCAGCAACCAGACGGCCTTCAATCCCCAACGCTTCCCATATTTAGTGCCCCTCGTCATCGGCGGAGGCCTCCTGGCGATCCTGATCATCCTGATGGTTTATTTTTTCCAATCTCGAAAATCAAAGGATCATAGGGAATCCTAGGAAATAAATGCAATGAAAGCGATGACCCTCTCAGGCATTTGGAATCTGACCCAAACGGACACACCCCTGGTGTTAGCCGACCTCCCCGTGCCATCACCAGGGGAGGGAGAGATCCTGGTGCGCGTATCGGCCTGTGGGGTGTGCCACACGGAGCTCGATGAAATCGAGGGGCGCACTCCGCCACCACGCTACCCAATCATACCGGGGCACCAGGTAATTGGTAGAGTTGTGGAAATGGGCACAAACGTAGGCCACTTTCAGCCAGGAGATCGGGTTGGGATAGCCTGGATTCACTCCGCTTGCGGCGTATGCCATCACTGTCTGAAAGGCGACGAGAATCTGTGCGCGGACTTTCTAGCGACCGGCCGGGATGTCGATGGGGGATATGCGGAATTCATGACCGTACCGGAGAAATTCGCCTTTCGCATACCAGAAGTGTTCAGCGATGCCGAGGCTGCGCCGCTGTTATGCGCCGGGGCGATCGGATATCGCTCACTCCGGTTAACCGGGCTACAAGAGGGTCAAAACCTGGGTCTGACCGGGTTTGGGGCCTCGGCGCACATCGTCTTGAAGCTGGTCCGGCATGCATATCCTGGGGTAGGTGTTTATGTATTCTCCCGCAGCCCGGCCGAGCGTGCTTTCGCCACCGAGCTGGGTGCAATATGGAGCGGAGAAATCGGTGAAGAAGCGCCGGAAAAACTGGATTGCATCATCGATACCACCCCGGCCTGGCGACCAATCCTGGCGGCGCTGAGCAATCTGGCGCCGGGC
>MGNS01000150.1:49113-85498 GCA_001795165.1 Chloroflexi bacterium RBG_16_57_11
TCGCAAAGAGAAGGCAGATCAGGCGGAGCTGCTCAAACTGGATTATCCAACCCATTTGTGGATGGAGAAGGAGATCAAGAGCGTGGCCAATGTCAGTCGCCGCGATGTGAGCGAATTCCTCGAGCTGGCTGGACGGATACCCATCCGCCCAGAATATCAGGAATACAAGCTGGAGCAGGCTAACCTGGCCTTGGTGGAATTGAAGCAGCGCAAGATCCGAGGGGCGAAAGTGCTTTCCATGGCTGGTCTGCACTAACTGCTCCTGATTAAGATATTGTTGATGTGTTCTGACTGGTGAAACCTTATGGATATTCGAGCTTACAATCGTCAGGCTTGGAATCGCCAGGTTGAGCAAGGCAACCCGTGGACCGTGCCGGTCAGTCCAGAGGTCATTGCAGCCGCGCGGCGCGGCGAATGGTCCATCTTGCTCACACCGACGAAAGCGACGCCTCGGGCCTGGTTCCCGGCAAGCCTGCACGGCCAAAGGGTGTTGTGCCTGGCATCGGCAGGCGGGCAACAAGGGCCGGTGCTGGCAGCCGTAGGGGCGGAGGTCACCGTCCTGGATAACTCGCCTGCACAGCTCGAGCGAGATCGAATGGTTGCAGAAAGGGAAAGCCTGTCCATCCAATTGGTGGAAGGCGACATGGCCGACCTATCCATGTTCCCCGGCCCCAGCTTCGACCTGATTTTCCACCCGGTCTCGAACCTATTCGTCTCTGCCGTACGACAGGTCTGGCGTGAGGCGTACCGGGTGCTACGCCCAGGTGGAGCGCTCCTGGCCGGTTTTGTGAACCCGGTGCATTACCTCTTCGATTACGATGTGATGGAGCAACACAGTCGGCTAGAAGTCCGCTATACGATCCCTTACTCGGATATTACCAGCCTGGAGGAGGATCGACGAAAGAAATACCTTGATGAAGGTTGGCCCCTTGAGTTCGGTCACAGCCTGGAAGATCAAATCGCAGGCCAGATCGAGGCCGGGTTCTTGTTAGCTGGTTTTTACGAGGATTACGATCCGGATATCTTGCTCTCCAAATTCATCCCGACTTTCATCGCTACAAGGGCCATTAAACTACTGGCAATAAAAGGATAGGCTATGCAAAACCGGCGAAAATTCAAGCGTACTTATCTCGTCTTGTTCACCCGCCTGTTCGACCGTGATACGGGTAAGATTCTGGGTCAACTGGCTAACCTGACTCCTGAAGGCGCCTTGATCATCGGTGAAACGCCTCTAGAGATTGGCAAGCTGTATCACCTTCAGATGAATCTAACGAAAGCTTTATTCTCGAAGGGACATCTGGAGTTCGATGCGCGCTGTATCTGGAGCAAGCCAGAAGCGATCGCCCCTCAATTTTATAATACAGGCTTTGAATTCGTGAAAATCTCTCCGAAAGATTTGCAAATCATGACCCAGATCATGAAGGAGTATGAGCTTCATCTGTAGGTAAAGCGTAAAACAAAAATCCCCCTGCGTAAACAAGGGGATTCCTGGATCAAAGGTGAATACTTTTGTCAGACACTATCTGGCACGGGGTTAGCAGCACAGCTTCGAGCAACAGTCAAGGCCTCACTCGATGAAACGATCACATAATCGACATCGGTGTCTTTCAGCGTCGGATAGAGAGGCAAAGTAACTTCTCGACGGGCTACTGCTTCTGTAATCGGAAGCGAAATACCAGGATAACGCTTGCGATAATAGCTAAAATGGTGAATCGGTGGATAATGGATGCTGGTCTGAATTCCTCTCGCGCGCATAGCATCCATAAACACCTGGCGATCAGCATCCTCCGGGAGCAGAATCGGAAAGATATGGCAGGATGAAACTCCGGTAGAATTTAAAAATGGCAGTTCGACGCCGGCAAATTCTTTACCTTTTATACCTTGCCGGTAACGCGCGGTGATCACCTGACGACGGGCGTTATTTTTAGCCAATTTGTGCAACTGCACCAAACCGAGCGCCGAGCGGATTTCATCGATGCGATAGTTGTGCCCAAGGGCAACCACATCATACGTGTAAGCATGACCGTGGTAACGGTCCCAGGTAAGGGTGGTCATTCCGTGCGAGCGCAGAGAGCGTACTTTAGCTGCCAGGTCATCACGGTTCGTGACCACCATACCGCCTTCGCCAGTAGCAAGGTTCTTATTTGAGAAAAAACTGAAACAACCGATATCCCCCCAGGTGCCCAGGGAGCGGTCATCGATCGCAGCACCCGGAGCATGAGCAGCGTCTTCCACGATAACCAGGTTGTGACACCTGGCTATCTCTACGATCTCGGGCATCCGACAGGGGTAACCACCATAATGAACTAGAAAGATAGCCTTAGTTTGGGATGTGATCTGTTTCTCGATCTCTTGCGGTGAGACGTTCAGATTCTCATCCCCAATAATGTCGGCAAAATGGACCTCGGCGTTGGTGTAGAGCACTGCGTTGGCGGTTGCCACAAAGGTCAGGGCTGGTACGATTACCTCGTCGCCAGGCCCAATCCCCAGCGCCAGGGCAGCCAGATGCAAGGCATCTGTGCCGTTTGAGACTGCAATAGCGTTATTTGCTCCCACAAAATCGGCGAACTCTTTTTCAAATTCCTGGGTTATGGCGCCCATTGTCAACCAGCGCCGCCGGAGTACATCAAGGACTGCTTGTTCTTCCTCAGGACCAAAATCTAGATCCGAAAGTGGTATGCGCAGTTCCATATTTTCTCTACTTTTTTCTAACAGAATATCCAGAATAATAAACGGTTGCAGGCAGTCTGCATCAACTAGAGCAGCTCGTTCATGATTAAAGGGGAGAGCTCAAAGGTTATTAACTATCGGCACATGTTCCAACTGAGCTCTGGTTGGCTCAAAACCATCACCTAACAAAATTGGTCGCAGCTGGTCGAACTCAGTCACGGCTTGCTCGTAATCACTGATGCGACCCAAATCCATCCAGTAACCCTGGTAAGGATAGCTCATGACACGCTCACCTGCTTGGATCAACTTCAGCACCAGGTCAGGAAAGTCCAGGTACTTGTAATGGGGAATGTACGAAAGCACACACGGTTCAAAAACATAGATCCCCATGCTGACGTAGAAATCATAGGTCGGCTTTTCAATATACCCAACAACTTCATAATCTTGATTGATTTGGATGACGCCGAAATCGATGCGCGTTTTTCTATCATTTGCGGCGATGGTGGCAATGGCATGATGGCTCCGATGGTAATCAATCAGGATGCAAAAATCCAGCGTGGTCAGCACATCCCCATTCATGACCAGGAAAGTATCATCCAGCCCATTTAACAAAGAAAGTGGACCAGCGGTGCCAAGCGGGTGGTCTTCGAAACTGTAGCTGATATGCAACCCCAGGCGCGTGCCATCCTGGAAAAAAGCACGGATCAGCTCAGCCAAATGCCCGACCGTGATAATCACTTCATCGATCCCCGAGCGTTTCAACTGGCGCAGCAAAATCTCCAGGATGGGCATATCGCCAATTGGCATGAGTGGCTTCGGTAAGATAGTTGTGTAAGGAGCCAGGCGGGTACCCTTGCCACCAGTGAGAATAACCGCTTTCATTTTTTTATCTTTCCTCCGTTTACCGAGATCGGTTAACCTGGACCCGCGAACATCAAAATTAAATGGCACCAACTGCAGGCGTGTTGTAATATATTTGACTATCCGGATTTTCAATGATGCCCATTCGCAGGCTTGTAAGAATTTCTCGAATTCCTTGCGGAACTGTCCTGGTTATATCGTAACCAAGCACGTTTTTGATTTTTTCAAAACAGACGCAATAATCCCTTGGATCTTCATCTCTTGGCACATATTTAACCTGCCCATCCGGTATTTCCTTCATAATTTCATTAACCACCATCTTTTTTGTGTAATTTTGGGAAGTGTCGCCAACATTAAATATCTCGTAAGACACTCTATTGTCTGGAAAGCTTACAACCCTCATTATCGCCTGGGAGATGTCCCTAACGTGACAATATGGTCTCCTAAACTGCTCTCCAAATACCGATAATTCCCTGCCTAAAGCAAGCTCCTTAGTAAATTCATTGACGGTCAAATCAAATCTCATCCGCGGTGAGATTCCATAGACGGTAGCAAACCTTAATACTGTCGGGCAGAACGAATTAATTGTCTTTTGTTTCAATAATATGGTTTCAAATTCCACCTTCAGCTCGGCATATAATGAAATCGGCCTTAAGGGAGATGATTCATCGACGAAACCGTTTGGATCTTTCATCTTGCCATAATTGCTACATGTAGAAGCAAATACGAAATTCCTGACCTGGAACCGTATTGCATTCTCAAGGAGATGAATAGAGGCCTCAAGATTGGTCCGCGTGGCGAGTTCTGGTTCTAATTTACAAGCCGGATCCCCAACGATGGCCGCTAGGTGGACGACTGCGTAAATATCATATTGCTTGAAAACATCATCAAGTGCCTTGGAATCCGTGATGTCAATATTGTGAAGAACGAAGTTTGGATCGCCCCAAATATCAACCAGTGATGCACCCCCAAATTTTAATTTGTCTACGCAGACAACCCGATAACCTTTTTGAAGGAGCATCCGGACCAGTGTCGACCCAATATAACCCGCACCACCAGTTACCAAGATCGTCTTATTGTCTCTATGTTTCATAGCTAGCCTCCGTCTCATCCTCAATCTCCGGAGCACCATATCTCGCCAGGCATCGTTGACAACAAAATTCGGGCTTTTCCAGGCAATCCTCTCCAGTCGATATATGTACAGGCATATCTTCGAGTAGGTTATTTAATGACCCAAAGATGTCTGGAACCAACATGATCTTAGCTGGAAGGTCGTAACAAGCCTCTTCGATGGAATGATATTGATTATAGGTAAGACGATGGTCGGCTAAAAATATCAATCCCACATCATGTTTTTTAACAAGCTGGATCAGATCCTGGCATGCGCCAACGACTTGTGCGCCGTAGATGCGCATCCCCTTATCCAGCAGATCATCTTCCACAAAACCAACCACCTGAAACTTCCTGGCATATGTCGGGTGATCTAAAAGCCAGGCGATATGCTCAGCAGTCCTCCCAGATCCAACAATTAACACTCGTTCTCGAGCCTCCGATGCACCACCTGTACGACGCAAGATCGAAACAAGTAGCGCTGTAATCAAACGACTGCGGTACCTGACCAGATTAAACCCACCAAGTGCAATTATGGATGCCACGATAACCAAAACCCAAGGGAGTAAGGTCATCTGCCAATTAGCCAGGCTTGCGATTATGAAAGCGATTAGCCAGGCGGGTAACAGGTCATACGCGTCAGCAAATGAGGCTTTTGACCAGGCGATGCGATTCACGCCCAAGATTGCACCAATTAAGCTAAATATTGTAGCAAACCCAAAGGCTATGGCAGCGGCTTTAATCCATCCAATATGCAATGGTCCAAAGGCACGCCAGATAAGCCCAGTAAGGCTGATGGCGGTAAAAGTGACCAACAAATCGATTGTGAACCAGTTCAGATACCGGTGGATCAATCGAGAAAACGGACCCACAAACAGTAAATCTTCCGGAAGAGATTTGGAGCCTATTTTGGGTATGAGAATCAACGCAGTCCATAAAAGGATATCCAGATCGAGGCCAAACGAGCGATAACGGACGTATAGCTGGTCCAATCGCATTTTGTCAGGACCCAAATCCTGGATATATTTTTGTAACACACCACTATATGTCAGCAACGCCTCCTCATTATGATATTGGATAGAGGCTGGACTCGTAATTCCGGGCCGTACTGAGAGAACTTCTTCCCATATATTACGCGGCCAGGTCATTGCAATCGAGGGGTCTTCCGGGCGCGGCCCCACCAGGCTCATTTCCCCTTTCAGGACATTCCAAAACTGAGGTAATTCATTCAGCTTCGTATCGCGCAACCAACGACCAAGACGGGTAACCCGCGGGTCGTCATGGGCGGTGACCCGGGGACCAGCATAGCTGGCTGGGTCTTCGTACATCGTGCGGAACTTGAGCATTTTAAAAGGTTTCCCCCCACGACCCACTCGAACGCCGCGATAGATTGCCGGACCAGAAGAATTACGACAAATAGCAAATGCGATGAGCCCTAAGAACGGGGCAAGGATGATCAACACAAAGGCTGAAATGACAACATCGAAAGCCCTCTTGATCGCATCGCGAAACCGATTAACATCGTGGGTTATAACAGATGGAAAATCAAATGTTCTTGTGAACATCGCCTACCCCAATCATCCAAACTGTCGGTTTATAGACCCTTTTTATTAATCCTTCATGTATATTTATAGTAAACTGGATTTTATGGAGCCCAGGTTCTCTTCCCAGCAGGGAGGTGCAATTACGCGGCTCGACAGCCACAATCTTCACCTTAGGGTTCATCTCTATCAGGAACTTACCGATGCCTTGCAGAGTACCGCCGCTGCCGATTCCCGCCACAAAGACATCAACCTCACCATTGACATCTTGCCAGATTTCCGGTCCAGTCTGCTGATAATGGACCTCGGGGTTGCGAGGATTGGCGAACTGATTAACCACAAAATTTCGTGTTTCTACGGAGTTTCAATCCTTTCAAGCCACTCTTCACGCCAGAACAAATGACAGCAACGGTCACAGCGACCAAAAACCGGCGTACCTTTACAGAGGATGTCCTTCAGCAGGACAACCCCTTTCACCTTCTTTACTTTATAATCGCGCTCATCCAGGAAGCGTTCCATCGGTTGGAGCACCTGCTGGGTTGTTCCGCAGTACTGCCACATATATTCCAGGAAAGCGCAACCTTTTTGCTCTTTCCATCTGTCCAAGGTGGCTTCGATCTCCTCCCGAGGGCGGACCAGGACCCAATCTCCTACATTCAAATGAGCAGTTGTTGAATTAACCACTGGAGTAGTCGTAGGATCAGCCGTCGCCGTAAACCGGGAAGACCAACCTGCAGACCAGCGCGTAAATCGCTTTAACCACTTTTTGACGCAATGGTTCCAGGGGCTGGCAAATTTACGTTTAAGCCGCTTTACGAAAGGTTGAGGGCCAACCTCAGCAGTGCCTTCAGCAAAGCGAGGCAGGCAATGAAGCTGGCATTCTCTCAAGCCAGCCAACGGATCACCCATTTCAGGCATGTGTGTTAACTCCTTGGGTAGTTCCCTGTTCAAAGACAGGCTGAGGACTAAGGAAAATCGTCTTGTACTCGGCCAAGCAATCCGGCCATTCCTGTTTATCTATCGGGAGCTTTCCTTGCAGGCTGAAGCGGAGCATGCCTTCTAATTTTGCTAAGGTGGCGTTGCTATGATTGCGCATTAACAATCTTGAAACGAGTGTGTGAGCCAATGGATTGGCGAAAGGCTCAAGCCAGGGATGAAACATCACATGCTGCCGGACGGGTTTTGCCGTGTAGCCCATACGGAATTTGAACTGGTCAACGCTACACGGCGCATCCAATGAATGCAGGCAGAAGAAAACGCGAGATACCCCATGGCGGTTGATCGCCTGATGGGTGACGTAGTAAAAAATTGCATTGTTCACACGGTTTTCCAAGAATTCCGTGGCACTTTGCTCGAGCGGAAGGGTATATACATCATCGCATTGGAACGCCAGAAAAGTCGCGGCTAATTTTCCGTCGTGGGTCGCGGCCCAAACTTCAAAACCAGGCAAGCCTTCTGCACTCGTGCACATCCGGCGCCAATTTTCTTCGCTTTCAGCACCCACCCTCCCCTGGCGTTCTAAAGTATCCTGGCGAAGCCGCCAGCCTTCTTCCGCAAACCTGGCAAGGGAGATCTGCTCGAAACTGGCGAACTCGAGCCCGCGCCGGACGTTCTGCTTCGCTTGCCTGCTCAAAGTCGCCAGATCGTAATGGCTATTTTCGCAAACCACATGGTAGCTTACCATCCCGTGCCTGCTGTTAATGGGAGCGGAATAGCGCAGCGCAATCGCGTTGTGGTCCAGAAGAAGATTTCTGAGCTCTGCCTCTGTAGGTTCGATGGTCCAATGGTAGGGATAAGCCTGGAAAACGCGCGGCCCGGCGTCGTACCAATAACTGCTCTCGGTGCGAATGACCTGGTGCCCCTGGCGGCGCATCCATTCGGCATAGATGTCAGCGTTCATGGCTCTTCTCCTATCCCTTTTGGGTCAAGGCAACTTCTAACAATAAATATTCAAACTATTCGGTCATCAGAACTACGGCGCTGACATTTTTAGGCGCGTAAAAATTGCGCCATCAACCTGACATACATAGGTGGGGGCAATCCTGGTTCATAATCATATTAATGTAATGAGAATTAATTCCAGTATATAATGAATTTATGGGATAAGCACACCATGAAGAATTTTTTTATCCCAAATAAGTATATTTACCGATTGGGTCTTATCGCGAGCATTTTTCTTGCTTCTTACCTTGGATGCGCTCCCACCCCGATATTAAAACCCCTCCAGACCCCGACCAGTTCGAATCCTCATATCTCACGCACAACAGTAGTTCCTTCGGAAGAGATTGTTCGGGAGATGATGGGGCATATCAATATCGACAGGGCTCTGAACGACCTACGACGACTTACTGGTGAAGAACCAGTCTGCATTGACAACGAATGTTCCACTATTCAAAACCGGTTAACTGGCAGTGAAGGGCTCCAATGGGCAATGGATTATGTTTATGGAGAACTTGTCAGCCTGGGTTATTCGGTTGAGATACGAGATTGGTCTCGCTCTGGCTGGGCCGATCAGCACCTGATTGCCAGGAAACCAGGCATAGTGAATCCAGGCGAAGAGATATACTTTGTCGCGCATTTGGATGGAGTTAAGCTGGCTGGGGCAACACGTTTCCCTGCTGCTGATGATGATGGGAGCGGTGTAGTTGATCTCTTGGAGCTAGCAAGGGTTCTGAGTCATTACACATTTGATCGTACGGTGGTTCTGCTCTTTTCAACTGGAGAGGAGCAAGGAGCTCTTGGTATCCGAGACTACCTCGATCAGCTTTCCACGATAGAATTAAGCGCTATCAATTGTGTTGTCAGTATGGACATGGTAGGTTATGATGCAAACGAGGATGAGGTGATGGAGCTTTGGTCCGGAAATCATCAGCCTTCTTTTGTATTTACTCAGAGGCTAAGCGAGATTATCAATATGTATCAACTCGACCTGGTGCCCAGGCTTGTCCCTGGCTGTACATGAGGTGATGAAGGTCCTTTCCGTGAGAAGGGAATAACAGCCGCAGTACAAATCGAGAATTACAATGAGGGAGAACGTAATCCATACTATCACACGGCACGAGATAGTATCGCCTATATAAATCCAGATTATTTACTAGAGCAAATGAAGGCTACAACTGCTATCGCCGCTCATTTGGCTGTTCCATATGTGGCCGAAAATAGTATATTTTTACCATTAATAAATAGGCCTGTTTACTCTCATTGAGTAGTGGATGGGCCGAATTTTTTAGCAAAACCACTAATCGAGAAATTTGTAGAGAAAAAGCTGCCGTATTGCAC
This sequence comes from Chloroflexi bacterium RBG_16_57_11, assembly GCA_001795165.1. Classification (GTDB taxonomy): domain Bacteria; phylum Chloroflexota; class Anaerolineae; order Anaerolineales; family UBA4823; genus RBG-16-57-11. Next base: position 58,575 of record MGNS01000150.1, read on the forward strand.
GAACTGGGTTCCCCGCCGCGACGACTCTCGACGGCATATCAAGGGTGTTTTCGAAAACTGCGGATCACCCGGTGACCCCGGCGGCGCAGCCATTCAGCGAATACCTCTGGGTTCATAAGATATCCCTCTCTGCGCGCTTGCTTGTATTGCGCCTGGATCTGTGGGCATTAACATTCTGCTGAAATAACAAGGCCTGGTATAAATCCCAGGTTTCTTGAAACATACGCTCAATCGTATAGCGATCAATGGCAAACTGGCGAGCAGCTTCTCCACACTCCTTGGCAAGGTGAGGTTCAAGCACAAAACGAGCAATTGCCTGGGTAATCTGTTCAGGCGCCCGGGGGTCGACCAGCAGCCCGGTGCGCTCGTGCTCAATGAGTTCCGCATTTGGCAAGATGGATGTCGCAACGATTGGTTTGGCAGCCGCCATTGCCTCTAATATGGATATCGACATCCCTTCCCAAAGAGAAGGGCTAACAAACACATCAAGCGAAGCCAGAAAAGCCGGGATGTCTTTCACAAAACCGACAAACTTCACCTGATTGCCAAGCTCGAAGCTCTCTACCATCTTCTCCAGTTTCTCTCGCTCAGGTCCATCGCCTGCCACCAATAACGAAAACGGTACATCGGGCACTAGAGCCCTCAAGTGAAACATTGCCTCAACCAGGCTACCATTATCCTTCTGCAGTGAGAGGCGGCCAGTGCTGCCAATTAATATATAATCGTCAGAAAATCCCCACATGCGCCTCAGCGTTTCCCGGCTATTATCATGAGAAGCGGTTATGAACGGTTCGGGTTCGATACCATTACAAATCACGATCAATTTCCTCAGGGGTGCAATGTGGAGCCAGCCTGCCTGTTCCTCTACTGCATGGCTGACGCAGATTGCTTTGCTGGATGCCAGTGTGGCCAGGTATTCGAGTGGTGTGTAGAGAATTCGCTCCTTTAGAGTTGAGAACTCAGTCACGGTCCATCCAGCCTGGTGGTGCAAGATCACGGGTGTTCCGGCCAGGCGGGCAGCTAGCCTGCCCAAAAAACCAGGTGTAGCTGTGTAGGTATGCACGACATCGTATTCTTCTTGCCTGATCAGGCGCAATAACTTTACAAACGCTTGCATGTCTTTCAGCAGAGCAATATCTCGGGGGATATAGATATCTTCAATCACACGCAAACCAGGGACGGTCTTTAGTATACTGACCCAATAAGGATCTGTGGCCAGAATATCTACCCCCCAACCTTGAGAAAGCAGGTACCGGCACCAGCGCAGGATCAGGTATCCCGCCCCGCCGTAAGTAGAGTTGCCTGTGATTTGAAGCGTTTTAATCATGGCTGACACCCTATAATTCCAGACTGCTCCACTTTACTGGTTGCTACCGGTTCTTCCTTTTTCTCCTCCTGCATATCGAGATACGCCCAGGCTAATCCAAATACAACCCAAAGATGCCGCCAATGGATCGAATCAATTACGAGGCTGTTCACTAGTTGCCCAGCGATGATCGCCAGGAGCACACCAGCCGTGATCATATTGGTCTTCCCCCTCTTATTCAAGGCTTGTTTTGCCAATGGAAAAACTAATCCTCCGATTAAAATGCACAATGCCACCAATCCCAGGAACCCTTGCTCGGCAAAGGTCTTTACATATAAGCTGTGGGCGTTTGGCCAACCGGCCGGACCCACCCCTAAAGGTGAAGTAAATCCCGTGATGAGCCCCTCTCGCTGAATATTGAATCGCAATCGATCATAGTCCTGGAGATGTGAGTGAGCTACGATAACATCATTCAATCCCAGGGATTGAAAAACGGCCAGTGCTGCCAGAATCAACAGCAAGCCAATTGCGATAAGAAACAAGCCTTTTTTAGGAGAATGATGCAGAAGGAACATAAGGTAGAGACAACCGCAAAGAAACATGTTGATCCAAGCCCCCCGCGAGAGTGATAGCATCGCACCGATACCCATTACCAATGCTGCCACCAATAATAAGGCATATTCTGATCGTTGTTTAGGCTGGTGAATCACCCAATCGACCAGCCAAAAAGCTCCTACCGCCAAAAACGGCCCGAACACATTGGCGTCTTTGAAAAAACCTACCCCTCGCGTCGACCAGGCCACCACTAAAATGGGTAAAGAAACGCCAAAGAAACCCAGCACCACCGGTATGGCGTTCGAGATCGCCGCAATTGTATAACCGATCAGTAGCCAACGCATTGCCTGCGGATTAATCGCATACATGCGCACGAACATGAATAATACCAACACGTATAATGTAATCATCAGGAAGCGGAAGCTGGCTGAATTGACTCCATTGGCAAGCGTCGAGAGCAAATTCGCTACAACCAACCCCCATAGTCCCAACCAAATCAGCGGACTCCTTTTAAAGTTCGGCGGGGTTAACTGACCAGTTACCAACCCGATTACCAGAATCAAAACCAGTAGCAGATCGAAGGGGGCCGGCTCAAAACGGACAAACCCAATTAGGCAGAATGCTGTCAAAACCAACGAATCGTATTTCAGCACACCAATCAATACCATCATCAACCCGACCGCTGGAATCGCCAGGAGCATAGTCCCAGGCAGGTCAACGTCGGGCAGCTGCCGCGCTATTACAACTAGAGTGATACTGATCAAGACACAGACCGTGAGCCCGATCAGAGCTGGATAAAATCCTGGCCTGATCATCGCTTGAAGATGAACCCTGCCATTCTCTCGCCCGTCGATCATTGTCTTTGACCCTGGACTCCATAAAGGGCATCCGCCACATCGGAGATCGTCTTCCACCGATCTACCCCCCTTTCATCGTACCGGTCATCGCCAAGTGTCTGATCGTAGAGCCCTTCGAATCGAAATACATACCACTGTATGCCTGCCAGTTTATTTCCTTGGGGAAGCCCAATCTGGGTGCTCCACGCGTACATCTCATCCGCCCGCGGCATCCGGTAGCTCAAGCCCGGGTTAGATTGTGCAAAGGTCTGAATCAGGGCAAAGAAACTTGTCCGGCTGCCATCCGGAGCTGGCGGAGATTGCTGGGCAAATCCATACAATGCATCGATCAAATCCTCTCCGGCTCGAATGATCCTTTGTCTATCAGATGTACACGAACCTGGACGGATCAATAATCCATCCTTCGCCGGGACAGCCTCGATGATCCGGTATTTACCAAACCCACCTAACCCACATTTGGTGAAATTGTATAAGCCGATGGCATCAAAATCAACGCATCCATTAGCGCAGGCGCTGTTCCAACTGACCGATTCACCATAGATCAGTAACCGCTGGTTTGGAAACTCTTCCTCATGAATCTGAAGCCAGAATTTTCGTATTCTACTAGGGCTGACTAGCTTGGGATTTTCTGGATTGAAAGGTTCGTGAAAGGCATAGATGGCGTATGTATGCTCCAGAAAAGCTGGATGCTCTTTGAGAAATTGAAGGAACTGCGCTCCTCTACTATTCGGGTATCGATTGATGTCTATTTCCCATTCTTCAGCCTCTTTATTCCAGGTCCAGGCCGTTTGATCAGCTCCCCATAAGACGGGAATAATTTCAAGATTTTGCTCCACAATGGCGCGGTAATATCTCTCCCATTCACCCGGCTCAGTTGTTATGTTGTTTACGACTAAATTAATCCCTCTGGAAGACAATTCATTGTAGTCCTCAATATAAGGATACTGAGCTCCATAAGCCCCTTTCCAATCGGTTACATCCGTCGGCTGGTTCGCGTTTTCATTACGAAAGATAACAGCTAATAACATAAACAATAGAAATAGGACTACCGAAACTATTAAAATCCATCGGTGCTTAGAATGGAAAACATTTGGATCCATGATTTCTGAATTGTTAGATATCAAAGAGGATCTCCTTACTTCGATTTAAATCCCGCGCAGTTGATTCCCTGCTGGTTGTGAGTTATTCAGTGGAAGAATCCAACCTCGCTGACCATCGTCCTTTCAAGTGCTTCTTTAGTTCTATGGCTTCCTCCACCCTAAAGAGCAATATTCCACAGAAATAGATCGATAACCCAGCAACTCCCGAAATCAACAGTGAAAAGGACAGCAAGATCACATCAGGCAGGTCTGACAGCGGCCGTAGGAATTTGATTATGTTCTGACTTACTTCCAGCAATACCAGCCCCATAATTATTGAAGCGCAACAAGCTTTACTGGCCAGTCCGAACATTGTGCGCCAATAAGGTTTCAATTCATCGCGGATTAGACTAAAACTCGAAAAATACACCGCGGCAAACCCCCCCACATAAGTTCCTGCCAGGCCTGTTGCCCCAAAGAGTCTGCTCAACGGTTCAGCCAGGATCAGGTTCGTCGCGGCAAAGATAGCAGACAATACCAGAATCATCCTGGGTCTGTTCGCCGCAAAAAGATAGTTAACCAGGAGCAACCAATGCCCATAAAATGGAATACTTAAGGCAAATAAGCCCAAGACTGGAGCCGCCAGCAATGTATCCGAATTGTCGAATGCGCCTCTTTCAAATAAGATTTGGGTGATTGGGTATCTCAAGGTGAATATTCCTACGGCCGCCGGAATGCCCAGAATCAACCCCAGTCTCAAACCAGTGTACAGGGTTTCTTTGGCTCTTTGAAGATGCACTGCCATGCCTTTGGCAAAGTCCGCAGCTAGAGATGAGAATGTAACCACCTCCACACCGCTAAATAATAATGTTCCCACCACAGAAGCCATTCGATGGCCATAGCTGATTGCACTGATGCTCCCTGGCGGCAGAAAAGATCCGATCACTCGTTGCAGGATCATGACCGACTGGACAATAGTGAAATTTCCGATATGGACCAGGAAAAGACGATGTGCACTGGATGACTTGATCAGAGCCAGCCTCATCACCCAGCGAAAATCAAACCCAATCTGGACCATGACGGCTATTGCCAGGATAATAAATTGGAATCCCGCCCCCACTGCAAAGCCCAAGGCAACTGACTCAATCCCCAGGTATCGGGACGTAAATAGGATTATAGAAATGGCCGCCAAGCCTCGGATCAGCTCGAACATTGCCGGAACAGTAAAGTGACGGTGGGCATTCAGGTAAGCCCGCATCACACCTGCGGGCCCCACAATGAGGGAGCTAAGAAATAAAATCCGGGTTAGCCGCACCGCCAGCTGGTGAGATATCCCATCCAGGCCTGGCGCAAGCAGCGAAACGAGTTGATCCGCCCCAATAATCCCAATGATCGAAAATCCCAAACAGATCATCCATCCAAGGTTAAAGAGTGTGCTGAAGAGAGCGCGTTTATTTTCGGTCTGTTCCAGGTCCATGTACTTGACAAAAATTGGAACGAACCCATGTTGGCAAGCGGGATAAATAAGCGACTCGAAAATCAATGGGATCGTGTATGCCACAAAAAATGCATCGGTTTGAAAACCCAATCCAAATTGGGCTGCCATGACGAAATCGACCATCACTTTGGCAGCCGTACCCAGGCCGATTATGATGGATATTCTTCCCGATTCACGTATTAAGGTTCGTTTTTCAATCAGTGTATCCATCAAGCCACTCAATAGGGCGGTCTCAGCGGTCTTTCGGAAAATATGCCAAGTTCATTTCGCCCCTTGTTTTTTGGCTCAACCCCCATTTGTATGATTCAGACCAACATGACTAAAATCAATGATTGTTGCCACAGCCCCTAACATGCAAAATCGCAAAAGATTTACACTTTGTGCCCCACCCAACTCGATCATCTGGGGTTGTGATTCGAAATCTATGTACGACTAATGAACCATTTCCTTACACTTGCTAGGGGCATTTTCATTCAGTCCAAGGTCGGGGATGCATTCTTTTCTTCACCCTCTAGCGATACTTGCAAAGTGGAACCGCCGCTATTTTTGTCCTCGTGCTCATTTGTGTAATAACTGTTGTAACCATCCATGTGATGAGGCACTGCGTTGAGCACAACCCAGATCTGCTGAGCACCTGCCTGTTGCAAACTCTTCACTGCTTGCTGTGCAGCCCGGTGGCGCGTTTGACCTGCGCGGAGCACCAGAATCACCCTGTCCACGAGTGAGGTTAAAATCGCCGCATCTGCAACAGGGAGGACGGGCGGGCTGTCGATGATCACCAGGTCGGTCTTTTCTTCAAACTCCTTCAAAAAAATTCGCATGTGCGCCGAACCAATTACCTCGACTGGATTGGAGGGCAGTTTCCCACTGGTGATCACCTTCAATCCATCCATCTTCGTAGCTTGTAGGTTTCCATCCAGGCTGGAATTGATTAGCGAGTCAGTTAACCCTTCTTTACCGTCTAGCTTGAATACTTGATGGAGCCGCGGCAGGCGTAAATCTGCATCTACCACAACGATGCGTTGACCCGAGCCTGCCATAGCCGCTGCCAGGTTAGCCAGGACAATCGACTTCCCTTCTTGCGAGGAAGGACTGGTTACCAGGAGAGACTGCAAAGGTTTGTCAAGGCTAGAAAACCGGATGTTAGCCGCCAACATTCGGAAGGCCTCGGCATACGGAGAGCGAGGTTTTGCCAGAACGACCAGCTCGTCTTCGCCTTGCGGGAGTTGCCCAATGATAGCCAGAGTGCTTGTGCCCGTCAGATCACTAATATCATCCGGGGTACGGATTGTGTCATCCAGATATTCCCATAGAAAGGCAATTCCAATTGCCACCACTGCACAGGTAAGAGCCGCCAGCCCAATATATAACACACGGTCTTCTTCTGGACTCTCTGGCAATTGGGCTGGTTCGACAATCGACACAGCCTGCGAGGCGTCATTTGCAGTCAACTGAAGCTGCTCATAATCTTGCTTCAGCGCTCGATAATCGTTACGATCCTCAACAAGCCGGCTTTCGAGGCGCGCTAATTCGGTCTCCGCTCGAATTTTCTCAGCGGAAAGGCTCTCAATCTCAGCCTGGGTTGCCTCGATACCCTCATAAAGGTCATCTATGTGGGTTTGTAAAGCCTCCAGCCGCGTTACATAGGGTTCTGTCAGGAGCACCTGAATCTCGTCAAGAAATGCTCCCGCAATTGCATCTGCTAAGAGTTTGGCCTGGTTAGCATTTGTATCTTCAACACTAAGCCGGATCAACTGCGTACCACTAACCGTTTCGACCTTGACCTTATTCATCAGGTCATCTGGGCTCTCATCGGATTTTATTCTCGAGATAGCCGCTTCCATAACTTTCCGTCCTGCCAGGATTTCTCCGTATGTCTGGGCGAGACGCTCATTTGCAAGAATGGCGGCATAATTGTCACCGCTTCTCTCATGGACTTGATCAACCAGAAGAGTCACCGTAGCTTCATAAAAGAAGGAATCTTCTTGCGTGAGTACCTGGGCATCTTCCACGATCATTACACTGTTGGCCGCCTCGTCGATGGTTGATTGTAATTCTTCTTGATTCTGCTGCAGGGTCTGGAGATCAGCGCGTAATTCAGCCACAAAGGTCTGCAGACGAACCAATTTTGTCTCTTCCTCGATCATCCTGGCACTTATGCCATCCATTGTCGACTCAGTCTCATTCATCTGAGTTGAAGCTGCACTCATCTGGTCTTGCAGACTCTGTAATAAATCTGTAAACCGATCCGTTTGCAAAGCCTGAATATGGTCAGTGAATATCTCGGCAATCGTATTGGCAAGCAACGTGACTTTTTCAGGGGAAGATTCTCTGATCGTTAACCGAATCAATTGTGTATTTGCGACCGGCTCAGCGACGATTTTCTCGGATAAATCCTCTGGCGTCTCATCCAAGCCCAACCGGGTGATAACCTTCTCCAGGATTAGCGGCCCCTTGAGCATCTGGCTATAGGTCAACGCCAGCCGTTCTCCAGCCATCAAGGTGCTATAATCGTTTGGGCTGGACTCCTGAGATGGTTCGACAAGCAATGTTGCAGTGGCTTTATAAACGGGAGGCAGCAAGGAGGTGACTGAGAAGGCAATAACCCCGCCGACCAACGTGCATCCCAAGATCAGCCACAGCCAACGGCGGATCACGGAAAAGATCCTGCGAAGATCGGTATTAGCGTTGTTTGTCATAGTTACTCTCCAAGTGAAAAGTTCCGTGCTCCGCCCTGCCGACATCGGAAATCATTACAGCGTTCTGACAGGTCTGTTTTCCTTCAAGGTCACCCCCTTCGTTCGGTCTTCCAGGAGTTGTTTTGGCTTTAACCCTTTGACGACCTAAAATTACAATCATTATTTTCACTATTAAGATCAACCGTTAAGCAATGCTCATTCATGTTTGACATCCAGTAGCCCGTTATTACCGCACGATTTCATCGACAAAAAGACGTCACAGCAAGCTGGCGGCCACGCTGTGACGCCTAATAACACACCTGGCAGTACCCAGAGAATGAAGTGCACGGGAACAGCCAATATAGAGACATAAAGTTCACCCCTTTCCCCTGATGGATTATTAACCATTGACAAAATAAAACTTACTTATAAATGCAAACGCATTTCAAGCAAGGCATTTCTCTAACCTAGAGGTCTCCATCCCTTGGCGAGATGAGGTGAGATGTGGTGTGGTGTGGTGTGGTGAGGCAGAGATCCTGGGCTTTGCGTCCTCGCTTCACAGCGAGGATGCTTTTTCGACGCCTCTGATTAATATTATGCCAAAAAGTAATTCGTCAGCAACATGACATTTGTCATATAAAAACATGATAAATGTCATATACCTTTTACAAGTATTTCGGTTGTCTCCCAAAAATTCCACCAACAAATCGTTGACATCTACCGACAACCTCGGTATAATACAGCCCGCATTGCCCCGGCAAGCATTGCTGGGGCACAATCTTGTATGCCTGGTTCGAGCCAGGCAATCACCCCCAACTTCCCCACACTGCTGCGGATGGGTTTCTGTGGCAAAGACGAGCGCTCTTTCCGGTGGCTCGGCGCGGCGTGTGTGGTGAAGTGAAGCTTGGAGGAGCTTATCATGAAGTACGCGATCGTCGAAGATGGCGGCAAACAGTACAAAGCCGTCGAGGGTAGCTCCATCGATGTGGATTTCTACCCGGCAGAAATTGGCGAGCCGGTCGATCTGGAGCATGTGCTCCTGATCGCCGAGGAAGGCAATGTCAGCGTTGGCATGCCTTATGTGACTGGCGCGCGGGTACAGGCTAAGGTTGCGGAGCAAGTCAAAGGTCCGAAGCTGGTGGTCTTTCGCTACAAGCCTAAAAAACGCATCCGCCGCAAGACCGGACATCGCCAGAAATACACCCGCTTGCAAATCGAATCGATTGCGATCCAAGGATCGTCGATCGATGGATCGAAGGAGAATTAACCATGGCACACAAGAAAGGTGGCGGTTCCAGCCGCAACGGTCGAGACAGCCAAAGCCAACGCCTGGGCGTGAAGAAATATGGTGGTGAGAAGGTGCTCTCCGGGAATATTCTGGTGCGCCAGCGCGGCACACGCATCAAGCCTGGTCGCAATGTAGACATCGGCCGCGACGATACCCTTTTTGCTACCGCAAATGGCGTGGTAGTGTATGAAAACCTGCGCGATGATCGCAAGCGCGTCAGCGTCATTCCGGCGGATGAAATCCAGCCGAAGGCGCAGGCTGAGACAGCGAATTAAAGGTATCTGATCATGAAGAAAAACATCCATCCAAATTTTTTTACCGATGCACAGGTCATTTGCGCATGCGGGAACACCTGGACGACCGGCTCGACGCGCAAGGTCATCCGTACCGACGTATGCTCGAAATGTCACCCGTTCTTCACCGGTGAGCAACGCATCGTGGACACCGAAGGACAGGTGGATCGCTTCTATAAGAAATTGCAGGCCCGGCAGCAATACGTTGCAGAAGCCGAGGCCCGGCAAGCCGCGCGCACCTCCCTCGAGCGCCCGATCATTGAGCTCGAGCTGGGAACGCGTCCTACGGAAGCACTCACTGCCGCTGGCGTCACCACTTTCGGTCACGCCTTAGAGCGCCTGGCAGAAGGCGAGGCGTCATTGCTGGCAATCGACGGCTTCGGACGCAAAGCACTTTCTGATCTAAAGAAACGTCTGCGACAATTCGGCTACGAACTTCCGGAAGCGGCGCAAGAGATCAACGTTTAGCCAGACGGTCATCTGCTCTACTCAGTTCGCTTCAGTAGCCGGGATCGATGATCCCGGCTATTGTATTTAAACCGCTGCCCGGGTGTGCCTCCCAGACCTAATCTGCGGTAAAATACAGCTTATTTCATTGCAGGCGAGGGAGAGCATGAAGCACCATAGCGGGTCGATTGAAGTCATTACAGGGTCGATGTTCTGTGGCAAGACGGATGAGCTGATCCGCCGCTTGCGACGGGCAACCATCGCACGCCAAAAAGTCCAGGTGTTTAAGCCGGTCATTGACACGCGTTATGCCGTCGAGAAAGTAACCTCACATGCCGGCAGCGAGTTCGATGCACAGCCGGTGCAGATGGCTAAAGATATTTTGGATTTACTGGATCCAGACACCACCGTGGTAGGCATCGACGAGGCGCAGTTTTTCGATTCGGAGATCATCCCGATCGCTCAGAGGCTTGCCGATCATGGCAAGCGCGTCATTGTAGCCGGTTTGGACACCGATTTCCGCGGTGAGCCATTTGGCCCAATACCATTCTTGATGGCAAAAGCGGAGGTGGTCGACAAGCTTCATGCGATTTGCATGGTGTGTGGTGAAGCAGCCAGCCGCACCCAGAGGCTTGTAAACGGCAAGCCAGCCAATTATCATGATCCGGTGGTGATCGTCGGTGCAGCAGAGCTCTATGAAGCGCGCTGCCGTAAGCACCATGAAGTGCCAAGTAAGTAGGTTTAAAAGCGGCGATCGTAAGGGCGACCCCGACGAGGGCCTGTATTTTTAGATAGGATGGAGGCCAAGATGCAGGATTATCGCGAATTCCTGGATGAAATCCTGGTTGATGAAGAAACTTTGCAGCGCAGGATCGCAGAGTTAGGCATACAGATCAGCCGAGATTATCAGGGAAAATCGCTGCACTTGATTTGCATTCTGCGCGGCGGTGTGATGTTCCTGACAGACCTGATGCGCAGGATCTCGGTGCCCCATACAGTTGATTTCATGGCGGTCTCGTCTTACGGGTCGGCGCGGCAATCTACAGGACAGGTGCGTATCACATTGGATCTTAAAGATGAAATTCACGGGCTGGATGTTTTATTGGTCGAAGATATCGTAGACAGCGGCTACACGATTGCCTCTGTGCTGGACCTGTTACGCACCCGTCACCCTCTCAGCCTGCGTGTGTGTACATTACTAGACAAACCCAAGCGGCGTGAAGTATCCGTGCCGCTGGATTATTGCGGCTTTGTGATCCCCAATAAATTTGTCTTCGGTTATGGACTTGACCTGGATGAGTACTACCGCAACCTTCCTTTCATTGCCACGGTCAACTTGAAAAAGTACCATCCACAGGCATGAGCTTCGACAAGTTAAATTCGCAAATTCTTGACCAAATCCTGGCGGTACTGCCCGCCGATATTCCAATTTACCTGGTAGGTGGAGCGGTGCGCGATCTGCTGCTCAACCGCCTCACCCATGATCTCGATTTTTTGGTCCCAGAAAACGCCATTCAGATCAGCCGAACGGTGGCGAATTCGTTGAGCGGTGGGGTTTATGCGCTGGATCCGCAGCGTGATACCGGGCGGGTTATCATAACCACCCAGGCAAACGAGCGTTATTTTCTGGATTTTGCTTCTTTTCGCGGTGTCGATCTGGAAAGCGACCTGCGCAATCGTGATTTCACGATCAATGCAATCGCACTGGATATTAGAGAACCTGAGTCATTAATCGATCCACTGGGAGGGGCGAGGGATCTGCAAAACAAGCAGCTACGCCTCTGCTCACCGGCCAGCATTGAGAACGATCCGCTGCGAATCCTGCGCGGCGCTCGACTGGCCTCGGAATTCGATCTGAGGATTTTACCCGAGACCCGCCATAAGCTGCGGCAAGCCCTGCCTGGTCTTTCGAAAATATCCCCAGAAAGGGTGCGCGATGAATTGTTTCGCATCCTGGATGGGCGCAAACCGGTCGTCGCCCTGCGGGCCTTAGATCTTTTGGGGGCGCTGAGCATTATCCTGCCAGAGCTGGATGCGCTGAAAGGTGTGACTCAATCTCCGCCACATCATGAAGATGTCTGGTCGCACACACTTAGCACAGTTCAAAGACTTACCGACCTGATCGACTTGCTGCAACCCGAATCCGATGGGGAGACCGCAGAGAACCTGGCGATGGGCCTGGTCTCGTTACGGCTTGGTCGGTACCGGCAGCAATTGAGCAACCACCTGACCGAAGGACTGCACCCGGATCGATCATTGCGCTCGTTGCTTCTTCTGGCAGCCTTGTACCACGACGTGTCGAAGCCTGCTACTCGCCAGGTTGACCAGGATGGGCGGATTCGATTTCTGGAACACGAGCAATTGGGCGCCCAGCTGGCTCACCGGCGCGGCAGCTTGCTGCATCTGAGTAATGCCGAGACTGAGCGCCTGACAACCATCGTTCGCCAGCATATGCGACCGCTGTTGTTAGCTCAAACGGGAGAAGCCCCCACCCGCCGAGCGATATACCGTTTCTTCCGCGCCACCGGACCGGCTGGAGTGGATATCTGCCTGCTCTCGCTGGCTGATTCGTTGGCGACGTACGGCGTTGGCTTGCCACAGGAGATTTGGTCACGGCATTTGGATGTGATCCGATCTTTGCTGGAAGCCTGGTGGGAGCAGCCAGAAGAGAAAGTGACCCCACCGGCGCTGTTGGATGGTCACGACCTGATCCGGGCTTTTAATTTGTCCCCTGGACCTGAAATCGGCCGTTTACTGGAGCTCATCCGTGAAGCACAGGCAAGCGGCGAGATAACAGAACGAGCTGAAGCCCTGGATTACGCGCGCGCCTGGCTGGGAAAATCATAACCGGCGCTCAGGATACGAGCGCTCAAATCGGATGCAAGATCAAAGGGGAAAAGCTTCAACTGGCTTAAGGATAAATCTCATCCAATACCGGCTGGTAAAAGCAGCGGCAGCCAAGAGAATGTGAGCAGCCTTCGATCGGCAAGTGTGGGGCCGACTCTTTGGCGTAGGCGCCTTCTGCTTGCCGGCAGACCGGACAACATTGGCCGCCAACCGAGATACGCACATAAATCACACGCGGGTTTTCTTGTAAGCGCTTAAGGGCTACAGCTGTATCGGACCATACCCACAAATCGGCCCCGCAGCTTGGGCAACTGGCGGCTTCGTCAGACGCTGAGGCGTGGCACTTTGAGCAGATTTGCACAGCGTTCCTCCTAAGAAGTTTGCCTTATTCTATCCCAACTAGGCTAAGCTTCAAAGGGGTAGAATGGGATCAGGGAAGGGAAATCAACTAAACGAGATTAGAGCGAGCCAGATCGGCATCCGGGCGCGCTCGCCTCGCCAGCTTGTAAACAGAAGCGATCAGGACGCTGTTATGGATCGGCTTGTTCAAATAATCATCCACTCCCTCGTTCAGCGCCCGCTCGGTAATTCCTGGCCTTCCGTTCGCCGATAGCAGGAGGATCAATGATTGGCTGAAACTGCGGATTTCTCGGCAAACATTCAACCCATCCATTTCCGCAGACGCCAGATCAACAACAATCATATCTGGATTAAAGTGGCGAGCACGTTCAATGCCTTGTTCAGCCGAATGGGCTTCCATCAGTTCGAATGTGGCCGGTTCGAGCCAGGCTTTCAACGCTTGAACCGTTTCATGGGTGTCATCGACGACCAGAATTCGGATCGGCGCATTTGGGCTGCTTGAGGAAAACTGGTTTTGATTGTAGAACAACATCGATAATTGCATTCTTACGGCTTCACTCCACGAAAATTTTTTCATTGCCACCCACCCATTCAGATTGCGCTTATTATGCACTAAAACAAAAAAAGCTTACCTTACAAACACTTTACAAAGCCGATTGCTCAAACTCGGATTTTCACAAAACAATAGTTACCTGGGTACTAATTGTAACAGGGCATGCTGATTGCTATCCTCCTCGCCAGGGAGCGCCGAATACAAAACATTTACCCACTGAAGTGTAAAGAGATATGATATGATACAAAAAATCTTCACTTGCAGTCATCTATGAGCGCTCAAATCAATTGTCCCAATTGCGGTGAAACCGTCCAGCCGCAGCTGCGCTATTGCGAGCACTGTGGGGTAGATCTGGCGATGGCGGTTGTCCTGGCGGAACAAGAGGCGTTGCTGCCCATTCGACAGGTCAGCGGCATGCCCTTAGCGCCCGAGATATTGGTACCCCGCATTGGGGAATACATGACCCAAAGGAACCTGATTAAGCCCGAAGATCTCGATCGAGCCTTAAGCTATCAGAAAGAAAGGACCAAAATTGGGAACCCAATCTTACTCGGCCAGGCCATGCTTGAGCTTGGATTGGTCGACCGGGAAACGCTAGACCAGGTTGTAACTGCCCAGATTTTAGAGCTACAGAACGCCCTGGCCGAGGCCAACCGGACATTGAAACAACGAGTCCTTGAGCGAACGCTGGAGCTCCAAGGAGCTCTCGAACGCCTGTCTGAACTCAATGTCCTGAAAGCGAACTTTGTATCTAATATTTCTCACGAGCTGCGCACTCCCCTCACCCATATCAAAGGCTACTTGAATTTGTTGGCCGAGGGCGAGATGGGTCCACTGGGTCAATCTCAACAGGATGGAATCGATGTCATCCTGCGCGCCGAAGAGCGACTAGAACAATTGATTGAAGATTTGATCCAATTCTCGCTTGTATCGCGCGGCGGCATGAACTTAGACTTTGAGAAAGTGGATCTCTCTACATTGATCAAAACCAGCCTCGATCGTATTTCGCCAAAAGCCAAGAAGCACGAGATTAATATCAATGCCAACCTGGCTGATAATCTTGCCCCAGTTCGTGCCGACGAAGACAAGATCAATTGGGTATTACTTCAGCTCCTGGACAACGCAGTCAAATTTACCCCAAAGGGGGGTGACGTACTTGTAAAAGCCATTAACAATGTCGGATTTGTGAGCATCTCAGTAATTGACACCGGAATTGGCATACCCAAAGAGCGCCTTTCGGAAATCTTCGAGCCATTCCACCAGCTTGACGGATCATCAACCAGGCATTATGGCGGGACCGGCCTGGGATTGACGATGGTGAGACGCATTATCGATGCGCATGGTTCGCAAATAAATGTAGGATCGGTCATCGGGGAGGGCTCGTGTTTCGAGTTCGCACTCCCTGCATACCACCCAAACCCAGGCGAATAGCGATAGAACAGTCTTACGCAGTGAGTCGGGAAACATGAACATTTACCGATCGAACACAGGCAGCTTACAACCAAAAGAACTTGAGGCGGTCTATGAAATCAGCAGGAGGGTGGCAGAAGCTGAAGATACAGAATCTGCGTTGGATGAGATCGTTCGCATAATCCGGCCTGTTTTCATTTTCGATAACGTGGTGTTATATATTTGCAGTCAAGACAATGAAACGTTGGAGCCAAGCTTTGCCCGCGCCATCGGTCGCGGGCGCTTTCACGAGGCGGACATGGCCTGGGGCGAGGCGACTGCAAAACTGACCTACCGCGATCATCGGGTCGTCACCCAGACAGAGAAATTAAAGATCGCAGAAGTTGACCGCACCAACCTGCGCTATTCCCTTGGATTACCTGTGCATCTAAGAGATCAAACGTTCGGCGCACTGGTATTTATCCGCTTCGGTGGGCCGGTATACCTGCCAGGGCACATCAACTTAGCGGAGTTTGTCGCCGGGCATGTGGCACAGTTATTGTATCGCCACCAGCTTGTCGAGCGGATTGCAGAGCTGGAAGCGCGCCGCCGGTTGGATATGTTGCAGGATGATTTTATCTCCACCATCTCACACGAGCTGCTTACCCCGCTTGGCTTCATCAAGGGCTACACAACCACCCTGCTCCGCGAAGAAATCTCATGGGATGAAGACATGCGGCATGAGTTTCTTACAATCGTCAATGAGGAAGCTGACCGGTTACGCGAGCTGATCGATAACCTTTTGGATTCGTCCCGGTTACAAGCCGGTACACTTCGCATGAACTATCAGACCATCCGTCTGGATGCAATGTTGAAAGATATTTCGCTGCGCGCTCGCTCACGCAACGAAAACTTTGCAATCAACCTGGTGCTCAAAACAAGCAGCGTGCCGGTACAGGCTGACCCCACTCGCCTGGCGCAAGTATTTGATAACATTCTAAATAACGCAATAAAATACGCACCCGGATCGCCGGTAACCATCACGCTGGATCGAAAGGATCGATTGGCAATCGTAGCAATTAGCGATAAAGGCTCAGGGATCGCCCCGCAACATTTGGAAAAACTCTTCCAACGTTTTTATCGTGTGCCAGAAAGCAGCACGGTAACCAGGGGTACAGGTCTTGGGCTGTACATCTGTCGTAAAATCATCCAAACCCACAACGGTGAGATCACGGCCGAGTCTGTGCTCGGCGAAGGGACCACTTTTTATATCAAATTGCCTCTGGTCGAGAACCCCTGAGAGGCGCATCTGAACGAAGGAGGTCAGAATGGGAACAATCCTGGTAGTCGACGATGAGCCACGTTATCTGCGCTTAATGGAAGCCAACCTGATCACGGAGGGCTTTCAGGTCCTGAAAGCGACCAATGGGCAGGAAGCTGTGGATGTCGTAGTGGAGCGCCATCCGGAATTAGTGCTTCTGGATGTGATGATGCCTGTGCTGGACGGGTTCGGAGCCTGCGAGCGCATTCGTGAGTTCTCCAATGTGCCAATCATCATCGTGACCGCCCGTGGAAGCGAGCAAGATCGCGTGCGCGGGCTGGATCTGGGGGCGGATGATTATATCGTCAAGCCCTTTTCCGCCACCGAGCTATTAGCACGCGTGCGTGCAGTGCTGCGCCGCGCCCAGCCGGCCGCAAGCGCTTTTCAGCAATCCGTGTTCACTCATGGAAACCTGCGGATAGATTTCGCCAGAGCCGAAGTGTTCAAGGATGATAAAATAGTGTTCTTGTCAGCGACAGAATATCGGCTGCTGTTGCAATTCGCACATAACATCGGCATCGTCCTGACCTCCGAACAGTTACTCACCGACGTATGGGGATCTGAATATCATGATGATAAGGAAATTTTGTGGGTGAGCATCTCTCGCCTGCGCCAGAAATTAGAAAATGACGTAAAAAATCCACAACACATCCTGACCCGCTCGGGGTTGGGTTACACCATGCCACCCGTGTGAACGACGAGTAGCATGCCGCGCGACGGCAGGAGACAAGCCATGTCGATCCATTATGACGATAAAGGTAAGTTCTTTACCGATATTATACTTAAGGAAGCAGTGCCAGTGCTCATCCAGACACTTACAAACCGAATTCATGGCAACATCTATGTTCGCCCAGGCGAGCGGATAAAGGATCAAATTAACCAGGAGGATATGTTCCTGGCTGTGACCGATGCGATCATATACGATCTATCCGGTGAAGAGCTCTATCATTGCGACTTTCTGCTGGTCAACCGGGCACATCTTATCTGGCTGATGCCGGAGGATCAGGAACAAAATCAAGAACCCGGGGATGAAGGAGCCTCAACTTGACCTTGCCTTCCAAACCAACGCCCGCGGGCGCACCGCGCGGGCAAACCATCGACCTGGCAAAAGTCAAAAGCTTTTTACTCAGCTCACTAACCAAGGTGATGGACAGCTCAGAGAACCTGTCCTCCGAGCAGCGTCGCCTGGCGACCCAACAAAACCTGGCGCAGATCTACGCACGCACCGGGTTGAACCTGACAAAGGATGTTCGGGAGAAGCTTATTAAGGAAGTTCTGGACGAGTTGAGTGGATTTGGCCCCATCCAACCTCTTCTGGATGACGATGAAATTACAGAGGTCATGGTCAATGGGCCAAATAATGTTTATGTCGAACGGCTGGGGAAGGTGATCAAGACGAATGTCACCTTCGAAAATAATGACCATATCCTGCGAGTGATTGATCGAATTGTCTCTCCATTGGGCCGGCGGATTGACTACGACCGCCCGACTGTTGACGCCCGTTTACCGGATGGCTCGCGCGTCAACGCGGTTGTTCCGCCGGTGGCGATCGATGGCCCATCCGTAACTATCCGCAAATTCAGCCGAGAGCGCCTTACTGTCAGCCAATTGGTGGCGATTGGCTCATTGACCGAATCGATGGCTGAGTTTTTAAATGCTTGCGTGATTGCACGCTTCAACATCTTGATTTCCGGTGGCACGGGCTCGGGGAAGACCACCCTTCTGAACATCCTTTCGGGGTTTATCCCTGAAGACGAGCGCATTGTAACAATTGAAGATGCGGCTGAGCTGCAGCTGCAGCAAGATCACGTGGTGCGATTGGAAACCAAACAGCCGAATGCAGATGGCAGCGGAGGGGTGACCATCCGCGATTTAGTGCGGAATTCGCTCCGAATGCGCCCGGACCGAATTGTAGTAGGCGAGGTGCGCGGCGGCGAAGCACTCGATATGCTGCAGGCGATGAACACCGGTCACGATGGCTCACTCACTACCCTGCACGCCAACGCGCCGCGCGATGCAATCTCTCGCCTCGAAACGATGACCTTGATGGCTGGCATCGAGCTGCCGATTAAGGTGGTGCGCGAGCAGGTCGCATCGGCGGTAGATTTGATCGTGCATCAATCCCGCTTGCGGGATGGCGCGCGCAAGGTGACACAGATCACCGAAGTAGCCGGCATGGAAGGCGATACGATCGTGCTGACAGATATTTACAAATTCGAACAAACCGGGGTCAGCCAGGAAGGTAATGTCTTGGGTGAGTTAAAGCCTACCGGGATCCGCCCGTTGTTCTCCCCCCGTCTGGAAGCTGCTGGCTTCAAGCTGCGCCCCGAAATCTTTGGAATTAATGTCGCCGAGATGCTGGTTCAGAACCGCCGTCCAGCGCGTGGTCGATGAGAGGTATAATCAAAGTTCGGTCGAATTTGTGAAACCGACCTTGAATCAATACGTTTTACAGGGAGAAACGTATGGCTATCAATCCATCAAACATGAACCAAAAGTCGATCATGATTGGTAAGCTTATCCATGAAGCACGCCGGAAAACCAATCAAAAAGCCGAGGACTGCGCACAGGCAATCGGAGTGAGCACTGAGCAATTCAAAGCCTACGAGCGTGGTGAAAAACCAATCTCCCTTCCGGAGCTAGAAGCTGTGGCTTATTTCCTGGATGTGCCAATCGAGCATTTTTGGGCGCGCGAAACCGCAGCGCTTGGCAGCAACTACCGGGCCCTCTCCGATATGGATAAATTAATCCCTCTGAGGAACCGCATGATCGGCGCGATGCTGCGCCAGGCGCGCCTGGAAGCTGGATTGAGCCTGGAAGCACTGGCGGCGAACACAGAAATCGACGCAGCCCGGTTAGAAGCGTTCGAGGTGGGTGAAGAGTCGGTTCCAGTACCTGAATTGGAAGCCCTGAGCGGGATGCTGCAACGCTCGATCCGCGAGTTTCAAGATCTCCATGGACCGGTCGGTATCTGGAATGCCCAACAGCGCGCGCTACATAGTTTTTTGCAATTGCCGTTGGAGATGCAGTTGTTCATAACGAAACCCGTTAATCGCCCATACCTGGATCTCGCAGTGCGCCTGAGTGGTATGTCGGTGGATAAGCTGCGCGCGGTGGCAGAAGGATTGCTGGAGATCACATACTGATGGCTGAAGCAACCTCCCCACAAAGGCTGGCAAAAGAAGGGAAAGCAGCCTACAAGCGCGGGGATTATCAAGCAGCGGCGCAAGCCTTCGAAGCAGCACGTCTTGGATACAAGACCATGGGCGATGAGCTCGAAGCAGCCGAGATGGCGAATAATTGCAGCGTGGCGTATCTTCAAGCCGGAGATGGTGAGGCTGCCCTGGCTGCCGTGGAGGGCAGTGAGACGATCTTTGCTCAAGCAGGTGACATGCGGCGACAGGGCATGGCTCTTGGGAATCGGGGGGCGGCGTTAGAAGCCCTGGGTCGCTCTGATGAAGCCATCGCGGCTTATCAACAAGCGGCTGAAATCTTGCAGCAAGCGGGGGAAGATCAGCTGCGCGCCCAGGTCATGCAATCTTTATCGATGTTGCAGCTACAGATGGGCCGCCAACTACAGGCGTTAGCCTCGTTACAGAATGGTCTCGAAGGGGTGGAACGACCGAGCGCCAGCCAGAAAATTCTCAAGAAGCTGTTAGATATCCCCTTCAATATCGCCACCGGAAAGAAATAATCATCTTATTGTTTGAATACCATGCTTATAAAGACGCGATCTTCCATTCGGAAAGCCACAACCAACGACCTACAAAAGCTAGCCAACCTGATCCACTTCGAAGCTCACATTCACCGGCACCTGGATTACAGACCTCCGCTCGATTGGGTTGGCGAAGAGCCTTTTCTGGTTTTGGAGCAAAACGACTCCATCATCGCTGCACTGGCGTGCCCGCCCGATCCACCGCAAGTCGCCTGGATCCGGCTTTTTGCGGCTGCTTCAAGAGTGCAAACTTCGCACGCCTGGGAGACTCTGTGGGCTGAGGCTGCGGCAAACCTGCAAGCCGCGCGCCAGCCCTGCTGGCTGGCCGCCATCCCCATGCAAAAATGGTTTGAAGATTTGCTCGTTAAAAGTTCACTCGAATATACTCACAGCATCACGATGCTCAATTGGGATAGCCAGCCTCTGCCTGAGCCGCCGGCCGACACCGGGTGCAACCTTCGCCCGATGACCTTTGATGACCTGCCGGAGGTTCAGCGAGTCGATCAGGCATCCTTTTCTCCCATCTGGCAAAATTCCCGGCCTTGCCTGGAGCTTGCTTTTCGCCAGGCATCGATTGCTACCGTGATCGAAAAAGATGGCCGACTGGTTGGTTATCAGATTAGCTCCGCGACGCCGATTGGTGGGCACCTCGCCCGTCTGGCAGTCAGGCCAGAGCAACGCGGTCATGGGATCGGATACCAATTATTGCACGATTTGCTCACACAGTTTATCCGCCGAGGGGCTCAAACAATAACCGTAAATACACAGAAGGATAATATCGCTTCGCTTGCTTTGTACGAGCGGGCAGGGTTTGAGTTCACTGGTGAAGAATACCCGGTGTTCAAGATGGATATTTCACCAGATCCACGCTAAGAAAATCGACCGAATCCGAAACCCACTCCTTAAATACCAAAAACCGGAAAATCGCCATGGAACCTGTTCAATTTTCAATTCGAGCGCAGGATGGTCTTAATCTTCACACAGTAGAGTGGTCACCCCAGGCTGAAGCCAAAGCAGTCGTTTGTCTGATCCACGGACTTGGCGACCACTGCGGTCGCTATGCCCATATCGCCGATGCCTTTAACCGGGCCGGATATGTCGTGCTGGCCTTCGATCTGCGCGGTCATGGAAAGTCCGGGGGGCCGCGCGGTCATACCCCCTCCAGCGAGGCGTTTCTGGACGATATTGACCGTCTGCTCGCGGAAGCGGAGAAACGCTACCCGGGGAAGCCGCGCTTTTTGTATGGTCACAGCCTGGGCGGAACACTTGTGCTGTATAGCAGCCTGCGCCGCGACCCGCAAATTAGCGGCCTGATTTCCACAGGTGCCGGATTGCACAGCCCCCTGATCGAGCAGAAGCTCAAAGTCGCCTTTGCCAACGCAATGGCGGTTGTGCTCCCTACCATGACCTTGCCGACCGGTCTCAACCCCGAGTTGCTCTCTCATGACCCGCAAGTTGTGCAGGATTACCGGGATGATCCATTGGTGCATTACAAAGCATCACTGGCCATGGCCAGGAGCACAATCCGTGCAATCCACTGGACCATGGAACACGCCACGGAGATGAAGCAGCCCCTCTTGCTGATGCATGGAGCTGCTGACCAGCTTACCTACCCCAGCGGAAGCCAGGAGTTTGCCAGGCGGGTACCTGGGAGCTGCACATTGCGTTTATGGGATGGCCTGTACCACGAAATACACAACGAACCAGAAAAAGAACAGGTAATCGCCGAGATGATCCGTTGGATGGATAACGAGCTTGACCGATAACCAGAATTTGACCTAAATTCCCCCTGGACAAATGAGGGTCATCGTGGCAAAATCGGCCCACATTCGAATAAATATCTGGAGCATAGCATGAGTGATAAGAAAGAAGGAATGAGCAAGCGTCAGGCAAGGAGGGAAGAGATCCGCCGGAAGGAGCGCCAACAACGCCTGCTTCTTTTTGGTCTGATCGCGGCAGTCGCGCTGGGGATTGTCGCTCTTATTGTCGTACCAGCAATACGGTCTGCGAATTCACCGGTGGGTGAGTTTGTAAAAATCACTCCTGGCGCGTACACTGCGGTGGAAGGCACAACCATGGGCGACCCGAACGCCAAAGCGAAGATCGAGGTATTTGAAGATTATACCTGCAGCGCGTGCAAGGTTTATACAGATTCGATCGAGCCACAGGTGATTAAGGAGCTGGTCGATACCGGGCTGGCTTATTATGTCTTTTATCAATTCCCATTTCTGGACGACCGCGCAGCCAGCAAGGATTCCGATCGGTCTGCCAATGCCGCGCTTTGCGCCGCCGATCAGGATCGCTTTTGGGATTATACGAATCTACTGTTTGCCAACCAGACCCATGTGGCTGAACAGTTTAGCGATAAGCGGCTGATCGCGTTCGCAGATTCAATTGGACTGGACAAGGCTCAGTTCGAAGCCTGTTATAATGACAACCGATTCCAGAGCCAGATTAATGAAGATTTGGCATTGGGTAGAGACAGGGGGATCACGGGCACACCCACTGTGTTTATTAATGGCGTAGACATTGCCCCGGGTAAAGTGCCTACGTTCGAACAGATGCAACAGGCGGTCCAGGCGGCAAACGGTAACTGATCACCAGGGTAAAGGTTTATCACGGGGCTGGAGCCTGTCTCCGGCCCCGTTCTTTATTAATTCTGGCGTGCTAATGTGGGCGAAGTAACCCCAACAGCCTGGTTCTCATAAAGCTCAAGCGCGAAACATAAAGAGGAGAGCCGGTTCAGATAGCGCAGCAGCTCTGGGTTTTCGATCAATTGTTCATGATATAGACGAACAACCCTTCGCTCGGCGCGCCGCACTACCGTGCGCGCCAGAGCAAAGGCAGCTCCAGCGGACGAATCGCCCGGGAGGATGAAATCCTTGGGCATCTCGACCTGGTTGCTCAGAAGGTCCATTTGCTCTTCCAGCCACTTTACCCTGGAGGCATTTATCTGGCGGAACCGGGCAGCATTTTCGCGTGTGGCAGCTACTTCCGCCATCAGGTGATAAAGATCGCGCTGTATCGTCAGGACCAGCGCCGAGCTACGCTCCCCACGACAGGCAGCCCGGCCAACCCCTAATGCAGCAACAGCTTCATCGATCGCGCCGATTGCTTCGGTCAACGGGTGGTATTTAGGTACTCGCCCTTCACCCAGCAGGCCGGTATTTCCATCATCCCCTGTGCGGGTATAAAAAGTCGGCATGCTTATTTCTCCCAATCCAGGATCTATTCGAAACCATTTCCCTGTGGAGATTATAACCTGCACCAGTCCGAATTACGATGTATAATGGAAATGGAAGAGCTCCCAAATATGCATGGGACGAACTAAATAAACCAACCGGAGGACTGGCATGCAAATCCTTTGCTATAACTGCCACAAGCCATATGGATTGAACAAGGAAGCCGTACACGCCGCGCTGGATCAGATGGCCGCGGAAAACCTGAACCATTATGATGCTCCCTGCCCTCATTGCCGGCGCGTGAATCGTGTCTCGCGCAAAGAGCTTCAGCGCGCGGCGCCAGACTGGAAGGCCCAGCCTGTGGAGAGGAGAACGAATGGATAATACGCGTCGCTTCAGCTCGCCGGGTGAGCTGAAAGCCGCTTTAGGCACGGAGCAATACATCGCCAGCGACGAAATCGCCACCATTATGTACCTCAGCCAGGAGCTGGGAAAACCACTTCTGACCGAAGGTCCGGCTGGGGTGGGTAAGACGGAGCTGGCAAAAGCAATCGCTCAGGCTACCTGTCGTGAGCTGATCCGCCTGCAATGTTACGAGGGTCTGGACGAGACCAAAGCGTTGTATGAGTGGGAATACGCCAAGCAATTACTCTACACGCAGCTTCTACGCGACAAGCTCCATGAGACTCTATCGGGGACGGATAATCTGAGCGCGGCGGCAGACCGACTGGCTGATGAGGAAGACGTCTTCTTTTCTATGCGTTTTCTACTGCAACGACCCTTGCTCAAAGCGATCCTGAGTGAACAACCAACGGTGTTGTTGATCGATGAGATCGACCGCTCGGATGCAGAATTCGAGGCGTTCTTGCTGGAGGTGTTGAGTGACTTTCAGGTCAGCGTGCCCGAATTGGGGACTTTGGCGGCGGTGCATCGCCCGCTGGTAGTGCTCACCAGCAACAACACTCGCGAGTTGAGCGAGGCGCTCAAACGCCGCTGCCTGTATTTATTCATCGACTATCCATCCATCGAGCAGGAAATGGCAGTGGTTCGCTTGAAAGTCCCTGAGCTGAACGCGAAACTGGCACGCCAGGCCGTGGAGCTGGTGCAAAGCCTGCGCTCGATGGATCTACGCAAGTCTCCAAGTATCAGTGAAACGCTGGATTGGGCAAAAGCGCTGGTGGCATTGAACGCCCGCCACCTGGACATCCCGATGTTGGAAACCACCTTGAGCATCTTGCTCAAGCATGAGAGCGATCTACAGCGCGCCAAGCGCTGGATGCAACGTCCGTCAGGCAACACCCGGCCGGGAGAAGATTTCGACACGCGCCCGTCTCGCTGGCGTAACTGATCTGGGGTGATGCCAGGCGGCAGGGCTGTTTCTCGCTCATCGACGCCGGTTACTTATTAGAGGAGCTTACTGGTATGGAAGAGCGGATTGTCAAGTTCATTGCAGCTTTACGTGCGGCAGGCGTGCGCATCAGCCTGGCTGAGAGCGAGGATGCCTTCCGGGCGATCCACTATTTAGGGATCAAGGATCGCGAGATGTTCCGGCTCAGCCTTCAATCTACGCTGGTCAAAGACGCCAATAACTTGCCAGTGTATGACGAGCTCTTTCCCATCTTCTTCGGCGGCAACGAGATGCCGCCGATGATCAACCCATCGGATGACCTCTCGCCTGATGAAGCCCAGATGCTGGCCGAAGCCCTGCGCCAATATAACGACCAGCTGCGCAAGCTGCTGGATAAACTAACCAACGGCGAGCGGCTGAGCCCGGAGGAGCTAGAAAGACTTGCGAAGATGGTCGGCCTGACACAGATGGATAACCTTCACTACCGCGAGTGGATGGTCCAGAGGATGAAGAAAGCCCTTCATTTCAGAGAGGTGCAAGAAGCGCTGCAGGAGCTGGCGGAGATCCTGGGAAAACTGGGGATGGACAAACAGCGCGCCGAGCAGTTGACCCAGCTGATGCAGGCCAACCAACAGGTGATCGAGGATCAGCTCCGCCAGTTCGCCGGCCAGCGCATTGCTGAGAATATGAGCGACCGTCCGAAGGATGAGGGGATCGACTCACTGCTCAACCGGCCTTTTAACGCCCTTTCGGACCGCGATATGGAACGCTTGCGCAAGGAGGTGCAGCGCCTGGCGGCGGCGCTGAAAACGCGCGTCGCCTTGCGTCAAAAACGGGCCAAGTCCGGACAATTGGACGCCAAAGCCACCATTCGCGCAAATTTGAAGCATGCCAACGTGCCGATCGAGCTCAAGCACCGGGAGCACAGCCTGAAACCTAAACTGGTGGTGATCTGCGATGTGAGCACCTCCATGCGCTACTGCTCCGAGCTGATGCTAAGCCTGCTGTATCACCTGCAAGACCTGATCAGTAAAACATTCGCCTTTGCGTTCATCAACCGGCTAGAATTCATTACACCAGACCTGGTCGATCGAGATCCGCACGCTGCAGTGGCCCAGGTGTTGGAGCGTATGCCGGCGGGCTATTACAATACCGACCTGGGTAACAGCCTGGAGGATTTCCAGCGCGAACACCTGGGCACGGTCGACAGTCGTACCACATTCATCATCGTGGGAGATGGGCGGAACAATTATAACGACCCGCGCCTGGATATCTTTAACACCCTAGCCCATCGCACCCGTCGCACGATCTGGATCAACCCCGAAGCCCCGGGGCTATGGGGGAGTGGCGATAGCGATATGCTGAAATACGCGCCGAGCTGTGACGTGGTCCTGCAAGCCAATACGCTGGCGCAGCTTACGGCCGCCGTAGATCGCCTGCTGACCTGAGACCGGGATGATTTCGGAATTGGCAGGCTACCGGGAGGTCGAGCACACTGCCGATTGGGAGCTGGAGGTATGGGCAACGGACATGCCAGGCTTGTTGGAGCAGGCCGCACGGGGCATGTCCCTTCTTTCCGGGATGAAATTATTTCCGGAGCCACGCCTTGTCCGCAGTCTGACCCTTCAAGCATTCGATTATGAAACCCTGATCGTAAAGTTTCTGTCTGAGCTGCTCTACTACGCCGAGCAGGAGGGGGTCGGGTTCGATAAATTTCAGCTTAACATGGATGGCTATGACTTGCAGGCAGAGCTTGAGGGCGCCCCACTGGCATCGCTCGACAAGGAAATCAAAGCCGTCACCTTCCACCGCCTGGCAGTGCATCAGACGGATGGCAAGCTCTGGATGAATGTTGTGTTCGACGTTTAAGAGGGAAAAGGGGGGTACGGATCAGGGCAACAATCCCCGTTACCCTGATCAATGGAGGTAATCGATGGTATCTCTACACGATCTACACCAGATCAGCCATTACGAGTGGGAGATTCCTAAATCCTATCGCCAGGATATGCGCGTGCCGGTGCGTATCTTTGCCACGCGGCGGTTGCTCGAGAAAGTGCTGGATGATAAATCGCTAGACCAGGCGGTTAACTCTGCCACGCTGCCCGGGCTGGTTGGGTATGTACTGGTCATGCCAGACATGCATCAGGGATATGGCTTCCCAATCGGCGGGGTAGCCGCGACGCGCTATCCGGATGGCGTGATATCACC
>MGNS01000150.1:85654-90412 GCA_001795165.1 Chloroflexi bacterium RBG_16_57_11
AGAAGAGCTCGACCGGGTATGTCGCGACGGATCGCGCTGGGCGCTCAAGCAAGGCTACGCCAACGAAGCAGATGTGCGTCGCACAGAAGAAGGCGGGCGGTTGGAAGGCGCCGATCCGGCAAAAGTGAGCCAACGCGCCAAACAGCGAGGTCGCCCACAGCTTGGCACCCTGGGAGCCGGCAATCATTTCATCGAAATCGACGTCGTTGATCAAATCTTCGATCCACATGCAGCGCAAGTCATGGGTTTACAGGAAGGCAATCTGGTCGTGCAGATCCACTGCGGCTCGCGCGGTTTCGGGCACCAGATCTGCACCGACTACGTTCAAGAATTTCAGACCTCGGTCAAACGGTATAACATCCACCTGCCCGATCGTGAGCTTGTTTGCGCGCCCCTCAGCTCGCCCGAGGGACAGAATTATCTGGCGGCGATGCGCAGCGCGGCGAACTACGCATTTGCCAACCGGCAGGTGTTAGCGCACAATGCCCGCAAGGCTTTCGAAACGGTGCTGGCGGGTAAGGTCAAGAACTGGCACCTGCACCAGGTGTATGACATCGCTCACAACATGGGCAAGCTCGAGACCCATGAAATAGACGGTGAGATGATTAAGGTCTGCGTACATCGCAAAGGGGCAACCCGTGCATTTGGCCCCGGAGCGCCCGGCCTGCCGGAAGAATACGCAGATATCGGCCAGCCCGTGCTGGTGCCGGGAAGCATGGGCACCGCTTCTTGGGTGTTGGTCGGCACACCGACAAGCATGGAGCGCACATTTGGCTCGACCTGCCATGGCGCCGGCCGGGTGATGAGCCGTGCAAAGGCTAAAAAGCAAGTTCGTGGCGAGGCGCTGCGGCAGGAGCTGGAGGCTGATGGCATCCGGGTGCGCGCTGGGTCGCTGGCCGGGCTGGCTGAGGAGGCGCCGCTGGCATACAAGGATGTGGATGCGGTGGTAGATACGGTGGCAGGAGCAAAGATTGCCAGTAAAGTGGCCCGGCTGCGGCCCGTGGCGGTGATCAAGGGGTGATGATCACGCCGTGATGATCACGCTATGATTCACACGCGGCGATGATCAAGCTGTTATGATCGCGCTGTGATGATCACGCTGTGATTCGGCCTGGAATTTGCAACATATCGCGCAGTTATTCGATCCAGCCCGGGAACCTCACGGCTGGTGGATACGTCCTAACCTTGAAACCAACCGGATTTTGGAGAAATCCATGGCTAATAACGCTGCTTCGAGGAAAAAACTTGTTATATTAATCAGCCTGATGCTGCTGGCGATCGTTATTGGAGCCTGCGCTGGCGGGGGAAACCAGCCGACGGTAACGGGTGCGCCAGCCGAGCCCACTGGCGCGCCGGCGACGACCAATCCCCAGCCCGGAGGAATTTACCCTTACCCCTATCCATACCCGCCTGCGGGGCAGATCATCTCGCCCTATCCGGAGCCAATACAGCCATATCCAGGCCCTCTTCAGCCTTACCCGGCTCCGTGGCAGCCGCAAGCCGCTGACCAGACCTTGCAGCGCGGCGAAGCTTTCGTCGAGCAAATGGACATCCTGGTCATGGAGAGCTTCCCGCCCCAGTACATGCTCACCTTACAAGGAACCCTACCCACGCCTTGCCACCAGTTACGCGTGGAGGTAGCTCCTCCGGATGACCAGAACACCATCCAGGTGAGCGCGTACTCGGTTGTCGATCCGAACGCCATCTGCACCCAGGTGCTGTCGCCGTTCCAGGCGAGTGTGCCACTTCAAGGCCAGCCTAGCGGTACGTACACCGTCCTGGTGAACGGGGAAGAAGCGGGCAGCATCGAAGTGCCTTAAGCCAACTGGCAGAACGTAAACACGAAGGGCTATTGAGTTACGTAGCGGTCCAGGAGCTCCTGAGGCACCTGGACCGCGACGACTTCTCCACGGGCGGTGACCTCGCCATTGGCGGATAGGGTTGCCGCCACAACCACCTTCCGGCCTTTAATTTCCTTTACCTGCCCGCGCACCTCCAGGGGTACGCCCAATGGCGTGGGTTTGAGGTAATCCACGTGCAGCGAGGCGGTCAAGAAGCGTTGCGGAGGCTCGCTATCCATGAGGCGCCCTTCTGCACGGTAAGCAGCCGCGGCGGCTGTGCCGGTGCCATGACAATCGATCAGCGAAGCGATCAACCCGCCATAAACATAGCCTGGAACAGCGATATGATAAGGGCGAGGCTGGAAGATGCACACCGTCTCATCCCCGTCCCAATAGCTCTTGATCTGTAAACCTTGCTCGTTCAACCGCCCACAACCATAGCAATAACTGAGCTGATCGGGATAATAATCCTGGAAAGCTTTTTGCGCCATTCCGTCCTCCGCCGAGAAATGAATTACTTTACTCTATATCGTGGCGAGGCCAGGAAGCCCATCTTTTGCTTCATCTCCGCCAGCTTGGGCTCGGCGATGGCCGCCGCGTTTTCTGCGCCGACTTCCAGGATGCGCTTCAACTCATCCGGCTCGCCAGTCAGCTCCCTGTAACGTTCCCGTATGGGGCGCAGCGCTTCGATCACAACCTCGGCGACTTCCTGCTTGAATTCGCCATATCCCCGGCCTTCAAAATGGGCTTCGATCTCCGGGCGAGGGCGACCGGTAAGCAGCTCATAGATTTCCAGCAGGTTGTTCACCCCGGCCTTTTCCGGTTGCTGGCTGAAGACGATCTCTCGCCCCAGGTCCGTAACTGCCCGCTGGATAGCGTTGCGGATTTCGTCTGCATCGTCAGTCAAGCAAACTGCATGCCCGCGTTGATGCGCCTCACTCTTGCTCATTTTACGGCCCGGATCATTCAAAGCCAGGATACGAGCGCCGCTGGCAGGTATGACTGCCTGGGGGATTACGAAGGTCTCGCCATACAGGTGATTGAAACGCTGGGCAATATCCTGGGCCAGCTCGACGTGTTGCTTTTGATCTTCACCCACGGGCACTTCATTGGCATCATAGAGCACGATATCCGCTGCCTGCAAGACCGGATAGACCAACAAGCCCGCGCCAACACTGGTCCGCTGTCCGGCTTTGGCCTTATATTGGGTCATCCGCTCTAACCACCCAACCGGCGTAACGCAAGTCAACAACCAGGAGCCTTCGGCGTGAGCGCGGACATGGCTTTGCACGAAGATCGTACTGAGCCTGGGGTCGACCCCGGCTGCCAAATACATCGCTGCCACCTCCAGGGTTTTTCGCCGTAGCATTTCAGGTTGTTGGTAGATTGTGACCGCGTGCAGATCTACGATGCAGAAATAATTTTCATGATCGGCTTGTGTCCCCAGCCACTGCCGGATAGCCCCCAGATAATTCCCCAGGGGCAGCAGGCCGGATGGCTGGATCCCGGAAAAGACACGTGATTTTCTAACTGGATCAGTCATTAATCTTGCGAGCCTCCAATTTTTGAAGCTCATCCCCATGTAACGCGGATTTACCATGACCAGGATATACCCACTCAGGATGCTGGGCTTGCAAACGCCTCACGCTGGAGGAGATCAAAGACCAATCCTGGGCGAAGAACTTCTGGCTGCGCGGGTAACCGGTCGTTAAAATCAAATCGCCGGCAAAAGCCAGCCGATCTTGGACGATCAAGCAGGCTGAGCCGGCAGTATGACCCGGCACATGCAACACCGTGGCTTTGAGATCAGCGATCCCCAGGTCCTCACCATCCTCCAATAGCAAATCCGCCTGTAAGGGCTCTGGTCGGAGCAGCGACTCTGCCAGGGGAAGGGCTATCCGGATGATATGGCCAAGGCTACGCGCGGTCCCAACCTCAGTTTGAGCACGAGCCATGGCAGCCGCGTCGAGGCGATGGATGGCAACTGGCGCCCCACACAAGCGCCGCACAGCCGCCGCGCTCCCGTAATGGTCCAGATGCGCATGCGTGATGAAGATTAATCGCAAATCCGAACGCCCAAGCCTGTGCATGGCGCGGATCACCTTGTGTTCCTGGCCTGGAGAGCCGCAATCGACCAGGACCATCCCACTTGGGAACTCCAACAGGTAGGCGCGTCCCAGGCCGAGGCGAAGGCTGTGGACCCGTGGGTTTGTGTGATCGAACATTTACTGCAGGCGCAGCAATACTTTGCCTTTCCCCCATAGCTCTTCCAGGCGGTAATAATCTCGCCGGTCAGGAGAAAACAGATGCACGACAACATCCACGTAATCGATCAGCAGCCAGCCATCCTGTGGCAAGCCTTCGACGCGACCCTTCATTCCATGCATAGTCCGGACCCGCTCCAAGACCTCATCCGCCAGGGCTTTCAACATTCGATCGCTGGTGCCAGAACAGATGACAAAATAATCCGTAAAATCGGTCAGCTCACGAATGTCAAGCAATAGGATGTCTTCTCCCTTTTTATCCTCCAACACGTTAGCAATCGTTCGGGCCAGTTCGGCTGTTTCCAGAAGTCACCTCACTTATTAGAAAATATCCATTTTCGATGGTCTTAAGCAACGCTGGCATTGCCTGCATCACTTGCAGATAACCCAGCGGAGTACAAGCGGGTGTAAATTGCCCCGCTCGGCTGCAAATCGCTGCGAAACAGGTGAACGGCCTTTACCTGCGTCACACCAAGAAAGCCCACTTTGCAGGCCTCTAAAACGCTGCTCAACTGGCGCAGCTCACCCGAATCGGCGTTGCGGGTTACCCGTCCGATGGTTAGATGTGGCGAGAATGGGCGCTCTTCTGGGGCGTACCCCAGGCGAGCCATCTCCGCTTCCACACCACGCTGCAGGCCGGATAGCTCTGAAGG
>MGNS01000150.1:90455-105326 GCA_001795165.1 Chloroflexi bacterium RBG_16_57_11
GGGAACGCTCCGATCCCGCCGACGCTAAATTCAAACTGCGGATGGCGAGCAGCTTCGGTGTGGAGCATGGTGGTCAACATCTCCAAACCGGCTACTGAGACATCCCCTAAAAATTTGATCGTCAGGTGGATATTCTTGACCGGCACCCAACGCACCGCCTTACCCGGCAGGCGGCTTGTCAAATCTTGGGTGACCTTCTCCAGGCCATGCTGAACTTCATCTGAGAGATTGATAGCAATAAAAGCACGAATCACATTCATACGAAGCGATTAATCGGTGCCGGTCAGCGCTACTTGCTCAAAAGCATGTTTAAGGTCGACGAAAGATACCGGTTTGGTCAAGTAGAAAGACGCCCCAGCGTCCAGGCCTTTCCTGACATCGGACGGCAAGCTCTTGGCCGAGACGACAATCACCGGGATCCGGGAAAGGCGTGTATCCCGGTGGATGTGCCGCAACACCTCCAGACCGGAGACATCGGGCAACATGATATCCAGTAAAACCAGGTACGGTTTTCTCTCGGAAATCATATCGATCGCCTGCAACCCGCTGTATGACTTTATGACCTGCATTCCCATCAACCGCACCATCTCGGCAAACATCTCGGCCATATCGGGCTCGTCCTCGACTACAATCACCGTTTTCTCCGGGGGATTCACCAAGGCGCTCCTTTTCCACCTTCGATCATACCAGAAAACTTCCCAAAGTTCACATCTTCTCGTGATCGGGCGCGAGTCCTTCCCCAGGTCGTTCCCTCAAGTAATCAGCGGGGGTATCCACATCACGCAGGATCGAATCGTTGCCCACCTCGACATAGGAAATCTGGTTGGCATAAATTCGCAAAATGTCGCGCAGCAGGCTTGGTACAGATTTATTCTCGGGATTCTCTCTTTCTGTCAGCGAAGCATCCCCAAGAACGCCCCACAGCTGCCTTGCGATGATCCAGGGATGGCCACGGCGCATCTGGTAGCTCGGAAAAACCAGCAGCGCCCGACTTGCTTGATACCCTCGTAACACCTGCTGTACAACTTCAAGCTGTATTTGCGGCTGGTCACCCAGCACGATCAGAGCAGCGTCGATCTGTGTGGGCAGGCTGGCCAGCCCCACCCGGAGCGAGAGGGTCATCTGATCTTCCGCAAAGCGTGAATTCCACGCTGTCCGCACCGGAAACTCTTTCAGCGCTGCCTCGACATCCTGCCGCGCCCCACCCGTGACGATAATAATCTCACGCAAATTGGCATGTGATAGAGTCCGCACCACCTGGCCAATCACCGTGGTATCGCCCCAGGGTAGCACCATCTTCGGCTGGCCCATGCG
Organism: Chloroflexi bacterium RBG_16_57_11; assembly: GCA_001795165.1. Classification (GTDB taxonomy): domain Bacteria; phylum Chloroflexota; class Anaerolineae; order Anaerolineales; family UBA4823; genus RBG-16-57-11. Next base: position 91,770 of record MGNS01000150.1, read on the forward strand.
TTGAGAGCGGCCTGCCGCCAGGACCACGGCGGCAATTTGCACATCGATAACAGAGCTCATGTGTCGAGTAGTCGCTGGAAGTCTTCCGGCGTGTCGATATCTTCCAGGACGCCTGGATCATGCCAGGGCACCCAATGCACCGGGTAGCGAGCAAACATGGCCCGGCCGCCCTGGTCGCCGCTCAGGGAGAGTAATTCCGTAAAAGTCACGCGATCGAACAGGACCGGGTTGGCGCGCTGTCCCTGGACAAGCGGTGCAACCAAAGGGCTCAGGGTGGCAGCATGGGCTTCCACCAGGCTGGCAACCAGTCCGGCCGGGGTTTGTGGCTGGTCGGCAAGCAAGAAGATCGCTGCGCCGGTTTCCGCCGGCAGGACGCCCAGGCCGCATTTCACCGAGCTACTCTGGCCGGCTTGCCATTCTGGGTTATTCACTACCTGGACCGGCAAACCGCCTACGGCCGCCTCGACCTGATCTGCAGCACTCCCGGTGACAACGATAATTGAGTCAAGGCCGGCTTCCAGCGCAGTCTGCGCGACGTGACGCACCAGGGGCTGGCCCCGCCAGATCAGCGTCTGCTTTGGTTGGCCCATACGCCGGGCGCCGCCAGCCGCCAGGATCACTCCGGCGCGGCGCTCGTGGACGGCGATGACGCTGGTTCGATTTTCCTCCCCGGCTCGCAGATCCGTCGACGGCAAATCCGCCACCACCACGCTGGCGTACTGGGTCAACAACTGCCGGGCCTGTCGCTGGGCTACAGCCTGTAGCTCCGCTGTGCCTGCCTGGTTGAGCAGGACAATCCGGCGAGCGTTTGGTGGAATACTTTTCAGGCCGCCCTGGGGATGGCACAGCATGCGCCCCAACCCGTCTGGTGTCACCGAGGCCTCCAGATCCAGGCCGGCCAGCCGGGAAAAAATCTCCGGGCGGTGCACCCACTGGTTGTTCAAAGGTTTTCCAAGAGCGGATAGACCGGCGACTACCACGACTGTATTCACCCAATCCGGTATAACTGGCTCATGCTCGGCAGGCGCTTTGAGTGGAAGCTGGCGAGAGCCATCCGCCTCGACCAACAACGGCGCTTGGATCCGGTTTGCCAGGCTGTGCAAACGATCGATTAACTTCTCGGGGAGGCCAGCAGTGCGAGCATCATTTTCCGGCGGTCCGGTAAAGAGCAGCATACCGGCGGGCAATTCATCCGTCAGCTCTTCAAGATCCGCTTCACGATGGAGGAAATAATGCCGATCCGCCAGCTCTAGTTGTTGCGTGGCCAGGTGTGTTGTCGCGGTCAAAAGCACGGTTCGATCAGTTGAGGCTTCTCTCGAAGCGAGCGGAATAACGTTCACAGGAGAGCGCAGCAAGGTCGCTTGTGCCTGGGTGACCGGCCGGGGAATTAGCAGCTCTCGACCCAGGGTGAACAAGGCGGCAGTCTTGCCCCCGGCGCCAACCAGCGCCAGACGAGTAGAGTTATCCAAACGCAGGGCCTGGGTCAAGCGCATGTTGTGGGTTCGGGCATCCGACTAGATTTTTCCCAGCCCGCGCAGTACACGCTCCGGCGTCAGGGGGAACTCGTTGAACCAGACGCCGGTGGCTTCGTGCACGGCAGCGATAATCGCCGGCGCCATCGGGAGGAACGGCATTTCGGCCATCCCGCGCGCACCCCATGGGCCGAGCGGGTCGGGATACTCCAGGATCATCGAGTGCACCCGATCGGGCACATCCAACACCGTTGGGATCAAATAGGTGGACAGATGCTGGGTCTGCACATAACCACCTTGTTGGACAAAGTTCTCGGAAATGGCGTAGCCGGTAGCCTGCACCACCGCGCCTTCTATTTGACCTTGAACCTGCTGCGGGTTGATCGCTCGTCCCACATCGTCGGTGGAGATCACATCCAGGATATGGACATGACCGGTCTCAACATCGACTTCGACGGTGACAGCCTGGGCCACATATCCGTAGGAAAAATTCGGCTCAGATTTACCGGTTTGGGGATCGAGCGGTGTGGTGCGCGGCGGGCGGTACTGGTAAGTTGCGATTGCCGGACGTTCTTCAGAGCGCCATTTTTCAAGCGCAGCCTCGACGGCACACTTGACCGAGTTGCCCGACATAAAAGTCATCCGGGAGGCCGAGACGCTGCCCGAATTTTCGGTAGTTGCAGTATCGGCGACAACCAGCTCGACCCGATCAATGGGGATCCCGGCAGCCTCGGCAGCAGCTTGAGTGATCACCGTATGGACCCCCTGCCCGACCTCCGCGGCGGCATGGTGCAAGATCAGTCGCTCGATTTCGGCCCCGCCATGCAGCTCGACGGTAGCCCAGCACTGCTCAGGGGCGCCAAAGGAGAAGCCAACATTTTTAAACGCGGTAGCGAAGCCTAAACCGCGCCTCAAATTGGATTTCAGAGCAGGTTTCAGGATGGGCAGTGAAGCGCCACGGTGAACTTTCAGCTCGCCGCCATCCACCTGGGTGACCTGCCAGCCCGCCTCCCGGGCGCATCTCTCCACCACCTGCGGCAAGCTGACCCCCTTGGGGAGCGGTGTGCCGACCGAGAGCAGAGCCCCTTCGCGCAAGACATTGCGCAGGCGGAGCTCGACCGGGTCCATACCCAGGGCCTTGGCCAGACGGTTCATCTGGGTTTCAGCAGCGAAAGCTCCCTGCGGGCCACCAAAGCCGCGAAAAGCCCCGGTGACCATGTTGTTGGTGTAGACTGCATAGGAGTCAACCTTGACATTTGGAATCTCGTAAGGCCCGGTGCACATCAGGGTGGCATTACCCAATACTTTGGTAGAAGTGTAGGCATACCCTCCACCATCAGCAATGAGCTCAACCTGTGCCGCGATCACTTTTCCTGCCAGGGTAGCGCCCCAGCGGGTACGGATCAGGTAGGGATGCCGCTTGTGGTGACCGATCATCGACTCCTCGCGGCTCCAAATGATCTTCACCGGACGGTCAATGCCGCGCTGATGCAGGCGCCAGGTCGCCAGCCCCAGGACAATCTGCACCGACATGTCCTCTCGCCCGCCGAAGGCCCCACCGATGGGCGGGTATATGATACGCACCTGATCCAGAGGCAGCCCGAGGGCGTGAGCGACCTGTTCCTGGTCTTCATGCGCCCATTGGCCGCCGACAACTACGGTTACGCGACCTTCCTCGTCGATGTAGCTGATCCCAGCTTCCGGTTGGAGGTAGGCGTGTTCCTGAGCCGGGGTTCGATATTCGCCTTCGATGACGACCTCCGCCTGGGCAAAGGCCGCTTCGACATCCCCCTTGCGGATGCGGTAGTGACAGAAAATATTCGAGTCACGCTCGGGATGGATCAGCGGAGCGCCATCCTTCATTGCCCCTTCCGGAGAAGTGAGCACCGGCAGGTCTTCATAATCGACGACGATCAAATCACGCCCCTGCTCAGCGATGGCTTCGCTCTCAGCGACCACCAACGCCACCTGGTCTCCAATCCAGCGCACACGATCGGTGTAAGGCTTGGTCGACCCTGGACCGCACAGGACCGGTTGATCTGGCATGATCAGGCCGTATTCGTTTACGGGCACGTCTTTGGCAGTAAACACCGCGATGACGCCTGGTAGCGCTTCCGCCTGGGCCAGGTCGATACTGCGGATGCGCGCGTGCGGCCGGTTGGCAAACAATATTTTCATATAAATTTGGTTGGGAAGATTGAAATCCCCAGGATAGCGAGCTTCGCCGGTTACCTTGGCATATGCATCGACTCGTGGGAAGGATTGACCAATCGCAGGCATAAAAAAACTCCATTCGGCTGGTAGAATCATGGGGGACAGAATTATTAAGAGTTCACTCGAGTTTTTTTGATTATACCCCGCAATCCAAGGAACCACACTGGATTGGTTCTCAGTGCACATTCGGAGGTAAAAAATGAAACTCGCTTCCACACAAAGACGGAGAAGACAAACCCTGGGTCTCGTAATTATCCTGGTTTGTCTGGCGCCTGCTTGCCAGCTGATCAATCTAAATCTGCCACGTGTAATAAACCACGATTCACCAGAATTCAGTCTCGATACAACCGGGTTTGACGACTCAAGCTGCCCGGAACAAAATGGGTTCAGGATCTGCCAACCCGAAGGAGCGCTCGGGCAGAATGGCTGCGGGCAATTGCGCCTGCCAGGCGAGGTGCTAAGCGGACTGCAACCTGCTTTTCCTTTGCGCCTGTGCTTAAAGAGGAGCAATGGTAGCCAACCGCTGGCGGAAGGCGAGTTTATCTACCGAGAGGGCTGTCTGATGTCCGAATATGTGCGCTATGCGGTCATTCAGGACGGTCAATTGAAGATATTGAAGTCTATCAGCGATATGCAAAATGCATACGCTCCAATCGAGAGCGAAGGCGAAGCGCTGAGCTACGCCCTGGCAGTTACCGGCCTGGGGGTGCGGTATGGATTAACCGCCCAGACCGACCTGCGCTATTTCGTTGACCGGCTGGAAGACACAAACGTACAGCAGATCCCCCAGGGTTACCGTGTGCATCTGTTCGATTACAAGCTGTGCGGCTGCGGACCACACCCGACCTATGCCGTGGATGTCCTGGTTACAAGCGATGGGCAAGTGCGAGAGCTGAGCCGGGAGAAAATCTTCGAAGACCCTGCGGAAGACGGCCTGTGTGTCGATTAAATGACCGTCTCCGGTTCTGAAAACAGCTCCCTCAGCTGATTCAGGCCTTCCTGGTTCGTTATGGCTAACACTTCATCGTCTACTTCGATCATGGTTAGGCCACGCGGGACGATCACCTTGCCTCGACGAATGATCGCCGCAATCACACATTCATCATTCAGCCCCAGGTCTTTTAAGGCAATCCCGATTGCTGGCGCGCCGGGCGGGATTTTTTCCTCAACCAGAGAGTAGTTGCCGCGACGTAGTTTGAGCAAGGTCATCATATCGCCGAGCGACATCTCTTCCTGGATTAGCCCCGCCATGACGGTAGCATTGTTCAGCGCCACATCGACGCAGAATTTTTGATCAAACAGCCAGGCATTTCGGGGATCATTGATACGAGCGATGGTATGAGGAACGCCAAAATGCCGTTGCGCCAGGTAGCAGACCACCAGATTATCCTCATCAGATGTCGTGCAGGCGGCCAAAACATCTACCCCTCGAACACCGGCGCGCTCCAACACATCGACCTCGGTTGCATTCCCTTCGTAAATTACCTCGGTCGGCAGCTCACGGTGCAGGCGAGCAAGCACTTCTTTTCGATGATCCAACACGTGCACCTGATGCTTTTGTTCCATCAGTAAATAAGCCAGTTGGGTGCCGGTACGACCTCCACCTACAATCATGACGTTCATCGATTTTTCTCCCCTCCAGCTCCACCCTGATAAATCGAGCGGATTTTCCGGCGCAGTTCTTCGCTTCCATCCAGCGTAGCGCTGACCAGAACAGCATCTCCTTCCATGAGCAGCATATCCGAGGCAGGGATAACCGCTCGACCAGCCCGGCTGAGGGCAGCAACGACGACGCCTTTCTCAGGGATTAAATCCACCAATGGAAGCCCTTCCAGCTCCGGGTTCACCAGGAATTCATACAATTCAACCTCACCATTACCGGCGGAAAAAACTGTGCGGGTCTCCTGCTGGTAGAGCAATTCCTCGATTCGCTGTGCACCCCAGCTGGTAGAGCTGACCACCTGCAAACCGAATGCCTCGTGCATCGATCGCCAACGGGAATTGAAATTGCGGACTACCACGCTGCGTACATCATATTCTTCACGAGCGATATGGGCGACCACTGCGTTGATGGCGTCAGAGCTGGTGACTGCCGCCAGGCCATCCGCGTCGCTGATGCCGGCCCGGCGTAAGACATCCATGCTCGTGGCCTGGCCTTCCACAAACCGGCCTTTAAAATCGGTTGGTAGATTCTGAAATGAGGTCTCCGATTGATCGATCACAACAACCTGATGGCCGCGCTGGCTAACCCGGTGAGCCAGTTCCGCACCGACCCTGCCGCACCCAACCACGATGAACTTCATGGCGCTTCTCTCCTCGATTTTATGAGATCAATTTGCGATCAAATTGTGCTGACTAACTCCGCCTGCGCCCGCCCATTCCCAAAACCAGACTTACCCAATATATCATTTGCAGCACCGCCGTGATGAGCGCGGCCACATAAGTGAGTGCGGCTGCGTTCAAGACATTGCTGACGCCCTTCATTTCCTCATCGCTCACAACCAATCCCGACTCGCTAAGGAGGCGCCGGGCGCGAGCCGAAGCATTCAGCTCAACCGGGAGGGTCGCCAGAGCGAAAATAGCGCCGCCTGAGAAAACAACCACGCCCAACCAGGCGATCCCGGTCAGCTGGAGGAAAAATCCGATCATCAGCAAAATCCATCCGAGATAAGAGCCAATGTTCACTGCCGGCACCAGCGCCGCACGCAAGCGTAAGGGGAAATAACCATCCTTATCCTGCATGGCATGGCCCAGCTCGTGGGCAGCAATCGCCAGGGCGGCCACCGAGCTTTGGTCGTATACGCCGCTCGACAGGCGCAGCACCTTGGAGCGGGGGTCGTAGTGGTCCGTCAGCTCGCCTTTAATTCCCTCGATCCGCACGTCGTACAGACCGGCAGACTGGATCAGGCGCTGGGCGGCCTCGGCGCCAGTAAAGCGGCTTCGCGCCGGAACACGGCTCCACCTGGAGTAGGCCGAGCGAACATAGAATTGCACCAGCATCATCAGTATGAAGGCTGGCATCATATAGATCCAATAATTGGTGTAGAAGATCATTTCACGCTATCCTGATTAACAATGAAACAAATTCCCGGCTTATATCCGCTTGTCCTCCGCGAATTATGGGTGTGGGGTTGAAGCCGGTGTCGGCGAGGCAACCGGGGTCGGCGGCGGCGTCAGCTTTTGTTTTAATACCGCAATCGCCTGATCCAATTGTGGGTCTCGCCCAGCGGCCAGATCTTCCTCAGTAATCTCGACCGGGAAATCCGGGCGCAGGCCGATTTCATTGATCTGACGTCCAAGCGGAGTCAACCAGCGGGCGACGGTGATACGCACTGCACCCTGGTCATCATCCAGGGTTACAAATTGTTGAACAGATCCTTTGCCGTATGATTGAATTCCTACCAGATAGCCGCGCTGATAATCCTGGATTGCTCCCGCCAAAATCTCCGAGGCGGAAGCGCTGGCTTCATTGATGAGCACCACTACCGGAACTTTGGTCGCCAGACCACCACGCAAAGCTTTAAAGGGTTCTCTTCGCCCATCCCCAAATTCCTCGAACATGATCGTGCCATCGTCGATGAACTGCGAGGCGATCTGGACGGCGGTATCTCGATACCCGCCGCCATTATTGCGCAGGTCGATGATCAACCCTTCGGGATTCTGCGCCAGGAGGGTCTTGAGCGTTTTCTGTGTTTCTTCAAAGGTCGAATCGCCGAAGGTGAACAATTGGAGGTAGCCGATATTTTCATCCAGCATCCGCCCGGTTACAGACGGAGTGACGATCGCGGCGCGCTGCACGTCCACATCGAAAGGCTCGGCAAGACCTTTGCGCAGGATTGTCAGGCGAACTGATGTGCCTTTCGGGCCGAGCACAAGCTGCCGGGCATATTCCCCGCCTTTTCCTGTCATATCCTCGCCATCTATCGCGATCACTTTATCGCCGGACCTCAGCCCGGCTTTCTCCGCCGGGGAGCCTGGCATGGGACCAATAACCGTCAGGTAATCCTTGGTTGGATCAACCCAGGCGCCAATGCCTTCATACTCCTCTCCCTCCAGCAAGGCTTTGGAGCGTTTCAGCATCTCTGGATCCAGGTACGAGCTGTGCTGGTCTCCCAACGCTTCCATCATGCCCTTTATGGCGCCGCGCATTAAGGTCACCTGGTCGATCGGCTGGTCCACAAATAGCGCATTCACCTGATCCCAGGCCTGCCAGAAGGGCTTGAAGAGTTTTTCCCGGTCCTGTGTGGTTTGATTCGTAGATTGTTCCCCCGTCTCGGTGGATGAGGGGACAAGTTCCTTTTCCGTCAAGAAAGGCAGGTTAACGACCGAGGAGGCATCAATTCCAGTATACGTTCGACCGGCCACAAATCCAGCCGAGCAGGCACCGGCTAATAAAACCACGGCTAAGAATACCCCAACTACAGATAATAACGAATTTCTCTGCATACCTAAATGACTCCTTACCAACCAAACCCAGCCCGGACATTCCAGGTCAAAACTGCCTGTCCAGCAAAGGTCTATTCGCCAATCCTCACGGATGTAACAACCCTTAACATTATCACATTTTTGTTAGAAAAAGATAAATTTACTGCGCTTCCGACCGTCGAAGCTGGTCAAATAATTCATCCTGGTTGCAGACGATACCCGGCAAACCCAGACCCCGCCCCAGTCGAGCGAGCTGTGGAGGATCGACATACGTTGACTTCAGAATCTCGTCTTGTGCCAGGATCTGATGCATCGGCCCATCCAGCAACACTATTCCTTTGCCCATCACAATCAATCGCTTAAAATTTTCTGCGCAGAAATCGATATCATGGGTGATCGTCACCACACTCTTTCCGTCGCGTTGAAGCTCAGCGACGATATCGGCAATCCGCGAGATGCTGGCAGCATCCTGCCCGGTAGTGGGCTCATCCAAAATGACGACAGGCGTGTCCATCGCCAGGATCGATGCCAATGCGACCATCTTCCGCCAGGTGGGAGAGAGATCATACGGATTGGTATTTTCTTTACCGATCAAGCCCGTCAGGCCAAGCGATTTATTTACCAGCTCCTCGATGCGCTCCGAAGGATATTTTAGGTTCAGAGGGCCGAAGCGAACCTCATCTTTCACCGTGCGGCAAAACAATTGATCGTCCGGGTTTTGAAATACGTACCCCACCCTGCTCGCCAATTGCGCCACTGTGTGCTGGCGAGTATCCCAGTCGCCCACGAATACCATTCCCCGCGACGGCTGGAGGAGACCGTTCAGGTGTCGCACCAGCGTGGTCTTACCGGCGCCGTTCTGACCGACAATCGCCACCAACTCACCCGGCTCGATTTTAAGTGAAACGCCAGCTAACGCCTCTACACCACCAGGATAAGAAAAGAATAAATCCTCGATCACGATTTTCATGGCAAGATCTCACGAAAACCTTCAATCGCTTCGTCCAGCCTGACCGGCAATGGTCGCCCGGAGGGCCAAAGATCCTCACTCGAAGCCTGTCTCGCAGCGGTGGTATAGCGTGAGACCCCGACACCGCGCTCCGGTAACAATGGCGAGGCCAGCACATCAGTCGGCGACCCAAGCATCAATATTTCTCCATCGGCCAATGCTACGATTCGATCTGCGAACTCTGCCACCCATTCGGTCTTATGCTCTGCCATGATGATCGTCATCCCCTGCTGGCTCATATTCTTGATCACCTGAAAGACTTCACGCGTCCCAATCGGGTCTAATTGAGAGGTTGGCTCATCGAGCACCAGAATGGACGGCTGCAACACCAGGATCGAAGCCAATGCGACGCGCTGTTGCTGGCCGCCAGAAAGCGCGTAAGGGGAGCGCTCCCCCAGATCCTGGATGCCGGTCATCTCCATAACCCGATCGATGCGCGCCTTCATTTCACCGCGCGGCACGCCCCGGTTTTCCAGACCGAATGCGATCTCTTCATAGACTGTGAACTTTGAGCCCGAAATCTGATTGAACGGGTTTTGAAAGACCAGACCAACTTTCTGGACAAAATCGTTCAAATGAGCGTGCTGCGTGTCGATCCCGCCAACCCGAACCTGTCCTTCCAGCTTGCCTTTGAAAAAGTGGGGCACAAAACCGGCGAGGGTATAGCATAGGGTCGATTTCCCTGCTCCATTCGACCCAATCACTGCCAGGAACTGCCCCTCTTCCAGGTCCAGGTTGACGTTCCGCAGGGCAGGTATTTCAGTAATGGGATATGCGTATGTCAGGTCGCGGAGCTCTATTAAAGCCATATACGAATTCCAAGCGCCAGTAAAATCAGACCCAGCAGGAACCAGCGAAACCAGGCCTGCGCCCGGCTATCTTGGATTTCGACCAGGCTGGTCTTACGGCCTGGCAAATTGAAGCCGCGCGCCTCGATGGCGATGGCCCGCTCTTCAACGTCGACCAGCGAGCCGAAGATCAACGGACCGACCAGCGGTAGCAACGATCTGGAGCGTGCGATCAGGTTTCCACGCGTGTCCAGGCCACGCGAGCGTTGCGCATCCAGGATGGTGTTGGCCTTGGCGCGCATCACCGGCAGGATCTGTAAGGTGGATGTAATGATATAACTCAAAGCTGGCGGTACGCCCCGCCGCGCCAGGTCGTTCATTAGAGTGCTGGGGTGCGTCGTAAGAAGCAGGAGCAGAAAGGACGAAACCATCACCAGAATACGGGTGGCCGTGTGAAGGGCAAAAACGACCCCCTCCAGCTTGACCGAGAAGATCCAGAAGCTGAAGATCACCGTCTCGCCGCCCGGGTAAAACAGGCTCTGCATAACGAACAGGAAGCCAAACAGTGGCAGAAGCAGGCGAATCGAGATGGTGATAAACTCTTTGCCGACTTTTCCCCAGTAACTCAACGGAATCAAGATCAAGAGGTAGATCAAGCCAGGCAAGAATAAATATGGTAGGCTGAACGAAATCAGGATCAGCGTCATCGCCAGCACCAGCTTGGTCAGCGGGTTTAAGCGATGATATGGGCTGTCTCTGTGAATGTAAAAAGACAATCGTTCCTGCATACCAACCTCAAATTAAGCCACCTGCCAAGCCTGGCAAAGGGCCGGATTCACATGGATGGATAGGGAACCGGCAAGCAGCGCTCACCACCCCTTCCGTCCAATTTCTAACTCTCTACCGGGTAAATTACACTTTATTCGGTGTTGGCTAACAATCTAGACAGGAAGAATACCCAGATTGGAATTAACAGGATGACCGCCACAATTGCCGCGATGATCTGCGTGCGACGGTTGCCCTTCTCGATCTCTACATTTTCGGGTCGAGGGAAGCGTGCAAGATACCGCATCGGCAAGCCCTCGATGATTGCGAAAGCCAGCAAGCAGGTGGCAATTTTGTCCAACGGCTCGACCAGGAAGTTCGTGCTTAATACCGCCGAGACCACATCTCGCCCGGTCTGAAGCAGGAAAGCCGTGATAAAGGATGAGCCGCTGGCAGTGATGCCTCCATAAAGGTAGACCGCGATCGGTGTAGAGGCAATCGCCGCCGTCAAGGAAACCAGGAAGCCGGTGATGATCACCTTCCACCAGGTTTTGAACAGACCAAAATTCGCGCACCAGCCGGCGACAAATCCGATGAACAAAGCCACCGGGAACCACGGTAAAGCGTTGGGGTCGATAATCAGGCCCCAGATGATGTTCGAAAGGGTCCCGGTCAAGGCGCCTGCCCACGGGCCGCAGATCACCGCGACCAACACAGTGCCGATCGAATCCAGATAAACGGGTAATTTGAGCAGCACGACAATCTGACCGATAACAATGTTGATGGCAATTGCCACCGGGATCAACACCAGGGTCATGGTGTTGAAATCCTTCTTGATCGATTCGATGATCTTCATGCTCGATTCTCCTCATTGATTTTGTTAGGTTACTTTCGCCAGGCAGGAAGAACACTCTACAAGCTACATCGTTTGTCCAATACCTTCCTCTCACATCGGATAAGACCGACACAGCCCTTCCATACGCTCTAAAAATAGCTCAATGAACTCCCGGGGGCGAACGCCAAGCGCAACGCTCATATTCGGCTCGTTCTCAGTCAGGTGAAAGAAATCGGCATACGTATTCCCCAACGAAACGCCGCCGGAGATGTCCACGTCGACATACAGCGAGCCCAAGTCAACCAATCCAGGCGCAAAAGCCAAAGCCAGGGCGAGTGGATCGTTGATCACACAGCCATTAATGCCCTGGTATTGGTCATGAAATTCCATATAAAACCGGGTCGCATCGGCAATCAAACGTGAGACAGGCGAAGGGAGGCATAACAAACGATCGACATCCTGTTGGGTCAAAATGGCCTGGTAAGTCACATCCAGCGGGACAAGGGTGATCGGCAAACCGGAATGGAAGACAATGTGGGCGGCGTGCGGATCGCAGTAAACATTAAACTCCGCCTGCGGAGTGGTGTTTCCAGGATGGCGCAGCGCGCCGCCCATGATAATCACTTCAGGGATGGCATTGACAATGGATGGCTCCAGGCGAATCGCCATTGCCAGGTTGGTCAGCGGACCGATACAGACCAGACAGATCTGGCCGGGCGCAGCCAGCACCTGCTCGATGATGAATTCTGCCGCCCGCTTAGCGATTGGAGCGAAGGTAGAAACCGGCAAGCGGGCATAGCCAATCCCTGTCCCGCCATGCGTCTCCGGGGCAATCAACAAGGGTTGGACCAGCGGGCGATCGGCGCCGCGCGCTACTTGCACCTGGCGATGCAACACTTCTAACACACCCAGAGCGTTCCCCACACCCTGATCAACGGTGCAATTACCGCAAACCACGCTCAGCCCTTTTAGCTCGAGCTCAGGCGAGGCTAGCGCCAGCAGGATCGCCAGGGTGTCATCAATACCAGGATCGGTGTCAATCAGAATTTGTTTTTTCATCCGATTGCAGCCAGCCATCCAAAAAGGCTTCGAACGATGTGGGGTCGCTGACCTGTTCCGTGTATGCCATCAAAGCCTCCCCATCCAGCGCGTAGAGCGGGTGGCAGGAGGTCGGCCTGGCGCCTCGCGGAGCGATTGCCAATCCATGCACCAGCGGACCCACCAGGTCGGCTTTAGAGAGCGGTGGAACGATTTCCTCAGCGGTCAAGATGACCCGATCGGCAGTCAAGACCAGCTCCTCATCGACGCCCTTGTTGCCTCCGATTTGAGCGTTGCCTTCGGTATCAACGCGCAGAGCATGGATCACCGCAAAATCGGGATGTATGGCCGGAAAAGCAATCAATTCTTCACCACTATAGGGGTCGATCACCGTCTGGACATCCGGGCGCAGTGATGGTAGATCGGTGCCCAGCCAGCCGCGCCCGGGCATGAAGCCCACCCCCGCGGCCCGGGCCCGCAGGCCAAAGGCCAGGCTGGCCTCGGTCTCTTCGATGATTTCGATCTCGCCCCGATTGGCATAATAGGTAAACATGGGCGCGAGGCCAAAGATTTCTAGGCCAAAATAACACGAGCGAACCTTTGCGACCATCCCGGCTCCGACCAACAGGTCGCTTTCCAACCCTGCCGTGAAGCACAGCAGAGTCAGATTGTGCGGCTCGCCGGTCGTACGGTGTCGGCGCAACAAAGCCCGCACAAAAGCTACAGGCCGGCGGTAAAGAGTCATCCCGCCTAAGGCCAGGATGCATCCGGAGGGTATCCAGGAGGCGGCTGTGTCCAGAGAAATAAATTTATCCGGCATGCTCTCCATTTTTTCCTGCATTTCAATGAAATCAAACTAATTCCACATGCGAGGTCCTGGTGACTTCCCGGTCTCATCAAGCCACAGGCAGGGCAGTTTCAGAGGCAATTCCAAAAGATCGGATAGCGTGTATTGCGCGGCCGGATGGTGCGAACCGTTCTGGCTGATCCACAGGGTGGTGAACCCAATCT
>MGNS01000150.1:105403-113569 GCA_001795165.1 Chloroflexi bacterium RBG_16_57_11
CCGCCGGTTCGGGCTTACATACGTACTCCAGCGCACGGATATCAATGATCCCATCAAAACAATCCTGCACATCCAGAATCGTCATCACTCGCCTGGCGTGATCGGCGTCGGAATTGGTAAAGACCCAGCGCTGCTGGGGCAGGCTGAGCAGCAAAGCACGCAGCGCGGGGTTGGGTCGAATATATTGTTCCAAAGGTAGATCGTGGACATAACTCAGGTAATCGTCTGGATCGACGTGGTGGTGAATCTGCAAGCCACGCAGTGTCGTGCCATACGTTTCGAAGTAAGAGCGTCGCAAAGCAGGGACTTGATCTTCAGGCAGACCCAATACCTCGACCATGTACTGGCCCATGCGATCCCGGATCAACCCCCAAAGGCCACTGCTGCTGGCATACAGGGTATCGTCAAGGTCGAAAAACAGCGTGGTAAAAGACATAAGTGTATTATACAGGGGATGCCCGGCTTTAGAGGAAAATCCGGCGGTATTTCCCTTTTCCCGGCCCTGGTATTCCCGTATAATACCCGCATGCCGATCCATATTCTACCCCCGGAAGTGGCATCGCAAATTGCAGCGGGCGAGGTGGTGGAGCGCCCGGCGTCTGTGGTCAAGGAGCTGGTTGAAAACGCCCTGGATGCCGGCGCCAGATACATCCAGATTGCCATTGAAGGGGCAGGTCAGCGTATGATCGAAATCGCCGACGATGGCAGCGGCATCCCGGCGATCGAGCTGCCCCTGGCGATTGAACGACATGCCACGAGCAAGCTGAGCCGCTCCGAGGATTTGTTCAGCATCCGCACGCTGGGCTTCCGCGGTGAGGCGCTTGCCTCGATTGGCTCGGTATCGCGGATGACACTGACCTCACGCCCGCCGGACAGCGAGATTGGCATGCGCCTGCGGGTTGAAGCAGGGCAGGTTTTCCCTACCCAGCCGGTTGGGGCGCCGGTTGGAACCGTGGTCCGGGTGGAGGATTTGTTCTACAACCTCCCAGCGCGGTTGAAATTCCTGAAGAGCGACACCACCGAGCGGCGCCTGATCGACAACCTGGTCACCCGCTATGCGCTGGCGTACCCGATGGCGCGCTTCCACCTCCTGCAGGAGGGACGCCCAGCGTTGCAGACCAGCGGAGGCGGCGACCGCCGGGAAATCCTGGTCGCCCTGTACGGGGCGGAGGTCGCCCGACCGATGCTGGAGGTGCTGTATGAGGAGCAAGGTCTGAGTGTGAGTGGCTTTATCAGCCCGGTCTCCGTTACACGAGCTCATCGGCGTGACATCTTTTTTTTCATCAATGGACGCCCGGTACAGGACTCTGCGTTGAGCGCCGCTTTACTTAAAGGTTATCATTCGTTATTGATGGTCGGCCGCTACCCGATGGCGGTCCTCTTTGTGCAGATGTCCCCCGAAAGCGTTGATGTCAACGTTCATCCGACCAAGGCCGAAGTGCGTTTCCGCGAGCCTGATCGGATCTTCTCCGGCGTGCAGAACGCTGTACGACGAGCGCTGCTGGCGCATAGCCCGGTCCCTGGATTAGGAGACGCGCTGCGGTGGACGCCTGGCTCATCCCAATCGCCTTTTCAACGTCCCATTGACCCTGCCTGGGACATGCTGGATGAGCCGCGCCCCAGTTTTGGACAGCCTGGACCGGCTGAAAGCGCGCCTGCCGCTCCGCTGCAAACCACTCAGCCGGCGCTCCCCTCCGGGCGTATGCCCTTATTACGCCCGATCGGACAGATCGCCAACGCCTATCTGGTCGCCGAGGGGCCGGATGGTCTCTACCTGATCGACCAGCACGCCGCTCACGAGCGGGTGCTTTTCGAGCGGTTCATGGCGCTGCGACAGGCAGGCATCCCATCCCAGGTCTTGCTCCAGCCGGTGACGGTGGAGCTACCCGCCGGCAGCACGCGCCTGATCCTCGACCAGCTCGAATTGCTGGGACAACTTGGATTTCAAGTGGAGAGCTTCGGGCCAGGCGCTTTCCTGGTGCGCGCCATACCCACCCTGCTGGCGGGCAGCGACCCATCGGCGGCTTTGCGCGCCCTGGTGGAAAACTTCGAAGAAGATGAGACTCCATTACAAGCAGAGCAGGAGGCGCGCATCATCGCTCGTGTGTGCAAGCGAGCCGCGGTCAAAGCCGGAAAAAGCTTATCCCCCGAGGAGCAACGCGCCTTGCTGTTGGAGCTGGAATCGTGTAAATCGCCCCGTACCTGCCCGCACGGGCGACCAACGATGATCCACCTGTCGGTCGATTTGCTGGAGCGCCAGTTTGGGCGCAAAGGCGCACGCTAAGCCCCGGGGCGGCTGTGGCGTTCAGGTTTTGGATACTTCGGCTTCAATCAAGGGGATGATTTCAGCAACGTCTTCATGCAAGACGACGTCTGCCCGTACGTCCAGATAAGTTGTCGAATGGTTGACCAGGATCAAATGCGCGCCATTCTCCAACGCGCGCATCGGCAGGCCGGCAACCGGCAACACCTCCAGCGAAGAGCCCGCAACGATCATTAAGTCGCATCTCTTACAAGCCTTCTGGGCTTTCAGCCAGGTGGTTGCAGGCAACTGCTCGCCCATCAAAACCAAATCCGGCTTGAGAACGCTGTGACAATCCGGGCAATATGGTATTTCACCGTTTTGCAGATACGGCTGCAGGTAGCCCTCGGAGCTGATGGTCCGGTAGCAGCGTGTACAGGTAAGGGTGCCCATGGAGCCATGAACTTCCAGGACATTCTTTGAGCCGGCGCGCTGGTGCAACCGGTCGATATTCTGGGTGATGACGGTCTGGATATAACCCGCTTCTTCCAATCTGGCCAGGCCATAATGCGCCGGGTTTGGGCTGGCTTCCTGGATACCGGTCGCCAGGGTGCGCATCCACTCATAGAAGCGTCTGGGATTGTAGCGAAAGGCGGAAAGGGAGCCAACTTCGAACGGATCAAACTGCTCCCAGATACCGGTGTTGGCGGAGCGAAAATCGGGGATTCCGGACGGGGTGGAGACGCCCGCGCCGGTCAATACAACACCCCGCTGGCTGCTGCGGATGATATCCGCGGCGCAGCGAATACCCATTCTGGTTGAATTCGATAACTCAGGCATCTTAATTGATTCCAATTATAATCATCTTTATATGTTCGAAACTTTCGAGTTAACCTTGCAAGCCAATTGCCGCCTGGATCGCCAGCCGGCCATCCTTGTGGCGGTTTCTGGCGGGCCTGACAGCCTTTGCCTGCTACACCTGCTATGGGGGTTGGGTTATCAACTGGTAGTCGCTCACCTGGATCACGGCATCAGGCCAGAATCTGCCGCCGAAGCAGCAATGGTGCAACGGTTCACCGAAGGCCTGGGGGTTCGAAATATACACGAACGCCGTGATGTGCCCGAATACGCCAGCCAAAATGGACTGTCGATCGAGGAGGCGGCGCGTAACCTGCGTTACCAATTTCTGTTTGGGCAAGCGGAAGCTCTCGGCCTGCAGGCGGTTGCAGCGGGACATACCGCCGATGACCAGGTCGAAACGGTCTTGATGCATCTGCTGCGCGGGGCCGGTCTCTCCGGGATGCGCGGTATGGGCTACTACAGCTTGCCCAACCCTTGGAGCCAGACCATTCCACTGGTGCGCCCACTGCTGGGCGTCTGGCGGGAGGAGATCATGGCTTACCTTGACCAGCACGGGCTTCAACCCAACCTGGACGCCAGCAACCTGGAAAAGCGTTTTTACCGCAACCGGCTGCGCCACGAATTGATCCCCCAGCTAGAAGAGTTAAATCGCGGTGCACGCAAACGGATCTGGAAAATGGCGTCTCTGCTCCAGGAGGAGGATGAAACGATCGAGCGGGTCGTGGCGGCAGCCTGGGGCCAATGTTGCCTGGTCGATCGTAATGGGGCAGTGGCTTTTCATTTTGGCAATCTGCGCGACCAACAGATAGGGGTGCAACGCCGGTTGGTCCGCCGGGCAATTGCTCGCCTGCGACCCGGCTTGCGCGATATCGATTATGAGACGGTCGAACGGGCGCTGGAATTCATGACCTCGCCCACCCGCAGCGGGCAAATGGACCTGGCAGCCGGCCTACGTCTGTCAATGGAGGGTGAGCGCCTGTGGATCGCCGACTGGGGAGCCGACCTGCCGGATGAAAATTGGCCCCAAATCACCCCTGGTAAGGTGTTGGAGATTGCAATACCGGGAGAGACCCGGCTTTCGGGTAATTGGGTGTTGCGCGCCGAGATCTTGCCCGCCGACGATACCTTGCTGGCGCAGGCGCAGGCCAACACAGATCCTTACCAGGCCTGGCTGGATTTGGAGCGGCTGAGACCACCATTGGTGGTTCGCGGTCGTATCGCCGGCGAGCGCTTCCACCCGCTGGGCATGGGAGGTCAATCCTTGAAGCTGTCTGATTTCATGGTTAATGTGAAACTGCCACGCCGGAGGCGTGACAACTGGCCGTTGTTAGTCATGGGGGAGGAGATTGCCTGGGTTCCGGGGTACCGGATTGCGGAAACGGCCGGAGTGAAGCAAAAAACTCGCAAGATCCTGTGGATAACCTTAATGATCGAAAACAGGCGCAATGAGTGATTGACTCCCCGAGATTTTATTGTACAATATGTACATCAGAAGATGTACAAGATGTCCGAAACAATCAATCTGGCTGAGGCGCGCAAGAAACTCCCGGAACTGGCTGACCGGGCCAACGCAGGGCAAGCGTATGTCGTCTCCCGGCGCGGGCGAGAGGTGGCAGTGTTAATCGGGATTGAGGAGTACCAGCGGCTTAAAGCTCTGGAACAGCAACAAAGGCAGCAGGATTTCGACCTTCTCCTGGCGCCACCGAAAAGGGATGCGCAGAGCGAAGACGAAGCCCGAGCACTGGCGATCCAGATGATCAGGGAAGCGAGGCAGGCCCGTTACAACACAAAGCGACCATGAAAGCAGTGGTCGACACGTCTGTCTTTGTATCCATGCTGCTCTCCAACCGGGGAGCAGGCGCCTGGCTGCTGGCGTTGTGGAAAGAGCAACGCTTCGAGTTGATTGTTTCACCCGCCTTGCTGGATGAGCTGATCGAAGTGCTGGGTAAGCCCAAAATCCGGGCGCGGGTTGATCCACAACGCAGCCTGGCTTTACTGCACCGTCTGCGTGATGACGCAGTTTGGGTTGAAGGGAGCGAAACAGCAACCGGGCTCAAGGATCCTGAAGATGATTTTATGCCGGCCGCGGCCCTGGAAAGCCAGGCGGATTTCATTGTCACCTGGGATCAGAGGCTCATCAAGCAAGGCATGTGCCAGGGGGTGCGAATCATTGACCCGGATCAATTTACATCGCTGATCGTGCGCACGACTTAAACACAACGGGCGGGCTGTTGCCCGCCCGTTTTCATATCTGAAATATTGGCTAGAACAGGCCTACGACACGACCGGTCTCCAGGTCCAGGTCGACGTCGTAGAACACCGGGCGAGTGGGCAGGCCGGGCATCGTGCGCATGGTGCCCAGCAGCGGGTACAGGAAGCCTGCGCCAACTGAAGCACGAATATCGCGGATCGGGATACGGTAGCCTTTGGGCACGCCTTTCCACTCGACCTCATGGCTCAGGCTGAGATGAGTCTTGGCCATATTCAACGGCAGCTTGTCGAAGCCCAGGCGGGTGTACAACTCGATCTTTTCCTCGGCTTCTGGCAGGTAATCCACGCCATCCGCGCCGTAGATTTGGGTGCAAATGATCTCGATCTTTTCCTTAATCGACAGGTTTAAATCGTATAAGAAGTGGAAATTGGTAGGCTTTTCGGCCGCCTTAACCACAGCTTCAGCCAGGGCGACCGCGCCCTTGCCGCCGTCCATCCAGTGGGTGCAGACGATGGCGTCCTCTGCGCCGGCGTCCAAAGCCGCCTGGCGCACCAGCTCGACCTCAGCGGGCGTGTCGGTGGCGAAAGAGTTCACCGCCACCACCACGTTGATGCCAAAGCGCTTGGCGTTGCGGATGTGGTGTTGCAGATTACCCAGGCCAGCGCGCAGCAGATCCAGATTCTCTTCGGTGTAAGCCACGTTGAGCGGTCGCCCCGCCACGACCTTGGGGCCACCGCCATGCATCTTCAGAGCGCGCACGGTCGCAACCATGACCACAACCTGAGGGATCAGCCCGGAATAGCGGCACTTGATGTCAAAGAATTTCTCCATGCCGATATCCGCACCAAAACCGGATTCGGTGACGACATAATCGGCCAGCTTGAGGGCGATCTTGTCGGCGATAATTGAGCTATTGCCGTGAGCGATGTTCGCAAACGGCCCGGCGTGGACGAAGACCGGCGTGCCTTCCAGGGTCTGCATCAGGTTAGGCAAGATGGCGTCCTTCATCAGGACGGTCATCGCCCCGGCCACACCCAGGTCTTCGGCAGTAACCGCCTCGCCGGCTTTGCTGGTGCCGATGACGATGCGCCCCATGCGGTCGCGCATATCGGCCAGGTCGGAGGTCAGGGCCAGGACAGCCATAATCTCGCTGGCGACTGTGATGTCGAAACCGGTGTGGCGGGGCATCTGCTCTTCCGGTCCCAGGCCGATCTCGATCTCGCGCAGGAAGCGGTCGTTGGTATCCACCACCCGCCGCCAGGTGAGCGTGTTGGGGTCGATATCCAGGCGAGCGAAGCGCTTCTTTTCTTCAAGTGTCAGCTCATTCGGGTCGGTCTTATCGATACCCAGCTTCTTCAGGCGGCGCAGCATGGAGGGGGAGAAGCGGCGGTTGCCCTGTTTGTCGGCTGGGCACAGGGGATTGAAGAGTTTCTCATCATCCGGCTGCTTGGATTCATGGAAAATGCGGGCGTCGATGGCTGCAGCCAGCAGGTTGTTGGCGGCGGTGATGGCGTGAATGTCGCCGGTCAGGTGCAGGTTGAAATCCTCCATCGGCACAACCTGGCTGTAGCCGCCGCCGGCCGCGCCGCCTTTGATGCCAAAGGTTGGGCCCTGGCTCGGCTGGCGGATGCAGGTGAAGACCCGCTTACCCAAGTGAGCGCCTAAGGCCTGGCTAAGGCCGACCATGGTGGTGCTCTTGCCTTCGCCCAGCGGTGTAGGAGTGATGGCGGTCACATCGATGTACTTGCCATCCGGTACATCGCGCAGCCGCTCGAGGACTTCCAGGCGAACTTTGGCTTTATAGTTGCCGTGAAGCTCCAATTCCTCCGGCAGCAAGCCAACTTCCTCGGCCACCTTGGTGATCGGCTTCAAATCAGCTTCCTGAGCGATCTCGATATCGGACGGAACCGGCCGGCGCAGTTTGAGCGGGATCGGTGTAAAACGTCGCAGTCCAGGGAAATTGTTCACTTTACTCATAGATTTGCCCTTTCCTAGATCTTTGGGAAATTTCATCAAATGTACGGTTACGCCTTATTGTGACAGAAATCACGCTCTAAGACAATGGATGCATTTCCTGTCTGTATAAGTAATGTGTCACTATTTCTTGAGAAAAGACATGCTAAATATCACCTGATGACGAGTCATGGGTCGCCTGAATCCCCGCCAGGGGTGCAAATCCATACGGCGGGAGAACCAGGTCTTCCTGTTGATGAATATCTCCGCTGATTAAATCAGCAAACTGGTAACTCAAGCCATACAGGCGGAGGAGGTTGGCGTTGATCACCTGCTCTCCCTCGGTGAAATTGGCGAAGACAAGCACACTGTTATGATTGGAGGTGCGGACATATCCAAGGACATGCGGATTGCCGGTGTTCATCACCTGCAACTGACCACCTGTAAAGGCGATCGTTTGCTTACGCAGGCGGACCAGGCGCTGCAAACCCTGAAATATGCGTCCCTCGATACGATCGGCGTTCCCCCTTTGCTCAAGCGTCAACCAGTCGGCGCGGGGGCGATGCGCCCAACGGCTGTCCTTAGCCTTGGCTAGATCCTGGCGATATGAATAATCATTCAGGGTGCCGATTTCATCACCCAGGTAAATCAACGGGATTCCGCCGACGGTCAAGATCACCGCATGGATCAACAGGATACGGCGGATCGCCAGCTCAACCTCGGCCGAAGTCTCCTCCCGCAACCCCTTCTCCAGGCCAGCCAGCGAAGCGCAAGTGCCAGAAATCCGGGCATCGCCCGTCTTGGGATTTTCCTGGAATGGCAGGCCGCGGGCAAAGCTACCCGGAAAACGGCCGGTGTAGAAGGCGTTCAGGAACTGGCGATGCTCGAACCCATTGAT
>MGNS01000150.1:113587-131150 GCA_001795165.1 Chloroflexi bacterium RBG_16_57_11
TTCATCGGAGAAGGTCCAGCCAATGTCATCGTGACAGCGAACGTAATTCAGCCATGCACAGCCAGCCTCGACCTTGAAACGCTCACGTAAAGCCTGGTCTAACAGGCGCACTTCGCGCGTCGCCAGCGAATTCCACAGCAGCGCCATCAATAAGGGATTGTAAGAAAGCTGGCACTCCTGTGGGGATATGTAGCGGGCGACATCATCCGGGTGGACGATGGCCTCGGATTTGAACAATAGCAAGGGGGCCGCAATGCGAGCGGCGGCGTTGAATGCTTGGATCAGCAGATGGGCCTCGGGCAGGTTCTCACAGCCTGTACCCAATCTTTTCCAGATAAAAGCGACTGCATCCAGGCGCAAAACCTCAACCCCCACATTCGCCAGAGAGAGCATTTCTTCGACCATCCGGTTGAAGACTGCCGGGTTGTCATAGTTCAGGTCCCATTGATAAGCGTGGAAGGTGGTCCAAACCCAGCGATCGATCTCAGGGCGATAAGTAAACGCCCCGGGGTGCTCACCCGGAAAGATCTCCCGCAGGTTGGCCTCATAAGCATCCGGCATGCGGCGGTCGGGGTACATGCGATAGTATTCCTGATATTCGACCTCGCCAGCCAGGGCGCGCAAGGCCCATTCGTGCTCATCCGAAGTGTGATTAAAAACAAAGTCGAGCACCAGGCTGATGCCCTGCCGGCGCAGATCTTTCGCCAGCGCAATGAGCTGCTTCATAGTCCCCAGCGCTGGGTGGACCTGGCGGTAGCTGCTGACGGCGTAGCCGCCATCGTTCTCGCCCTGGGGAACTTTGAACAGCGGCATGAGATGCAAATAGGTCAATCCAAGTTCCTTAAAGTAAGGGATCCTTGTACGCACGCCTTTTAGATCGCCTGCGAATAAATCCACATAACATACTCCGCCCAGCATGTCCTGTGACTGAAACCAAAGCGGGTTTGCCTCTCGCCGGGAATCCAGCGCCCGCAAATCCGCAGGTCGGGCGAACCACATTCGACCCAGGGTGCACACCAGGTCTTCGAGGTGATAGAAGAAGTCATAATTCTCGCTATACAGACGATGGTACAGGCGGAACAGGCGTGGAAAATGCTCTTCGAGACGCTGAACAAATTGCTCCCAGCCCAGTGGGTCTCGCCCGGCGCTCTCTGCCAGGCAAGCCTGCAGGCGCGGTTTCAACCGCTTAAGTGAGGTTTCGATCCTTCGATCTAGATGGATTTCTGTTTCAAAATCGGAATTTTTCATAGCACTTCCCGATATGACTTTGATAATTTTCAGTTTTATCCACCGGCCGGGGGAAGGGTGGTCCCGCGAACGATCAGCTCCGTGGGCAGAACCTGGCATACCGGCGCAGCGTTCAAGCCCTCCAGGATATCCAACATCAATTCAACGCCAAGCTGGCCTGATTCATACAATAGCTGGCGCACCGTAGTCAGGCCCAGATATTCGGCAATTTCAATGTCGTCATAGCCAATCACTGATAGATCTTCGGGAACACGTAAGCCCGCGTTACGGGCAGCCTCCAAGACGCCCATTGCCTGGGTATCGCTGGCTGCGAAGACAGCGGTCGGTCGCTCTGGGAGGGCGAGCATCTGCTCTGCAAGCAAACGGGCTTCGTACCGACCGTGCTCTTTCTGTCCATGATACTCCGGGGAAAAGGGTATGCCAGCTGCGTCCAGGGCTTGCCGGTAACCCAGGTAGCGATCGCGGCTGGAGGTGAAATTGAAAGGGCTATCCAGCAGGTCGCTGATATAACCAATCCGGCGATGACCCAGGTCGATCAGGTGCTGCGTAGCGGTTCTGCCGCCGGCTACATCATCGACAATCACGCGGTTCAAGGATGAGAGCGAGGGATGGTTTGCATCAACCAATACAATCGGGAGTTCGGCTCTTTGCAAGAAGGGGAGATCCTCGTCCCGCGGGGAGAGCGAAAGGATGATGACGCCATCGGCTCGATCTCGCCTGGGGATCTGGTGCATACATTGGTCGCGGCACTCGACCGTTTCGACATTGTAAATATTCAGGTCGTAGTCGCTCTCCGCCAGGGTATTCTCGATGCCGTGCAAACGCTCGATGAAGGATGGGCGGGTAAAGAACGGTGTGATGACAGCGACGGTAAAGGTTTTACCGATGGAAAGGCGCCGGGCGGTGGGGTTAGGTGTATAGTTCAGGTCGGCGATCACCTCCAAAACGCGGCGGCGTGTGGCCGCGCTAACCTGCGGGCTGTCATTGATCACGCGCGACACGGTGCCCAGACCGACGCCAGCTTTTTTTGCCACATCCCGGATGGTTACCGCTGTCATATCGTGACCGAACCCGCCTGATTCCCTCGCTAGTCCCTTATCAATCAACCGTCGAACCGTATCCAACGATATTCGAACGGCCCCAGCTCAAGCTCCAATCTGGATGACGAGGCAGGAGTGAGCTTACTGTTCGTGATCAAATCGATTGGCTCTGGACCCAGAACTTCTGGTAACGCCAGGCTGACAAAATGGCTGGACTCTGAAAGGTTGTTCAGGATCAGCAGGCGCTGAGGGCCTTCTTCACGCCAGTAGGCTGCCACACTGTCTATACCGGCATCTGCCCAGGTAAAGCTTCCCCAGCCAAAGAGGCGGCTGGCTTTTCGGAGCGCAATCATCCGACGCAAGGTATGCCAGAGCGATCCCGGATTGGCGACCTGGTCGGCTACATTGACCCGTACGGGGGTATAAGGCTCACGCGCGATCACCGGAGCATACAGCCTGTCCGGTGGTGCCGATGAAAAACCGGCATTAGGGGTGTTTTGCCATTGCATCGGTGTACGCACACCATTGCGGTCCGGTAACCAAATATCATCCCCCATCCCGATTTCATCGCCGTAGTAAATGATGGGTGAACCGGGCAGAGTCAACAGGAGAGAATTGGCTAGCTCGATTTTCCGCCGGTCATTGCCCAGCAGAGGGGCCAATCGCCGGCGGATGCCCAGGTTCAAGCGCATGCGCGCTTCCGGCGCGTAGACCTGCCACATCCACTGGCGTTCCTCCTCGGTGACCATTTCGAGGGTCAGCTCGTCATGGTTGCGCAGGAAAATGCACCACTGGCAATCTTCCGGGATAGGCGGGGTGCGCTCAAGGATCCAGGTCAATGGCTGGCGCTGGCCTCTCTCTAAGGCCATGTAAATGCGTGGCATCACAGGGAAGTGGAAGCCCATGTGAAATTCGTCGCCATCGCCAAAATACGGGCGCACATCCTCAGGCCACTGGTTGGCCTCGCACAGCAAGATGCGGCCTGGATAGTTTTCATTAACGAAGCGCCGGATGCGTTTCAAGTAGGCGTGAGTCTCGGGCAGGTTTTCGCAGTTGGTGCCTTCACGCTCAAACAGGTATGGCACCGCATCAGCGCGGAAACCATCGATCCCCAGATCGAGCCAGTATCGCATCACGCGGAGCATCTCTTCCTGAACCGCGGGGCTGTCATAGTTCAGATCGGGCTGGCAGGCATAGAAGCGGTGCCAGAAGTACTGCCCGGCCTGCTCATCCCAGGTCCAGTTGGACGGCTGAGTGTCCACAAAAATTATTCGGGTTTGGGAGTACTTCTGTGTGCTTTCGCTCCAAACGTAATATTGCCGGTAAGGCGAATTCCGGCTGGTGCGCGCCGCCTGGAACCAGGGATGCTGGTCCGAGGTGTGGTTGAGCACCAGATCCATGATGATGCGCAGGCCACGCCGGTGCGCTTCGGAAATCAAAAGCTTGAGATCATTCAGCCCGCCGTATTCAGACAGCACAGCGTAGAAATCGGCGATATCGTAGCCATCATCCTTCAAGGGCGAGAGGTAGATGGGGAGCAGCCAGATGCAATCGACGCCCAGGTCGACCAGATAATCCAGCTTTTCGATCACACCACGCAGGTCGCCATGCCCATCGCCGTTGCTATCGTAGAAAGCACGCACATTTAGCTCGTAGAAAACTGCGTCTTTATACCACAGGTCATTCATGGAAATTAATCAAACACTCCGTTCGGGTCAGGTTTCTTGGCTCGTAAGTTTTTTCGGATTGCCCAGCAGAAATACGAGGGCAATTCCGGTCAGCGCGCCGGCAGTAGCGCCTGTGGATAAGAAGCCTGGCAGTAATGCCAGACCGGTGGTCCAACCCACGATGCTCAGCATAATCCACCAGCCCGCCCAGTGCACCTGGCGCCGCAGCACGATCCATCCGGCGATACCCATGGCAAGACCAACCACCAAGCCATCGATGAGTTCAAGACCATTTGGAACGGCGAACAAGATCACCAGCCAGCCGATCGCCCAACCGATCGTACCGGCGATGACCCAGCGAATGGTGTGATTGATCCTGCCCTGCAAGACAAATGATTGGAGCAGGCTGATGGCAAAACCCGCGGCAAAATAGGATACACCAACCGCCAGGAAGTTGGTCACCAGCCAACCCAGAGTGGTCGCCATGATCCACAAAAACCATAGCGCCCAGTCAAAGGAAAACACCTTTTGCTCGGGCATCAGCGGGCGCTCAAACGACCGGTAGGCTGACTGCCAGGTTAAACTAGACGAGCTTATAAGCTAAAGCTCGGGATACGCACTTCTTGTTCAACCTGTGTAAACAATGCGTCCGGTCGAATGAGGGGTTACTCAGCCTTTGACCGAACCAGCCATCATGCCACGCACGAAGTAGCGTTGCAGCGAGAAGAAGACCGCCAACGGCAGGATCATCGTAAGGAAGGCGCCAGCGGTTAACAGGTGCCAGTCCTGGCCACGGTCGCCAACAATATTCGCCAGCCGCATGGTGACCACCTGGAGGTTCGGGTCACTGCCCAGAAAGATCAAGGCGACCAGGTAGTCGTTCCACACCCACAAGAATTGGAAGATGGCGAACGAGGCCAGCGCAGGCACGGAGAGCGGCAGGATCAAGCGGATAAAGACCGTGAAGTGGGAGGCCCCATCAATGAAAGCCGATTCCAGGGTCTCGCGCGGCAGGGTGCTGATATAGTTAAACAGCAGATAAGTCGCCAGCGGCAGCCCAAACCCGGTATGCGCTAACCAGATCGCCAGAAAGGTGCCATTCAATCCGAGCTTCGAGTAGTCCCGTAAGATTGGCACCAGGGCAATTTGCAGCGGCACAACCAGCAAGGCGATCACCATGATGAACAAGCCTTTACGCCCGGGGAAGCTCATCCAGGCGAAACCATAGGCAGCAAAGGCGGCGATCAAAATCGGGATCACCGTAGCCGGGATCGAAACCGCCAGGCTGTTGAACACCGCCACGCTGAAATCATCGCCCGGAATGATCTCCACCGTCCCATCGGGACGTTTATATTCGAAATCTTTGCCGCCCCAGACTTGCTTGTAGTTATCCAGGGTGAAATCGATGTTCATGACCCAGACTTGCTGCTGGACTTCGATCGTACCCAGCCGGCGGTTGCCAACCCACTGTAAGCGCAAACCGCCCGGCGTCTCCACGCCCTCGCGTAATTGCTCAAAAGTAGCGATTGTCGCTTCAACACTCATTGGACCACTCGCGTCAAGATTAAGCACTTTGGGATCGATTGTTCGCACCACCTGCCACTCTCTGTGAGGGAAGATCGACCACCAGCCGGAGGTCTGGATGGCAAAACGTTCCCTAAATGACGAGACCAACAGTCCGAACACGGGGATCAGCCAAATGATAACCAGAAGAGCCAATCCACCGTTGATAAGAAATGAGTTCAACCGTTTCTGTCCACGTGCGCTTTTCATCAGAACGCCTGCCCTTCTCGGAATTGTTTAAGGTTATAGAGCATGACCGGGATAACGGCGATCAACAGCACAATCGCGATCGCCGCGCCATAACCTGCGTTTCGGGCAATGAAAGATTGGCGGTAGAACTGGGTGGCGATCACATCGGTGCCAAACTGCCCACCGGTCATCACCCAAACCACGTCGAATATTTTCAAGGTGAATATAACCACTGTTGTCGTGACGGTGATTATGGTGCCCATGATCTGAGGGACGATGATCTTGAAGAAAATCTGCACTTCTTTGGCACCATCCACTCTGGCTGCCTCTATAATTTCCTCAGGGACGCCTTTGATGGCGGCAGAGAAAAGCACCATCGAATACCCGGCCTGCAGCCAGATGACGATCACCACCAGGAACAGATTGTTCCACGGCGCGATGTCCGTATAGGCAGGCCAGGCGTGCGGCTGTCCGCCAAGAGCCACAACAATGGCATTGAGCAAACCAATCTGTGGTAATGCGACCGGTTTCACTTCATAGACAAAGTTCCAGATCACACTGGCGCCAACGAATGAAATCGCCATGGGCAGGAAGATGAGCGACTTGGCGACCTTCTCATACTTGCTGCGATCGGCCAGGACCGCCACCAACAAACCCATCGCCACCGTGAGCGGGGTGGCAATCATGATCCAGAAAACGATGTTGTTGCGGAAGGCCTCGCGCATCCCGCGGTCGGTGAAGACGGCTACGTAGTTGGTCAGGCCGACGGTACTGGCCGCGATCAGGCTGAAGAACTCGGCCGGATTGGTCAATAGCATATTGAACGATACAGGCGGCGGCCCATCGCGGCCAAAAAGGCTGATCCAAAAGTTGCGCACGGTGGGCAGCGCTAGATACCAGACCAGGATCGCGATGGCCGGGCCGACAAAAACGAAGGGCTGCAGGCGCGCGGTCCAGTCCGAGGGGAGCAACTCAACCAGCCAGTTGAAAATCCAGTACAGCAAGGCGACGCCGCCTACCCCCCAGATGACGGCTACAACAGTGACCACCCCTTTGGGTGCATCCCCTCCCCGCAGAAATAGGAAGCCCTGGTAGAGCACATAAAAAGCAATTAGCGGAATAATAATCGCCAGCGCCAATCTTAAAACGAAAGCGATGACTTTTGCACCAGTGCTCATGGGCTTATGCTCAGCCCGCTTCTCATAGTATTGCATGGTAAAGCTCCTTTCCCCGGCAGATAGGTCCTTTACGAATATCCAAGCAAAACCCGGTAATTCTTATTACGCTTTTTTAGTAAGGAACTGCCAGTCTGATTGCGACTGGCAGTTCCTTACATGATATGAGTTTTACCGCGGCCAGGAGGCGTCGATCTCGGCCAGGACGGTATCCAGATCAGCAGCGCCCGACACCCAGTCGGTCATGCCTTTCCAGAACGAGCCACCGCCGACCTCGCCCGGCATCAGGTCCGAGCCGTCGAAGCGGAAGCTGGTGGCTTGCGATACCAGCGCGGCAATGCCGCGCTCCAGATCCACACCGTACATCTCCGGCGTAGCGGTCTGGTGCGCCGCCAGCGCTCCACCCGTCTCCAGCCAGCCAGAGGCCGACTGCGGCGTGGTGAAGTACTCCATCAATGCCCGCACTTCAGGCCGGTCGTTGAACATCGCCATGATGTCCCCAGCCACCAGGAACGGCTTCCCGTACGCATCGTCGATCGGAGGCAGGTAGAAGAAGTCATAATCTACCCCAGCCTTCGCTTCCGGTGGGAAGAACCCGGTGATGAAGTTGCCCTGTTTGTGCAGCCAGCATTTCGGCGGCTGCTCGAACATCGGCGCCGGCGCATCCCCAAAGAACGTCGACACGATCGACGGCTGGCCGCCGTAGGCGTAGCCTTCCGTGAACCACAGCTCGCCCAATGTCTCGGCGGCGTTGGTCACTTCCGGCGATGAGAACGGCAACTCACCCACTACCCACGCATCGTAATTCTCCAGCGTGGTGGTGCGCAGCATGATCTCTTCCATCCAGTCCGTCGCCGGCCAACCGGTCGCCGCACCACTCTCGATGCCCACGCACCACGGCGCATCACCGTCCGACTTGATCTGCTCGCTCAACGCCAGCATCTCATCCCAGGTCGTCGGGATGGTGTACCCGGCGGCATCGAAGTCATCCTTCGGATACCACACCAGGCTCTTGCCGTTGAAGCGGTGCCATACACCCGCCGTCTGACCACCAATCTGCGCCATGTCCAGCCACGACTGGTTGTACTGCTGCTCCAGCCAGTCTTCCGAGATAAAGGTCGTCGGATCGACGATCTTCCCCTGGCGCACGAAGTTCGCCAGCAACCCCGGCTGCGGGAAGTCCGCTATGTCCGGCGCATCCCCGGCGTCCACACGGATCGAGATCGAGCCTTCGAATTCCTTGCTACCGATGTAGTTCACATCGATGCCGGTGGCTTCTTCGAAGGCCTTCATCGACTCCTCGAACTTGACCTTGTCCGCATCGGTGAATGGGCCATCCACCACCACGGTCGTCCCCGTGTACTCGCCCGCCAGGGCCTTCTCTAATTCGCCGCCGGGCATGACAGGGAACTCGCCGGCAGGCATTTCCCCTGTCGAAGGTGCTTCTGTCTCTGCAGGAGCCTGTGTCTCAATCGGTGCCGGCGCTTCTGTCGCCGGGGCCGGTGTCGCGGCGGGCTGGCAGGCAGCCAGGACCATCGCCAGGATGACCAGGATCCCCATCAATTGCCATAGGGCTTTCTTTGCTTGCATGTTTTCTTCTCCTTGAATGTTAGTCGTCTCAAAACGAGTGAACAGGTTTCGTTCCCAAAGACCATTGGACAGGAATTGCATCCTTCAGATTCGCATCACCTCCCTTCAAACAACAGATCAAGAAACGATCGCGCCACATGATTGCCGGATAACCAGACGGGTATCCAGGATCATTTGTTGGCTACAATTTTGTTCGCCCTGCAACATGCAAATCAGCAAATTGCAGGCCTGCCGGGCCAGCTCAACCGCCGGCAGGTGCACAGTGGTCAACGGAGGGTGCATATACTGCGCGAAGGGCAGATCGTCAAAACCAACCAGGGCGACGTCTTGCGGTACGCGCAGGTTTCGCTCTACCAGGGCGGCTTTTGCGCCCAACACCAGCGTATCGCTGGCAACGAAAGCAGCCGTGAACTGGGTGCCACGATCGAGCAAGTCCTTCATTTGTCGGTAGCCACTATCGACAGTGAAATCGCCGGATCGTACCAGGGTGTGGTCGAAGGGTATGCCTGCCGTCTCCAGGGCATTCTGATAACCGCGCAAGCGATCCACCGCGGCGGTGTAAGCGGGATTCGCATTGGTGATACAAGCGATGCGTGTGTGTCCCAATTGAATCAAATGCGCCACAGCCATTTCGGCTGAGGCGCAGTTATCTACATCCACAAAGCAAAAATCACTTCCGGGCAGTTGCCCGATCAAGACGGCGGGAAAACCCTCCTTCTCCAACACCCACAACGCTTCGTCATCCAGGCGTGGGCCAGAGAGCAGTATGCCGTCGATGCGCTTGGCGCGCGCCATTTCCAGATAGATCTCTTTTTGGTGCTCCGGCTCGATGATGTCGATCATCAGGCGCATATCATGTTGGTGAACGACTTCGAGCAAACCTTCTAGCGTTTGGGTGATAAACGCATCGGAGGAGATGTGATGCGATGAGCGAGTGAGAAAAAGGCCAATGATTTGGGCACGCTGGCTGACCAGGGCGCGCGCCGCGGCATTGGGCACATAGCCCATCTGTTCAGCGATCTGGAAGACTCTCTGGCGGGTTTCCGGGCGGAGCTTGACGCCCTGGACATCGTTTAAGACCAGAGAAACCGTCGTGCGAGAAACGCCGGCGGCTTTGGCGACATCATGGCTG
This sequence comes from Chloroflexi bacterium RBG_16_57_11, assembly GCA_001795165.1. Lineage (GTDB taxonomy): Bacteria > Chloroflexota > Anaerolineae > Anaerolineales > UBA4823 > RBG-16-57-11. The sequence goes on from MGNS01000150.1 coordinate 123,192, forward strand.
GTGACTCGATTTCCAACCATCGGATACCTGAGAACAGACTGGTTAATGGAGGTTAACACGTTTTAGTAACGCGTGTTAAAAATATATCAGATTCCTACTCGGCTGTCAATAGCCACTTTGAATGGGGTGGAACCGTTTCCAATTTTACCGCTATGGGTATGGGCTGTCAAGCGTTTTTGTGCCGTTTTACTCCAAATTCGCCAGCGATTTGATCAGGTACCGGTCGCCCCGCTCGAAACCCAGGCGCAGGTAATACGGCCGTGTGCCGATGGCGGCGATCACCGCCAGGCGCCGATACCCCGCCTGGCGAGCGATGCGCTCGGCTTCTTCGATCAACCGTCGCCCCAGACCGCTATGCTGTGCGGCTCCATTTTCATCGCTACCGACCGGCAAAGATTGACCATAGATGTGCACTTCGCGGATGATGGCGGCGCCGTCCAATTCGGCCAATCCAGTTTTTAGCGCCTCCGGCTCGGGCAGGGATAGCCGTAAAAAGCCTGCCAGGTGGTCTTCTTGTGTATCAAAGGATAAGAAGTGCTCCTGGCTTTCTGCGGCCTGGTAAACCAGGTCGTGCAAGGCCAGCGAATTATGATCGACTTTACGCCCTCGCACTTCCCGGCAGCGCACGCAGCAACAGGTCTCGCCTCGCCGGCGAAGCTCTTCCTGTACGTCCTGGCGCAGGCTGGTACGCTTGTTCCCTTCCACAACATAGGTCGAGGGGATATCGCGAATGACCCGGTTCACCCGGCAGTAACGAGGGATGGTGGGCTTGACATCGGCGATCAGCTCAACCAGCTCCGGAGTGGTATACGGACGGTACTCGCCACGCAGCCAATAGGCGTACAGATCGGTGTTCTCAAGCAGTTGGTTGGGATAGATTTTGATCTCATCCGGGTATAAACCATCCCACAAACGGGCAAAATCCTGGCGATCGGAATCCAGGGTGGCCCCAAGCAGGTTGGGCATCCAGTGAAGAACGATCTTGAAGCCAGCAGCGCGCAGCAATTCGACCGCTCGGCGCGTCTCGACGACGGTGTGCCCGCGCTGGTTCAAGGCGAGGATGGAATCATCCATGCTTTGTACACCCATTTGGACTTTGGTCACACCCAGATCGCGCAACCAGGCCAGCTCAGCACCATCCACTTCATCGGGCCGTGTCTCAATCACCAGACCCACATTACGGTGAATAGCCGTTTCATTTCGCGAATGCGCTTCTGCCAGAGAAGTTGAGTCAATCCCATTCAACGCGTCAAAGCAGCGCAGGACAAACCATTCCTGGTAGTCGCGACGATAGGCGCTCCAGGTGCCGCCCAAGATGAGCAATTCAACTTTCTCTGTCGGATGACCCACCTCATTCAAAGCCCGCAGGCGCGCAGAGACCTGATCATAGGGATCAAAGGCGTGCTCCAGGGCGCGGCGGGCACCCGGCTCATCCGGCAGGTAGCTTTTCGGCATACGCACATCCGTGGGGCAGAAGATGCACCTACCCGGGCAAGGATACGGCTTGGTCAGCACGGTGACCGTGGTTACCCCCGAAAGCGTGCGCACCGGTTTTAAGCGAATGCGCGCCAGTAAGTCTGGATCGGGTGACCATTCACCGGTTTCGACGAGCTGGCGATAGACAGCCACCAGCAAATGCTTACCGACATAGCCGCCATTCGAAAGCGGGCGGCCGCGCACCGCCTCCGTGACGGGTTTTCCAGCCCGCACCTCTTCGAGGATCTGGCGGGCGAATGCCAATCCTTCAGAGGTCGGTGTTCGCAGTTCAATCCAGGATGGTTTTTTTTCGTTCATTACCAGTAAGCTTATAATACATTCATGAATACTGATACCAGCCAGCGACTCATCAAGCTCAACCGTCAATTTTACCAGACCTTTGCCAACCCTTTTTCGATCACCCGCCAGCGGCTGCAGCCGGGTGTACGCCGGTTGCTGGAAAGAATACCTGCCGACGCACGCCTGTTGGATCTGGGTTGCGGAAATGGCGAGCTGTGGCGGGGGTTATTGAGCCGTGGTTACCGCGGGCAATACCTGGGCCTGGATTTCAGTGCAGGGCTGTTGCAGGCTGCAAGAGAACGGTCCGCGACTGAGGCAAGCCTCTATCGACCCGAATTCCTCCAGGTCGAGCTGACCAACCCAGACTGGGTTAACGCAATCTCGAAGCCATCGATAGAGATCGTGACGGCTTTCGCAGTTTTGCACCACCTGCCCGGGATCGAAACAAGACTGCAAGTCCTCCACCAGGTCAGGAAGCTGCTCGCCTCCCAGGGTCGTCTGTATCTTTCTAACTGGCAATTTCTGAGCAGCGAACGGCTGCGCGCCCGCATCCAACCATGGGAGACGATCGACATGACCGCAGAACAGGTCGATCCGGGCGACTATTTACTGGATTGGCGACAGGGCGGCTATGGATTGCGCTATGTCCATCACCTCGACCATCTGGAGCTGGCAGCACTGGCGCAGGAAAGCGGATTTCGCATCCTGGAAACCTTCTATTCAGACGGTAAAGGTGGGCAATTAAGCTTATACCAGGTCTGGGAACCGCTCCAGCAATAGTATAATAGAAGTTTGAATATCCATATTGCTTGATTACGCCAACCCGAATGCGTGCATTAATTATTTCTGACATTCATGCCAATCTAACTGCCCTGGAAGCCGTCCTGGCCGAATCAGGCGAGTTCGATGCCGTGTGGTGTCTTGGGGACCTGGTCGGTTACGGACCAAACCCGAATGAATGCATTGCCCTGGTACGTTCTCTGCCCAATCTCCTGTGCATTATCGGCAATCACGACGCGGCTTCTCTGGACCGGATCGATATCGAAGCGTTCAATCCGGAAGCCCGTACCGCCATCCGATGGACCCAAAACACGCTGGACGACGGCAGCCGGGCGTTCCTGAAAAGCCTGCCCGAAAAAATTGAGCTTGACAAAGTCACCTTAGCGCATGGCAGCCCCCGACACCCGGTTTGGGAATATCTTCTCGACACCCGAACAGCGACGTTGAATTTCGACTTTTTTTCGACACCGTTGTGCTTCGTCGGCCACACACACTTGCCGGTGATCTACTCGATGAGCGCCAGCAATCATATGGCACGCTTGAGCATCCCGGACGCAAACCAGTTGCTCGCATTGCCGGATCGGGCGATCGTCAACCCTGGCTCCGTCGGCCAGCCGCGCGACCGCGATCCGCGGGCAGCATTTGCCTTGTTCGATACCGAGGCCAATCTGCTGGATTACCGGCGCGTCGCTTATAATTTTATCGAGGTCCAGGACCGAATGGCAGCAGCAGGGCTACCGAAACGGCACATCCAACGACTGGCAGCCGGATGGTAAGTGTCATTCACAAACAAATCTAGCCCATAATTTCCAAAGGAACTATTTTGGCGCGCCAACCGTCTTGTTTCTAACGAACACTTTAGGAGGATCGATCAGATGTCCCTGCCAGTTAGAAACCCCCTCGCCCGTTGGATCATCCCAATCTTGATCGGCATCCTGGTATTGAGCGCCTGTGCGGGAGCCGCAACGCCAAGGGAAGAGCCAGCCTTCGACCAATCGGTGGGAGTGGCGCCTGCTGCGCCTCCCGTGCCAGGTGAATTCGTCCGCGAAGTCGAGGGAGGCGCCTCCCGGTCGGTGACCAAGACTTCCATTCAAGGCGCCGAGCGCATTGTAATCAAGAACGGCAACCTGTCGATCGTCGTGGTCGACCCGCCGAAATCGATGGACGCCATCAGCCAGATGGCACAGGAGATGGGCGGTTTTGTCGTTTCCGCCAACCTGTACAAGGAGCAGTTGAGTAGCGGGATTGAAGTGCCGCGGGCTTCGGTCACGATCCGTGTGCCGGCCGAGAGGATGGATGAGGCTGTACGCCGAATCCGCGAACAGAGCAACCAGGATCCGCTCAGCGAAAACATCACCAGCCAGGATGTCACCAGTGAATACGTTGACCTGCAGTCGCGGTTAAAGAACCTGGAAGCTGCTGAAGCTGAGCTCACCAAGATTATGCAGGATGCAAACAGGACCGAAGATGTACTGGCGGTCTACAACCAGCTGGTCTCTATACGGGAACAGATCGAGGTGATTAAAGGCCAGATCAAGTATTATGACGAATCAGCGGCGCTGTCAGCCATCAGCGTCGAGCTGATCGCCGACGAGGCAGTTCAGCCGATCGAGATCGGCGGATGGCAGCCGCAGGGCGTGCTAAAAAATGCAGTTGAAGCCCTGATCCGTTCGCTACAGTTCCTGGCCACTGCCATCATCTGGATTGTGATATGGGTCCTGCCAGTATTGGCAATCCTGTTCGTGATTTTCATCCTGCCGCCGCTGCTGCTCATCCGGTTCTGGACCCGGCGCAGGAAGCAAAAGGCGGCCCAAAAACAACCTCCTACCCCGCCTACGGCAATCCCACCGGCGTAGTCTGGCAGGTAACAGCAAAGAAATTTCCGGCGGGATGCTTCAGGCGTTCCGCCGGATCGTTTCTAAAGGTATAATCCAGGGCATGAAGGAACTGGCCCTGCACGCCCGAAATCTTTTGGGTATCCAGTTATCCGCTGCGCAAATTAACGCTTTGGAGATTTATGAGCAAGAACTCCTCAAGTGGAATCAGCGCATCAACCTGACAGCTATCCGTGACGTTCACCAGATACGGATGAAACATTTCCTCGATTCATTGACCTGTGTGAGCGTGCTGCGCGGCACATGTGAGCGTGTGATCGATGTAGGAACCGGAGCGGGTTTTCCCGGGATTCCAATCAAGATCATCTACCCCGGCATACAGCTCAGCCTGGTTGAATCGGTTGGGAAAAAAGCTGATTTTTGTCGACATCTGGTAAAAAACCTGCGCCTGGAGGGTGTTCAGATCATCCAGGAGCGGGCAGAAACCGTTGGTCAGATGCCTGGCCATCGCCAGCAATATGATTGGGCAGTAGCACGGGCGGTGGCGATCATGCCGGTGCTGGTCGAATATCTCCTGCCATTGGTTCGGGTGGGTGGGGCGATGCTCGCTATGAAAGGGGAGAGCGCACCCGCAGAAACCCAACAGGCAGACTATGCGATTCGCCTTTTGGGCGGGCACTTGCGCAAGCTCATCCCGATTACCTTACCATCGGTTGTCGAGGAACGTTACCTCGTCGTGGTGGACAAGGTCGTTACCACGCCGGACGCTTACCCACGACGGGTTGGCCTCCCGGCCAAGCGCCCACTGCAGGCTGCCCACCAGGAGGCGATTTCCTGACCGATTTATCAATTAAAACAACAACGCACGCGGAGGGTTAACTCATCTGCACCTGACCAGCCTGGATCTGCCATACCCTGGCCTGGCGGACGTAGTCTGCCGAAAAGAGATCAAGATCGGTCGTGGTCAACAAGGCTTGCTCACTGCCCATCAGATGGGAAAGCAAATCCACCCTCCTGCCAGGATCAAGCTCAGCCAGGACTTCATCCAGCAGCAAGACCGGCCATTGACCGGTCTTTTCTTTCATCCAGGCCACTTCAGCCAACTTCAAGGATAATACTGCCGTGCGCCCCTGACCACGCGAGCCGTAAATCCCCAGATCGATGCCGTTGCTCACGAAACGCAGCTCATCTCGATGCGGTCCTACACGAGTGACGCCGCGTTGGATTTCCTCACTGCGCGCCCGGCGCAATTGGCTGATAAAGCCCGTGCGGATTTTATCAACCGATATCCCCGAACGATCGATCGAGATATTCATCGGAAGCTCGATCTGCAATGAAGGCGGAAGTGGGTCGTATGAAGGCTGGTAATCCAAACGCAGGAGCTCCTGGCTGCGGGTGAGCTGGGTGTGAAAAGGTCGCGCCAGACGTTCTAACTCCTGAATTGACTGGATGCGAGCGAAGATGATATGCGATCCTAGCGCTGCCATTTGTTCATCCCAGTAATCGAGCTGTGCCGGATCTCCCCCTTGCTCTCCGAGCGCCTTCAAAAGTGCGTTGCGCTGAGTCAGTGCACGGTTGTAATCTGCCAGGTGCTCGGCATAATGCGGCCAAACCTGTCCTAAGGATAAATTTAAATACCGCCGGCGATCTTCTGGCGAGCCTTCCACGACATTCAACATCTGTGGAAGGAAAAGGACCGCGGTAAAGACACCATAAGCTTCACCAATCTTCCGCTGCACACCATCTAACAGGACTTCTTTGCGCACGCGCGGGGAGCCGTTCGATACATCCCGGATCAGACGGATTTCCAGCCGGTGAGATCCCATCGAACGCGAGCCCACCGGCGCGGTTTCTGGCAGCACATGGCGGAAATCGGCCACAATGCGCGCCACCGCCAGGGGCTCCTGATTGGCATGAAAACTGATCAATTCGCGATCGCTGGAGGCATGGAAGGAGGTCAGAGTGGCCAGGTAGTAGATCGCTTCGAGCAAGCTGGTCTTGCCCTGTGCGTTTGCACCGACCAACAAAATTGGCCCGCAAGGAACTTCCAGATCCAGGCGGGCAAAATTGCGGTAATTGGTCAGTGAGATGTGAGTGAGCAGCATGCAGGTTTAATAAAATTACGGGATAGTGGTTGGGCACCTGTCCAGGCGAGGTTGGCCTAGTCGCGCGGCACGACTTCGCCTTCTGCTGGCTGCCAAACGCGCAAAGCCCGGTCGGTAAACAGGACACCGTTCAGGTGATCGATTTCATGCTGAAAGATTCGCGCCAGCCAACCACTGGCTTTAACCTTCATCGGCTTCCCAAAGCGATTCTGACCTTTGACGGTAATCTGTTCCACTCGCTCGACATCACCAACGAACCCAGGTATCGACAAGCAGCCCTCGGTGCCCACCACTAATCCATCGGAAACCCGCACGATCTCGGGATTGACCATCGTGAAAAGTTTTGGCGGCACTTCCTCATTCTCCTCGTCGCCAAACTCGACCACAATCACGCGCAGAGGGGAAGCCACCTGCGGAGCCGCCAGACCGACCCCCGGGGCATCACGCATCGTTTCGACCATGTCATCGATTAAAGCCTGCAAATCCGGTCCAAAATTTGTTACTTTATGTGCCTTCTTGCGTAAGATCGGTTCGGGTATGGTAACGATCTCCCTCAATGCCATCGAAGGTACACCTCGCTAAAATCAGCCGTCTGAATTTTCCTGCTGCGTTCCTTGAACATTTTCATGATAAATCGACATTAGCGATAAGATCCGCTCACGCTCTCGGATCACCTCTTCTTTTTGCTGTTGGCTGCGCAACAAGTGCATGCGGTTGAAAATTTCCTGCTGGACGCGCGCTGGCTCATAAACACCGATAAAATCAAATTTTGCATCACCAAAATTAATGATTACATTGCCTACGTTGAATAAATAACCAATAAATCCGGGGCGCTCGTGCTCCAGGCTAAGGATCCTGTCAAGCGAGCCGGATTTGCGTATTTCAGTGCCAAGCGGCTTGCGCTCGATATCAAAGATATTCTTTTCGGTCAATTGATAGATATCATTGCGCCAATCAACGTAATTATACAACCACCAGGGTACGAGAATGAGCAAAATTAATAGAATTCCAATCAGTACGAAGATTTCAACCGTTTCGATATCCAATTGATTATTCAGGCCGCTAATAACGCACGCCAGCATGCCGAAGAACACTGCCAGCATTACCAGGAAAGGTCTGATGGTCTTACGGATCAAAATCAGCCAATGCTTGCGATAGGTGATGGTATTGCCATCCTCAAAACGCAATTTGAAGATATTGCCAAAATACGTGCGCAAGAAGCTCGGCTCCTGGTAATCGTCGCCTTTGGAAGGTATCGGTATGACGGTGGATCCTGGCGCAGGGGAGGGCTCTTCCTGACCCAGGATACGTTTCACAGCGCGCACATCTTCTTGCCGCTGCCCAACCTGGAAGCTCATCAAGGCGCGATGCCATTGTTCTATAATTAACGCCGCCATCAGGTACGGGTCGTCAATGATTCGCAAGATCACCCTTCCAGTATAAGTGTTGACCGTTATGTCTCC
>MGNS01000150.1:131158-131556 GCA_001795165.1 Chloroflexi bacterium RBG_16_57_11
GGATTCGCCCTAATAACTCAGTGCGGACATCGACAGCCTGGATGGTGACCAACGGCGCTTCGACCCTGCTTTCGTAAAGAAGGATGATCTGTTCGATCCATACCACGCGCTGGTTGGTCACGATATAAAAGTCATTGCTCCAATCGACCACCGCCCATAAGCCCCAAAGCAATCCCGCAACCATCACCAAACCAGACCAGACAGGAAACCCAACCTGGAGTGAATCTGTGAACACACGCAGGAGTAGATATAAAGTGAAGGCTAGTCCTAATAAGAAAAGCAGGGATGGCCCCAGGAGGTTAATCAACAGGTGGGCGATGTGCTTTCTTCGAACCTGGTAGACCACTTCATCTTCATTAAGCCACTCGAAGTGGTGTGTGCGGATAAATTGGCGGCTG
>MGNS01000150.1:131849-132122 GCA_001795165.1 Chloroflexi bacterium RBG_16_57_11
ACCTGTCTCAGCCGTGCATCCTCCAAGCCATAAAACAGGTGGATCTCTTTCAATAGAGAAATGACCTGAGAGTCTTCGACTAACATAAGCCACAGGTAGCCCGTTCATCAACCTACAATGGCAGCCGCCTTCTTGCTCATATGAACAAGCCAAAGGCAGAAAACCGAATGGATAACCGGTTCACTCGCCTTTACGCCGACCGCAGGCGGCGGGCCAGGAAAATTACAACAACCAGCAAGACCGCCATCCCGAGCATCGCTGGTAAACCGACCT
>MGNS01000150.1:132181-144095 GCA_001795165.1 Chloroflexi bacterium RBG_16_57_11
GCAGCGTATAAAGTGGCGTTAGCCTGCAGCGTGGAATTCAAGGCGGTAGCGGTCGCCATCTCCGAACTCAACGTGGGCGCTTGAGGGGAGGTCATTTCAACGGCAACTACTGGCGTTGGGCTGGAGGTCGCGGATGCGGTGGGCGGCAGGGACTTGCGTGTTGGTGTGGCAGTGAACGCAGCAGCAATCGCCGTCTCAGCAGCCGAGGTGGAGGTTCTGGCAATAATCACTGCCACCTCAGTATTTTGCGCTTCAAGGGTAGCCCGCCGTGCTTCCTGCTCATTCCGGGTGCGCGGCAACAATACCAACGCATAGATGGCAATACAAACCAGGGCTATCAGCGCGATACCACCCAGGGAAGCAGCAATGATCAAAAATGTGCGATTACTCGATGCCTCTGGTTGTGGTTCTTCCTCTGAAGGCTGCTCCAGATCGTCATCTAATTGAAAATCTTCCATGCCCATAGAACTCTCCTTCTCTCTATGTTCGGACTTCAAGGTTTGCAAGCGGGGTGATGGTGTGCTCACCATTCTCCAGGTGTATCCGCGCTGCACGAGTGCGTAGACCTGCTGGGAATGCAGTGATACCTTTGATCTCTTCAACTACGCCGATCTCACCAGTAAAAGGCGGGCGAACGATTCGCACTTTTTGGTTTACTTCGAGCGAAATGAAATCGGGTGCAGGGTTTATTGTGCTGGGCACCACGGCCGGGAAGAAGACCTCGGGTTTAACGCCGGTCAGCACATTCCGGTTTTCAGCGTTTAATGCCACGTCACGACGCTCCAGGGAGAGCAATAATTTGTGGCTGTCTGATCCGATCGGTTGCTTGCCAAAACCCTCCAGCACGATGATTGGGACAGGCGATTTGGCCGCCAGGGGGACCAAGCGCGCTTCCATACTGCCTAAAATCAGACCGTGCAGGGCAAGATCATCGATGGCCTTCAAAACCTCCGGGTCATTGCAATACCCTGCCAGGATCACCCACCCCCGTGAGGTGACATCCAAATCAGAAGAAACAATTTCATGATCCGGCGTCTTCGCTAAAATCGAAAGCTGTCCGGAATCGATCCGGCCATTTCCCCATACGCCCTGAAGCAGTGCGCCTGCGCTCTCAACCACCACGCCGCGCTCAGGGACCAGCTCAATGACTTCGCCAGGCAAACCGGCTTTCATCTGGTATGGCTGGCTACTGATTGCCAGCAGCATCTGCCCACCTGATGCGACAACCACCTTGCCGGAGCGGGGTGATCGCACAATCCTACGACCGATGCCAACCGGACCAGCGATGATGTCCTTTTCAGCTAACTGCTCTCCTACCTGGCATTTTATATAGGTCTCGGCCTGGTCCGCCGGTACTCCTAATCCGCGGGCGATATCCAGCAGCAAGTACTCGGGGTAGAGATTCGATTCGGCAATCGTCTCCGTTGCGCCAACCTTCTGGCCTGCGCGGACCAGAACTTTACCGGCCACCGGCAAAATCCGCTGACGGCGTATGATCGTCATTGGCAGGATGCACTTCATCGGCGCAAACATACTTATTGCCCTCCCAGGGTCCACAACCATTTTCGGTAAAGATCTTTGCGCCGTTTGAGGTCCTCGGGCAAAACCAAAGGTCGGCCACGGGAATCGATAATCAGGCCCAAAGCGCCCCCTGAGACTCTCAAGGTACCGCCCCTTCCTGGGGCGCCCATGCCAACATCGCAACGATGAAGTGGCTGCAGCTGAAGACGGGCGGTCTGGCCGGCAGGAAGTGGCACCACCTCCAGAGTCCCCTTTTTCACCTCCAGGCTGGCTTCGTGACCGCTCTCGTAAGTCATTTTCAATCGCAATATCGGTGAGCCAGCATGGGCCTGCCCAACGGGCGCGATGACCGTGCCTAAATGGAGGAAGGAATTCGATTCAAGCACCTGGACAGCCAGGACCGGATTCGCGGCCGCAGCCGCGCCCAAGGCGGAGGAGATCTGGTTTTGATCCAATACCAACGTAGTGACGCCACAGGGCTGAAGGCTGTCCAATATCATCAAAGCAGCCTGGGCAAGATTAGCCGATTGAGCCAGGATACTGCCGGTCGAGACAATCGCTTCAAACCAGGGAAGCAAGCCATCACCCGGGTAGACAGCCTGACCGGGGAAACCTTGCACCGCCAATCTTGTGGCGCTGTACAAAGCCTGACGGGCCAGGGCTTGCTCAATTGCCGTCTCCTCCAGGCTAACAGGCAAGCTGGTCGGATATAGAGCCTTATTATAGACGTAGTCAATCAGGTCGTCTTCGCTAAGATCGATCGTCAGCCAGCGCATGATGTCGCGCACCGGGACTTGATCGATCATATCCACCAAAGATGTGCCCAGGCCAAATTGAGGGAAAACCCCCAGCGAAAGATCGCCATTGAAAGCGGCTGCAATGATTGCTGCGGAAGCACCTAAATTCACACCTAGGACGCCCTTTTGCGTGGTTAGCTCCTTGCTGAGGAAACGAATCACGCGCCCAAAGGCTGTCGCCCCAGGCACAAGCCCACCTTTTGCCCAGGTGTTCAGCTCGACTACCCCGGGAATCCGCTGCGAGCAGACCTGGCAATAATTCCTGGCCAGTTCAGCGCGTGCTGGGCCAAGCTGCTCCCGGTCAAGAGATGGACGGATGTTAGGCGCAAAATGCAGGTTCATCGTGTTTTCGAAGGTCGACCGAATTTCCGGCTGGATGGCCTGATTACCGATAAAAAGCACTTCGGGACGCTGACGATCAGGTTGCAAATAACCTGCCAATCCGATTGCTTCAAGCAATTTGAGGACGGATTGAGAAGCGCCATTCTCAATCCCACCTGCGGCAATAATCATATCCGGGCGCAGGCGCAAAATCGTGTTTAACCGGGTATCGGTTTTCCGATGATCATTCAGGCTGATCGACTGGACCACCTTTGCGTAAGTAGTGGAAGCCAGATGCCGCGCGCTTTCAAGCGAAATGTCTTCCAGCAATCCAACAATAACAACCCTCAACGGCTCACCAACCGATATCGTAGCGGCGAATTTATCAATACCGGAGCCATCGGCTGAGGCGGGCATAATCAACTGTTCATCGGTTCCAACAAACGTGCGTCCTGTCACCTGGTGTAAATGATCCAGTGCCAAACGCACCCCTTCACTGATATTGTGGTATGGCGCGCCTGCGGTGGTGGGAGCCGCTCCACTGGCTATGAAACGGTAGCGTAAATCTACAACCTCGAACAGAAACGCACGCGTCGTTACGGACCCTACGTCAACCACAAGAAGCGATTCAGCGTCTATAAGTGAGGTCATACTAGGCAGCCGGATTGATTAACCAAAAAAGAAAGGTGACCAGAGAGCTCAAGCGTTCGACCAGTGCAGTCAAGGCAGCAGAATAGACCCCGGCAAAGATCACCCCCAAAGCTATGGCAATGATGATCTTGCCGACCATTGTGAGGCTTTGTATCCAGACCGGCCTAGGTGTGCGGACATAGAAGTGGAAGTACGCCAATGTGAGGACGGTGGCCAGAAGGATGATGGCGCCGTTGAATAGCTCCCAATCCATTGATTTGTCGCTGGTTGAAATTGCTTGGACATCCAACAAGTTAATGCTGGCCTGTACCTGGGGAAAAAGCGTACCAAAAATGGCACCGCCGATGGCGGTTGCTGCGCCCACACCGACCAGAAACGCCATCACCGGAGTGCCCAAACTCGAAAAGCGCGGCGAAGCCTTCGTAAGCAAAAGAACACTCAAAACTAATGGCACAAGCGTGAGCAGGCGTTCGAACTGCAATCCAAAAAAAATTGGCTCCACAAGACGCGGCCACACGACGCTGTAGATGGCGACTGCAGCCATGAAGGCAGCAGCCACGCCCACAAACAAGTGGACCGTAAAGCGGAATAAGACATTATCCCCGAGTAGATAGCTGAAGATCAGCAGTGTGAGGATAAAACCTGTAAAAGCCCCGAGAATGCTACCCCAATCCGTCAGGTTCATGCTCCTTTCCCACCGACAGACACTTGCTTCCGTCGACCTGCCTGTGCCGTGACCAGGTTCGCCAATCCTGCCAACACCATCAATAGAACAGCAATCAGAGCTCCCACGCCAAAAGGCGACCAGAATCGCGTCGCTGCTCCACTCCTGGCGCTTTGACTTAAATAAGCGGCACCACCGGCCAACCCGCCAACCAACCCTTGAACTTGTGGTGGGTTGGCTTCATAATAGGGTCGAACAACCGGCTCAGCTTGAGCACTCAACACCATTACCAGCGGCGTCGCACCTAAATAATGTTGGATCTGCTCGATCCAATAGCGAGCTACATCCGGGTTCTCGGTAGCCACAACGACCATGGCAAATTTCTCCAGCGTATCCACGGTTTGTAACGCTGGGCTACCCCAAACCGGCTCACCACGCAAATTGGTTGGCAGGACTTCGCGCGGTGATTGTGCGAAGGCAAGCAGGCCGGTTGCGCCACCGGGGATATATCCCAGGTTAGCATAGTTGGCGTTTGCCTGCACAGAGGCGCCGGTTGCAACGCGCATCTGGGTAAACAGATGCTCGGCCTGCACTGGCCCCGTTGCGATCGTGGAGACGGCCGCCAGATAGGCGCCGCGGTCGTACAGATGCTGTACCACCGGGGCGGTGATTGTATCCATCTCGCCTGAAAATCCGGGTTGATAATCTACAGCCAGCAGCACCGGGGCGCCAGGTGGAAGGCTATCAATCAACATTCCCACAGCCTCTACCTCCAGAGGTAATACAGGCATGTCGAGCTGAGGTGTGCCGGTGAACAGCACTAAAAGCAACGGGACAATTAAAAATGCAGCAATCAGCAGACGGATGACCTTTTGAGGGCCAATTACCGAGCGCTCCTGTAATACCTCAGGCTCACCTTCCGAATCGATCAGGCTGTGTAATAGCTCAGCCTGGAGCTGCTGGGAATCGGTGACTTGCAGCTTGATGGAATAAACGGGCGGTTTTTGGACTTTTGAGATATCCGGCTCGGCTGGGAGTGCGCCACGCAAGCCCGCCAACGGGCCGGCGCCCTCGATCTGCTGAGACTCGGGGCTGTCGAGTACGCTCGCCGCAGCTGCGGTCACGCCGACCGGCCGCATCGCCTGAAGCCAGGATGGCAGCTCGGCAGGCTTTAACACATCCTCCTCTGCCAGGCTTTCCTCCGAGATTTCCGCCTTTTCAACCGAACCAACGATTAGCCACTCAGGCAAGGAGCTATCCGACTCTGACCCAAGCCCCGCTGCCGCACCGACTTTAGGGGACTGTTCATCGGCTGCATTCGACGAAAGATCACCGTAGGTAGCTTCCAGCTCGTCAAGCCACTCGAGATCTTCTTCAGGCAGCTCCTCCCCCAGATCCATGTCATGGGCTATTGCCGCCGCCCCAGCAACCGCCAGGAAAGGAGCGGCTTTTTCGGCAGGCGTTTCCTGCTCTCCGGAGGGTGCTTCTGGAATCAAATCAGCCGTCAGCTCTTCTAGGCTTTCCCCTTCAGGCGCCAGCTCTTCCGATATGGCAACCGCTTCATCTTCGGGAGGAGATAGCCGCGGCTCAGAGTCCCGGGGGATTTCAAGTTCCGCATCAATCAGATCCACATCGCCAGTGGCCGCGATCGGATTGACCTCACCGTCGGTCTGGAATAACCAGGCTGGCAATTCTTCCTCTATATCCAGCTCTCCGGTTGGCTCCGGTGGCTTGCTGCTCTGGGCTAAATCCGCAGCCTGGTCAATCTCCGGTTCCAACCGGTCGGTAGACTCGGGCTCCGCTGGGGTGAGCCAATCCAACAATGACTCCGTAGATTCGGGCGGTTGGGTCTCTTTTGGTGCAGACCAGTCTTGCTCATCTGGTGAAATTACACCTGGAGCACCGGGCAACTCACCGGTTTCTTGCGGTTCCTTATCTTCGATCGGGGTTGTGTCAATCCTTGACAGCCAATCGGCCTCGTCCTGTAATGCGGCCTCACTCGCTACACCTGAAACATTTTCCTCTTCCGCTTCGGCCAGATTATCTTCAGGCAGATTATCTTCAGCGAGGAATCTTTGCAGCCAATCAGACGAATCCTCGTCTGAGCTGTCGGCATCAGTGCTGGGTATTGCTTCGGATTGAAGGTAACCTGGATCGACAGGCTGTTCGCGCAAATCGCTCAACCAATCCGGTAGATTGTTGTCGTTTTCCGGCTCGGGCTCCGTTACTGCGGATTGTTCTTCTTGCGGTAGGCGCAAAGATTTCAGCCACTCGGGGAGACCATCATCTTGTTCTTCGGCAGGTCCGGACTGACCAACGTTGGAGGCAGAATTCCAGATGGGGCTCAAGCGCGCATGGCAATACTGGCATTCCTTAAGGTCCTCCGGGTTGGCCTTACCACACATTGGGCAACGGACATCCGCCATATCTAACCACCATAGGGCCGGTCAGAGCCCAATAGGATCCTTAAGCCAGTCGCAATCGTACCCAACGCCACACCCAGCAGGATACCGCGCACCCCGGCGACCGCCCAGACCTGAGTTATCCAGTCGCGCAATTCGACGATAAGTGGGACGTTTAGACCGGGTAGGGTAAAGGCCCCGACCAGGACAAACAGGACGACTCCAGCAAAGACGAGCACTGGGATCGTTATTTTTCTGTGAAACATGCGCGCAAAAGCGTAAATCAATACCACCGCCAGTAAAGCCAGCAAGCTGGTTTCGATAGGCAAAAGAATAAAGTTATAAATCCACATCGATCCAACGGTTGTTGGACCACCCCATGCGGCAATGATAAATATCGTGACCAGGATAGAAATCATTAATACCAGGCTGTTGCCCGAGCCTTTTTGGGACGCTCTGAAACGCTTCCAGTGTACGACCGCAAGGTTCAATACACCGACCAATAGCGCAACGGCTGCTAAAATCACTGCCCAATCGACGAGCAAAAGACGTAGATCACGTAACCCAGGTAGATCAATGAAATATCCCAACAGGACGATGCCCCCGCTGACGATCGCGATACCGGCCAGAATGGATGTACTCAGGCTGATTTTCATAATATACCAGCCAGCTTGAGTGCCGCGCCAGCCAGAATGACCCCGATCAACAACCAGCGTAAAACATCCTGGGTTCGCAGGCTGGCGGCATGCATGGGACCCGCCTGTACATAGGCCCCCGCAGCATAAAATTCCTCGCCGATCAACGGCTCCTGGATTGCGGAAAACATCACCGCCTGAGCGGCCAGATTCTCACTGCCTCCCAGGCTCACACTGTTTGTTTGCTCGGCTGCGTCAGCGATCAGGGCCACCTCGCTGCCGAATGAGCCGGCCATTATATTCACAGAGACTTGCTGGTCATAAACAACGGGTAAGGTTCCAGCGGCAAATGAAAACGGAGTCAAACCACTGATTTGAGCGGCATCGGGATCAAATGGACTTTCAACGTTGATGGCGCGGTAGGCAGAACGCAACGTGTCCTGAGAGAGAAATGCTTGCGCCGCCTCGCCACTGGTTGTTACGGGTGGACGGTCGCTGAACATGGCAGCCCGGGCAATCCGTTGAAGTACGCTCAGGCCTACAAAAGAAGATGTGGATGTTTGACCTGTGATACCGCCATGCCCCAAGGACAGGTGCAACCGCTGTCCGGCCTCTACCGACAGATGGATGCCTTGCTTGAGTTTTGCAAAGGCCGGGATCGAGCGTAAATTCTGCCGCAATTGCTTGCGGTCCCGTGCCCAGAACAGGCTCATCAACACGATGAACAGGATTACGAAGCCCAAACCCAAAAATGTCACTGCGTATGCGTCTCCCGAAGGCAACCTACGAACGCCTGTGTCTGGTCTGTATCTTCCAGCACTCTAGCCAGGGCATCCAATTGAGTAGCTGGCAGGGTGTTCTTCAACAACGGCGAACAAAGATACACCATCTGGGCGCCCAAGACAGAGAGCGGACCAGCCACTTCCAGGATGGAGGCCACCCACTGCTCTAACCCCCAGCGTTGCAAGAATCTTGCCCAAGACCGCCATATTTGCTGGTCTTCGTCCATAGGCAAAAGTATAGCACAAATCCAATTAAATTGGAATCTTACGAGAAAAATTCAGTAAGAGTTTATTTTTTGACCTGAAGCAAAATGAAGATCTGGGGAAAACAAACCGATCTTATCTGATATATGACAGTTCGCAGGTATTTTTTATACCATAAATCACTATCTGAAACGCTCGATGGGGACTACACTTTAAGATTGTAACCATAGAGTAACTTTTTACATTCCCCTGCCATGAATGGACAGGTGAAATCAGCGATAGAACGGAGCAAAAATTATGGAAAGATCGATGGTAACCATTGACGCCAACGAGGCGACAGCATTTGTTGCCCACAAATTGAGTGAGGTGATTGCGATCTATCCAATCACTCCATCCTCACCGATGGGTGAGTTTGCAGACGAGTGGTCAGCGTTGAACCGCACCAATATCTGGGGAACTGTTCCCCTGGTGGTCGAGCTGCAATCCGAGGGCGGCGCGGCTGGCGCAGTGCACGGAGCATTACAAACCGGCTCGCTGACAACGACCTTCACTGCTTCTCAAGGTCTGCTGTTGATGATCCCCAACATGTATAAAATTGCCGGGGAGCTGACCTCGACTGTCTTCCACGTGTCTGCCCGCTCGCTGGCAGCCCAAGGCCTCTCGATATTTGGCGATCATTCAGATGTGATGGCAACACGCTCAACCGGATTTGCCCTGCTCGCCTCCGGCTCAGTCCAGGAAGCACAGGACATGGCTTTAATTGCCCATGCATCCACCCTTGAGGCTCGTGTACCTTTTCTACATTTTTTCGACGGCTTCCGCACTTCTCACGAAGTTAATAAAATCGAGCAGCTCACCCCCGATGATCTGCGAGCGATGACCGATGACAACCTGGTGCAGGCGCACAGAGGGCGCGGTCTTTCACCAGACCATCCTGTGCTGCGTGGCACCGCTCAGAACCCGGATGTGTATTTCCAGGCGCGCGAGACAGTTAATCCTTTCTATGCGGCGTGTCCCCAGATCGTAAAGAATTATATGGATAAATTTGCCACGTTGACCGGGAGACAATACCACCTCTACGACTACGCCGGGGCGCCAGATGCCGAGCGCGTGATCGTCATAATGGGCTCGGGCGCGGAGACTGCCGGCGAAACCGCCAAATACCTGATCAAGCAAGGCGAAAAAGTTGGCGTGGTTACCGTCCACCTGTACCGGCCGTTTTCAGTCAAGGATTTCGTCCAGATGCTTCCCGCGACTGTGAAGCGGGTCGCCGTGCTGGATCGCACAAAGGAGCCCGGGTCAGCGGGTGAGCCGATCTACCTGGACGTCGTGACCGCGATTAATGAGGAAGAAGGCGTGAAGCCAAAAGTGATCGGCGGGCGCTATGGGCTTTCCTCTAAGGAGTTCACCCCAGCCATGGTGAAAGCCGTTTTTGACGAGCTGGCCAAACCTGAGCCAAAGAACCACTTCACAGTCGGTATCCTGGATGATGTCAGTCACACCAGCCTCGACTTTGATCCCGATTTTGACATCGAAGCCTCTGAAACCGTGCGCTGCGTTTTTTGGGGCTTAGGGTCGGATGGCACAGTAGGAGCTAATAAAAACTCAATCAAGATTATCGGTGAAGAGACTGAAAATTGGGCGCAAGGCTATTTCGTTTACGACTCGAAGAAATCGGGCACAGTGACCCTCTCACACCTGCGTTTTGGCCCCGATCCAGTACGGGCGCCTTACCTGGTCAACAAGGCGCAGTTCGTCGCATGTCACCAGTTCTCTTTCCTGGAACGCTTCGACGTGCTCAAATTCTCGCTTCCCGGCGGTATATTCCTGCTCAACAGCATTTACAGCGCTGAGCAGGTCTGGGACGAGTTGCCGATTGAAACCCAACAGGATATCATCAAGAAAAACTTGAAATTCTACGTCATTGACGCCTATGATGTGGCGCAGAAGACCGGCATGGGCGGACGTATCAACACCATCATGCAGACCTGTTTCTTCGCCATCAGTGGTGTACTGCCGCGCGAAAAAGCCATCGAAGAAATCAAACACGCCATCGAGAAGACATACGGTAAACGTGGTGAAGCTGTAGTCAAGGCTAACTTCGAGGCGGTGGATCAGACGCTTGTTAACCTGCACGAGGTGAAAGTTCCAGCGCAGGCGACCAGCAAAATCACCCGCCGCCCGCCCGTCTCGCCTCAGGCGCCGGAATTTGTGCGTAAAGTCCTCGGCCCAATGATCACACTGGAGGGAGATAACCTGCCAGTCAGCGCCTTTCCAAGCGATGGCACCTACCCTACCGGAACCACCCAGTGGGAAAAACGAAATATCACCCTGGAAATACCGGTCTGGGAACCCGACCTGTGCATCCAATGTGGCAAGTGTTCTTTTGTTTGCCCGCATGCCGTGATCCGCGAAAAGGTTTACGACCCATCTTACCTGGAGGGCGCCCCCGAAGGCTGGCAAGCCGTGGACGCCCGCTGGAAAGAATTGCCAGGTCAAAAATACAGCCTGGTCGTTGCTCCCGAAGACTGCACGGGTTGCGGCCTGTGTGTTGAAGTCTGCCCGGCCAAGGACAAGAGCCAGGTTGGCCGCAAAGCGATCAACATGGCGTCCCAACCGCCCATCCGCGAGCGAGAAGGAATTAAGTGGGATTACTTCTTGACGCTGCCGGAAATTGATCGTACAGCGATCAGCCTGAAGTCGGTGAAGAATTCCCAACTCCTGCAGCCATTGTTTGAGTTCTCCGGCGCGTGCGCCGGCTGCGGAGAAACGCCCTATATAAAGCTACTCACCCAGCTCTTCGGTGATCGTATCGTCGTGGCCAACGCCACCGGCTGCTCGTCGATTTACGGTGGAAACCTGCCGACGACTCCGTGGGCCAAAAACCACGAAGGTCGGGGGCCAGCCTGGTCGAACTCCTTGTTCGAAGACAACGCCGAGTTTGGTCTGGGGATGCGCCTGACGCTCGACAAACAAGGCGAATTCGTTCGCGAACTTTTGCCGCAATTGACCGACGTGGTGGGCGAGGGCCTGGTGGACGAGCTGCTCAAGGCAGATCAAAGCAGCGAGCTGGGGATCCGCCAGCAGCGCGAGCGCGTTCTGACCCTCAAGCAACGCCTGCAAAGCATTAACGACCCGCGAGCCCGGGATTTGCTCAGCCTGGCGGACGTGTTGGTGCGCAAGAGCGTCTGGATCGTAGGTGGCGATGGCTGGGCTTATGACATCGGCTATGGCGGGTTGGATCACGTGCTGGCGTTAGGCCGGAATGTCAACATCCTGGTGCTCGATACCGAGGTCTATTCCAACACAGGCGGGCAGGCGTCTAAGTCCACCCCACGCGCGGCGGTGGCCAAGTTCGCCGCTCAGGGGAAAGGAATGCCCAAGAAGGACCTGGGCATGATCGCCATGGCGTATGGATATGTCTACGTCGCCAGAATCGCGATGGGCGCCGGCGACCAACAAACATTAACCGCTTTCCACGAAGCGGATGCCTACGATGGACCCTCGCTGATCATCGCCTACAGCCATTGTATCCAGCAAGGTTTTGATCTTCGCAGAGGCCTGGAACAACAGAAGCTGGCGGTTGAATCGGGTATCTGGCCGCTGTATCGCTTCAACCCGGCTTTAATGGCAGAAGGTAAGAACCCGCTGTCGATTGACTCGAAAGAACCCACAATCCCGGTCAGCAAGTACGCCTACAACGAGACCCGCTATCGCATGTTATTACTGAGCGACGAGGCTCGGGCTGAGATGTTGATGAAAAAAGCCCAAGACGACGTGCGCGGCCGTTGGGATCTTTACCGCCAGATGGCTGCCATGCATTACCAGGCGCCGGAAGATGGCGACGGAAAATCGTCATAGGACGAACCAAGCTCAGGAGGTGAGATGAATGAAATACCCATCTCATCTCCTGGTCGCCCTTAGCAAATATGGCTTG
>MGNS01000150.1:144173-148875 GCA_001795165.1 Chloroflexi bacterium RBG_16_57_11
AGAAGGTTGAAACGGCTAAAGAGCTGGAAGAGGCTGGCATTGCAGCCGTCATCATGCACTCACTGTTCGAAGAACAAATCATCCATGAGAGCCTGAAGCTGCACGATGACCTGATGCGGGGGACAGAATCCTATGCCGAAGCGCTGACTTATCTACCTGATTATGGACAATACAGCATTGGGCCGGAAACATACCTTACCACGTTGCGAAAGATGAAACAGGCAATCAGGGTTCCAGTGATCGGCAGCTTGAACGGCGTCTCAACCGGCGGGTGGATCGATTACGCCATGAAAATTCAAGATGCAGGCGCTGACGCGCTGGAATTGAACATTTATTACCTGGCGACAGATCCCGACCTGACCGGTGTTGAACTTGAAGACACTTATATCACCCTGGTGCAGGATATCCGCAAACAGGTCAGCATACCCTTAGCGGTCAAGCTGAGCCCATTCTTTTCTGCGCTGCCCAATTTTTCCCGCCGCCTGGCGGAAGCCGGCGCCAATGGACTGGTGTTGTTCAACCGTTTCTACCAGCCCGATTTCGACCTGGAAGAGCTGGAGGTAGTTCCAAACCTGGTGCTGAGCAATTCCATCGAGATGCGTCTGCCGTTGCGTTGGATTGCTATTCTGTACGGGCGCATCCCGGTCGATTTTGCCATGACCGGCGGTGTTCACTCGGGCATGGATGTTCTTAAGGCCGCCATGGCAGGTGCAAGCGTGACAACCATCGCCTCTGAATTCTTGCATAAAGGCGTGTGGCGTGTGCCCGAGATTCTGGGCGAGATGACGACCTGGATGGAAGAACACGAATATGTATCCATTAACCAGATGAAAGGCAGTATGAGCCAGCAGGCTGTCGCAGAGCCAGCCGCTTTTGAACGGGCTAATTATATGAAAGTACTCTCTTCGTATTAGCCGATATAGCCATCGAAAATATCTTACGATCGACATGGCCCTGGACTGAAAATTCATCAGTCCAGGGCCATGATTTTTGAACAGGCGATCAATCGATCAGCTAAGGCTCAATTGTCGTGATAAAGACTCTTTTGCCTGATCGAACACCCAATATCGGTGCGCTTTTGACCGGATTATGCTGGTCGTCAAAATGAAAGGTGCCCGATACGCCTTCCCAATTCATCCCAGCCAGCGCTTGAGCCACAGTGACAGGATCATCTTTTCCGGCTTTCTCGATCGCTGCGAGCAACAGGTTGGTGGCGTCATAGGTCAACGCAGCCACCGCGTCGGGCATCTTGACATTGTACTCGGCACCGTATTTGCGCATCCAATTCACCAGGACCGGGCGCGTATCCTCGGGGTCAAAATGGTTGGTAAAGTAGCTTCCTTCAACAGCCTCGAGGTCCAGCTTTGTCGAGTCCCAACCGTCTCCTCCCATTAAAACAGCAGGAAGGCCCATTGCTTTGGCCTGCCGACCGATCAGATTAATGGCCGGGTAAAAATCCGGCAAAAAAAGTACATCGGCCTGGCTGGATTTTACTTTATTCAACAGGGCGGAAAAATCTGACATCGACGCCGGATAGGTTTCCTTGCCAACAATCTTTCCACCCATCGAAGTAAAAACCTCCTCGAACGACCGGCCGAGGTCGGCGCTATACTCATTATTGGCTACAGAAAAGATAAAAGCTTTTCGTAAGCCCTGGCTAATTGCAAACTTCGCCATGACACGCCCCTGAAAGGCATCGATATAAGGGATCCGGAAGACAAAAGGCTTGGTTTGACCGGTTTCGTCAACCGTTACCGCCCGGTTGGTTGAAACAGGGCTGATCATCACCACTTGGTTTCGATCGGCAATATCCGAGACCGGGATCGAAGCCCGGGAACAAACCTCACCAATTATGTATTGGACCCTCTCTTGGAAAACTAGATGGTTGGCAGCCTCCACGGAGGAACCCGCCTCGCATCGACTGTCAAGTATGACCATCTCAATTTTTTTACCCAACAAACCTCCTTTGGCGTTCCATTCCTTTACCGCCAGGTCGGCGCCCTCTTTGGCAGATAAGCCATAAAACGGCACTGCGCCACTCAACGGCGCGAGCACACCAATCCGAAAATGTTCACTTTCCAGACCCGAACTGGCAACAGGTGTATCGTGCGCGGTTCCGTCCAGGGCGCCTCCACTTACCGGAGGAGCCGCTGCGGTTTGCATGGCGATGGCTGCTGAAGTAACGGCCTCACGACCGGATGAAAAACCAGACAGCCAATCAAAAGGATCCAGAATATATAGTCCCACGATGGCGGCAACGAAACAAAAAACCAGGATTGCAACGATTGTCATGAGTACTAAGGACCGGGTACTACCCGAGGGGGTCGTTTGCAGCTTGGCGCCTGGCAATACAAAATCGCTTGGGAAGTTTTGATCGTCGGAGGATACCGTCGGTAATGACTCAACCTGCGAATCATTGAATTCCTCTCTCGGCTGTGTTACCGGCAAAGCCTGATTATGTAGAGCCGCCTTGAATTCGGCCGCGTTTCGCCAGCGCTGGCGTGGATCGATTGCAATAGCCCGTTGGATGGCGAGCGATACAGCATCTGACAAGGCCGGGTTTAGTTGGTTCGGCGGCCTTACAGGATCCTCGATATGGCGCAACACACTCTCATGGATTACCTGACCGGTGAGCAGCGTATAGAGCGTTGCACCCAGGGCGTAGATATCTGTCCGCGCGTCGGTCGATCCAGAGCTGTATTGCTCGATTGGAGAGTAACCCGTTGTGACGGCCCGGAGGCGTTCGATGTTTTTATCCGTCGGATCGTAAATCTTGGCAAGGCCAAAATCAACCAAAACAGCCAGGCCTTGCGGGGTGATGCGGATATTGGAGGGCTTGATGTCGCAATGGATAATCGGAGGTTCTTGAGTGTGCAGGTAATCGATGGCATCCAGGATCTGATCGGCCCAGGCTAACACTCGTGCTTCTGGCAGCGGATTGTGTGCTTTTTCCAGCTTAGCTTCAAGGTCCTCACCTTCGATATACTCCATAACCAGATACTGGCCTTGCCCATGTAGCGTAAAATAATCGGTCACTTTAGGAAGATGAGGGTTGCGCAGCTTCGAAAGGATATCGGCTTCCCGGTTAAACTGCTGCGCCTGGTGTCTGATGGATTCGCGATTTTGCTTTACCGCACAGGGGAGGTTTAGCTGCATGTCCCAGGCACGGTAGACCGCTCCAAAACCACCCTGCCCCAGGAGTTTTTGGATGCGATAACGGTGGCTCAGCACCTCACCTACAGCATGTGCCATATCCAGTCCCTGACATCGATTTGTGGAGAAATTCTATCATTAAATAGCAAAAGCCCGCCGTTCGTCTGAACGGCGGGCTATTAGCGATGGATTTGGAGGGCAGAGCCTATGGCTGTAACCGCAGACACGGCTTTTCCTTTACGCAGGAAAACCGCCTGTGATCACCCCGGTCTGAGTGAAGATTATACCTCTAGCTCAGGTTCGGTAGCGAATTTGCGATGCCGGTAGACGATGCGACCGCGCGTCAGGTCATAGGGCGACATTTCGACGCGCACGCGATCGCCCAGTAGGATGCGGATATAGTATTTGCGCATCTTGCCGGAGAGGTAGGCCAATACTTCGTGGCCGTTATCCAGGCGAACTTTGAACTGCGTGCCCGGCAAAGCCTCCACGACTTGCCCCTCTACCTGAATCTTATCATCATCTTTAGCCATATTCTCCTCCAGTCCCGGAGGTTCACTCCGGGAGGTGTATGACTGACAACAGTTTGTGTCCACATCGTAAAATGGACCAGCCGTTTCAGCCGCGAGCAGAAATATTATTCTGCATCTGTAATCTGGCGCCGCTTATGACGGCGAACCGCCTTCTTTTTATCAATGCGGCGTAACTCGCTTTTCGAAACAAACCAGCGCTTGCGACGAACGGTGCTCAGGATACCGCTCTTGGCGACTTTCTTGCGAAAGCGCTTGAGCAGCTGCTCCTGTGACTCGTTAGGGCGCAACGTAACTGTAGCCAAATGTCTCACCTCCTTTCGTCGCAAGCGATACAATCCATCGAATAAAAAAGCCCGGCTGATGAACGCGGTCCAGCCGAGCACAGCACTGAAAACCTGGTCTAACCTTCAAATAAGCTTATCAGCTCCTCCTTGCCACTGTACAGTCAGTAACATGGGTGTGATAGCGGCCCGCGTTCGTCTACCCGTATTATAGCGAATTAAGTTTTGCTTGTCAATTGTTTAAGAACAAATTAAATAGAAAAGTCTCTTGGCAATGACCTACTCTCCCAGGGGGTCGCCCCCCAAGTACCATCGGCGCTGACGGCCTTAACGACCGGGTTCGGGATGTGACCGGGTGTATCACCGTCGCTCCAATCACCAAGAGACTTGTTCTCTGGTCTGGTTGCGCTCTTTTACAAGCGCCCGAATAGTGAAGTTTTCTGTTTTGCGCAACAAATAACGAGTTCTCCGCACCATGGAGCAAGCCCTCGGCCATTAGTACGGCTTGGCTCAATGCATTGCTGCACTTACACCCGCCGCCTATCAAGCAGGTAGTCTTCCTGCGGCCTTACTCCCTTTCAGGATGAGGGATCTCATCTTGAGGCGAGTTTCCCACTTAGATGCTTTCAGCGGTTATCTCTGCCAGACTTAGCTACCCAGCGATGCCGTTGGCACGACAACTGGCACACCAGCGGTCTGTCCACCCCGGTCCTCTCGTACTAGGGGCAGCTCCTC
>MGNS01000151.1:0-331 GCA_001795165.1 Chloroflexi bacterium RBG_16_57_11
TAGATGTGGTGGCTTTGCAAGTAGTGACGGTAGGGCAAGAAGCTACCGAGCGTTTCGACCGCCTGCAAGCGAGCGGCGACTATGCCGAAGGGTATTACCTGCACGGGCTGGCGGTGCAAACCGCCGAAGCGACCGCTGAGTACCTGCACCGCCACATCCGCCGCGAGCTGGGGCTGCCCGAAGGTCAGGGCAAGCGCTATTCGTGGGGCTACCCGGCGATCCCTGATCTGGATGATCACCGCCTGGTGTTCGACTTGCTGCCCGCCGAGAGCGAGCTGGGGATGAGCCTGACCGCCGCTTGCCAGCTGGTGCCGGAGCAGTCCACCGCAGC
>MGNS01000151.1:382-9731 GCA_001795165.1 Chloroflexi bacterium RBG_16_57_11
GGAGCAGCTAATGAAACAATAAAAAGTGGAGCGGCGGGTTACCCCACCGCTCCACTTACCCGGCAAAATATTTTTGTCTCGCTAGCTGGTGCGCCTGGTTCTATCGCTCAGGAAACCTTTAATCGCCTGCCAGGCAGGGCAGCGGTCGTGGACCGCGCTGAATATCACCAGGCCGCCGGCGAGTGCTGCAAGCAGGTAGAGCCCCGAGAATCCCCCGGTATAGGCCAAAACCAGCAAAGCCAACCCCAAGACGAGCCGCAGGACCCGGTCGAACAGGCTGATGCCCGAGCTGGTGGGTTTTTCGCCGCTGATGGCCGCCTCAAACAGGGCGCTCATCGCCTGCGGAGAGCTGACGCCGGTCCGGCGGGCGACTTCGTCCCCGGCTTTGAAACTGACCATGGTGGGGATGCCGTAGATGCGCAGCTGGCGCAGCAGCTCCGGGTGCTCGTCGGCGTTGACTTTCCATACGTCCACGCGCCCGGAGTAATCGGCCCCGACGCTCTTCAAGATTGGCTCGACCGCCCGGCATGGGCCGCACCACGGCGCCCAGAAATCGACCACCACGGGCAGAGGGTTCTGGCGCAGGCGTTCAAAGAATTCATCGCCCGTCATTGGAGCGGCACCCGGCTGGTCGGGCAGCCTTGTTTTTTGATCATCGTATCATCCTTTGTTTTATTATGACTTCGGGCAGGCTAAAGCCTTAACCTACCAAACGACCCATATTGAGCATTCGATATCGTACCAGTCCTTAGATGAGGCTGCCGCGAAAAGGTTACAGAGGCGAGGGTTAAGAGATAAGCCCGGCCTCAGAGAGGAAGCCTGTTCCGGGAGAGTTCACAGCCAGCCGGATGAGGGCGATATTGCCTGGCGGGGCTATTTAACTACACAATGTACAATAATATTAATTTTGATATTGACATTTTGAAAATATTGCTTATAATATTTCAATAATTACAAGTATATTTTAGAAGGAGTTTGACGATGTCTGGCTGGGCAATCGAAGCAATCGAGCTGGTGAAGAAGTTCCCTCGCAAGGCGGCGGAGAACGGCGATGCGCCAAAACAGCGCAAGCGATTTTTCTCCAAGAAAGCCGCCCCGCTGATGTTCACCGCCGTCGATGGGGTGAGCCTGCAGATCGGTCAGGGTGAGATCTTCGGCCTGTTGGGGCCAAACGGCGCGGGCAAGTCGACCACTATCCGCATGTTGTGCACCCTACTGGAACCTACCAGCGGAACGGCGCGTATCAACGGCTACGATGTCACTCGCCAGGCCAACCAGGTGCGTGCCAGCCTGGGGGCAGTGCTGGGCGGCGAGCGCAGTATCTACTGGAAGCTGACCGCCCGCGAGAACCTGGAGTACTTCGCCGCCCTGTACCACCTCCCGCCGGAGATCGCCCGCAAGCGGATCGATGAGCTTCTCGAGCGGGTGGAGCTGGCGGACCGCCAGCATGACCTGGTGGAGAAGTATTCCAGCGGCATGAAACAGCGCGTGGCGATCGCCCGCTCCATGCTCAGCCGGCCCCCCATCCTGCTGCTGGACGAGCCGACCCTGGGCCTGGACCCTCAAGCCGCCCGCCGCCTGCGCGAGCTGGTCAAGGAGCTGCGCGCTGAAGGCCACACCATTCTGCTGACCACCCATTACATGGAAGAAGCCGACCAGCTATCGGATCGCATCGGCATCATCGACGGCGGAAAGATCATCGCTCTCGACACTCCACAGACGCTCAAGGCCGGGGTGCGCGGCACCGACGTGATCCATCTAGAGATCGCCGGATGGCACCAGGATCAGGAAGCGGTGCTCCAGGCGCTGCCCGGTGTGAGCAACCTGATCTCCCGGCGCACAGGCGAAGAAGCGATGCACGAAGTCAGCCTGCACGCCGCCGATAGCCGCCTGGTGCTGCCTCAGGTGATCGAGCGGGTCAACACCAACGGCACCCACCTGGTCAATTTGCGGGTCGAGCAGCCTTCCCTTGAAGACGTGTTCATCCACCTGACCGGCAAGGCTTTACGGGATTAGGGAAACTGATGCAACCGTCAGCGATCCAACCCATCCCCCCTGTCTCTCTGTATCACACCGGCTTGCTCGCCGAGCTGCGCACCTTCTGGGCGGTGGTGCGCCGGGAATGGACGATCTTCTTGAGATATCCGAGTTGGGTCGTCGCCATGCTGGTATGGCCGGTGATCTTCCCGATGATCTATATTATGAGCGCCCGGGCGCTGGCCGGGCCGCAGGGCGCCGGGCTGGCGGTGTTCCAGCTGCGCACAGGAATCCAGGATTACATCGGTTTTATCGCCATCGGGACGACGATCTGGATGTGGCAGAACATCGTGCTGTGGGATGTGGGCTTTTCGCTGCGCAACGAGCAATTGCGCGGCACCCTGGAGGCAAACTGGATGGCGCCGGCGCGGCGCTTCTCGCTGCTGCTGGGCGCCAGCGCAGTCCAGATGGTCACCATGCTGGTCTTCATTGCAGTCTCAGTGCTGGAGTTTGGCCTGCTCTACGGCGTGCGCTACAACGGCAACCCGCTGCTGGTGCTGTTGATGCTGTTGGTTTGTATCCCCTCGATCTACGGTTTGGGGATCGGCTTTGCCAGCCTGGTGATCGCTGCCAAGGAGGCGCATACTTTCGTTTTTCTGTTGCGCGCCATGGTGATGATTTTCTGCGGGATCACCTTCCCGCTCAGCGTGCTGCCAGGCTGGATGCAGAGCGTGGCAAGCTGGCTGCCACAGACCTATATGATCACTGGTATGCGCCTGGCGGCATTGGGCGGGGCAGATTTTGCAACATTGTGGCCGTACATCCGCATCTTGCTGCTCTTCGGTGTCATCTGGCTGGCAATCGGTTATACGCTTTTCGCCCAGATGGAGCGCCGCGCCCGGCGAAATGGCACGATCGGTCATTTTTAGGGCCTGGCGCCTTTATATAAAAGTAGAGTATCCTATGGAATCTTTGATCGGTTTATATAAACCCTCTGGGCGCTCGAACCTGCGAGCAGTGTTCTCGATTGCACTCAAGGATTGGCGGATTTACTGGCGCTACCCGCTCAATGCCGTGTCCCATGTGCTGCAGCCCATCGCCTGGATCGTGCCGGCTTACTTCATGGGGCAGGCGTTCAGTGTGAACGGAAAAGCGCTGGGCTTCGCCGGGTATAGTGGGACGACCGATTATATGTCCTTCATCCTGATCGGCTCGGTCATTGCCGCTTTTATCAACACCGTGTTCTGGGGTATGGGCTACTCGCTCAAAGAGGACATGGACACCGGGGTGCTGGAGCCCAACTGGCTGGCGCCAGCTTCGCGCCCACTCCTGCTGGTCGGGCGCACACTGACCAGCCTGCTGATCACCACGATCACCGCCTTCTCAACCCTGGCGATTGCCGCCCTGCTGTTTGGCTTCCAGGTGGATGGGAATGTCCTCTCGGCGTTGGCGATCGCTATCCCAATGCTGTTAGGCCTGTATGGCTTCGGCTTTGCCTTTGCCGCCCTCATCCTGGTTCTCAGGGAAGCCAACACCATGGTCGATGTGAGCAGCTTTCTGGTCACCACATTCTCGGGCACCCAGTTCCCGGTCACTGCGCTGCCCAGTTTTCTGCTGCCGGTGGCCCTGGCCCTGCCGCTGACTTATGGCCTGGATGCCATCCGCGGCTTGCTGCTGACCACCACCACCCTGCTGCCCATCTGGGCGGAGGTCGGCTTGATGGCCTTGTTCATGGTGGGGATGACCGCTCTGGGGCTGTGGGTGTTCACCCGGCTGGAACGCTGGGTGCGGCGGCGCGGCACGTTGAGCCAGCACTAGGCAGCTACACGATCTCACGTTGAACGGTTGAGAGTAAGCAGGGGATGCTAAATATTCTGTAAAATCTGATCATTCTAATTTTGCGAGCGATTATAGGACGGGCGTGTTGGAAAAGCATCAGCGGGAAGTTAACGGTCCGTAAGAGATTGTTACTGTTGGAACTATCGGTCGATCATTTTGGAACAGGCGGCTCCGTCAGGCCGGGTATAAGGACCTGCAACCAGCCGACGCCGCCCGCCCATGCCAGCAGCAGCCCGGGCATGAGCATACGATCCAGCCCGGTGCTGACCCACCAGCTGATGTCATGCGCGGTGTCATAAGAAGCCAGGTAATACAGCCCGGCGATAGCCAGTAAATAAACCCAGCCACACAGCGCCATGATCAATGCCGCCGAAGCGGTCGCCTTTCCTGGAAATTCATCCAGGCCCTTTGTCCTATGCAGTCTGCGTAAGCCAACAATGAATAACAGTACCAGAAGAACCAACAGGGTGAGGATACCCAGCAGACCCCAGGATCCGGCCTCCAGGAGGCCGGCAGGCAGGTAGCGTATGATGTAAAGGGCTTCCTGGAGATGCAGATTTCCGGACAGGAATTGTTCAGCCGCCTCTCCTGCCAACCCGGCGCGACCTAGCGGAAGGCTGTAAACCTCTGAGTTGAGCCACAGCCAGAAGGCCGAATACGCCAGCAATGGAGAGATTAATAGAGCCAGGCGACGCCATCCGATCCACACTTTTCGAATGAAATAAGCCGCCAGCAAGGCAACACCCATCATGAGCCAGGAGAACGCCAGCCCCTCGGGTCGGGTCCAGGCGGCCGAGGCAAACATCGCTCCGCTCAGCAACAGGATTCCCGGCGCAGGAGGCGGATCACGGAGTGCCACAGCCAGGGCCAACAGCGCCAGCGCGGCAAACAGGTAGAAGCTCAAAGCTAAGTTGGCGTAGGCCAGCGTCCCATGCCGGAATACCAGCGGCGTGGTAATCGCTGCCAGGGTAGCCAGGCCGGCGATGGCGCGCCGCAGACCGAGCTGGCGCAAGGTCTGGTACAGCAGCAAGGATAGCGCCAGCGCATAAGCTGGAAAGACGAGCTTGGCGGCTGGCAGCGCCTCGCCCAGCAGCAGGCGTGAGGCGGCGATCGCCAGCGGGATGTGCAGCGGGTAAGCGACTGTGTTTGTCCCCCACTGGGTGACGGACCGGATCGCCCCGTCGGTTGCAATCCCGTAGCCCTTGACCCCCCACAGGACCAGCTCGTCGGTGGCGTGAAAGCCTTGACCAAAGGAAAACAGCGCCGCCAACCCCGCCAGGAGCACAAAAAGGACCGGCCAGGGATCCAACCGGGTGGGCTTCGAAGCCGGGGTTTGCTCTACGGTGCCCTGATCAGACGGTATCGCTTGCTTTCTCCTGACCAGATGACTCGCCCCGGCTGCCCCCGGGAGGAGAAGCGTGATCGCCAGGACAGTTTCTCTGCCTAAGGGGATGCCGACCAGCGAGGCCAGCGCCAGGAGGAGCGTGAGCAGCGCCAGCCCCAGCCCGTAACCCAACGCCAGCCGGGCCGTCCCCCAGGTCGGCGAAAGCAATTGCCGTACGAACATGAAACCCCCCAGGGTAAGGCTGGCCAGCCAGGCGGTCGCCAGCAAGAAATCACGCGCGATCTCAGTGGCGTGACTGTAGCCCTGGGGGGGCGGCGGGTTATTTGGGGCCTGCTCCAGGGGCAGGAGCACGCCCCAGTCGGCGTCGAACTGCTCCAGCCTGCCTTGCGAGAGGATCTCGGGTCCGGGAAAGCCGCCGGTGACCAGCACCGCGGTGTCCTGCAGGGAGAGCGTCTCCAGGCAATCCGGGCCGGTGCAGTTGATCACCCTGCGCGGCAACAGGAAAAACTGCATCAAAGGGGTGGTGGCGATCGCCCTCGGCGCAGCGCTGTCGGGAGGCAGGACGACGCGGCCCTCCGGGGGGATTACCTGGTTCAGGAACCGGATATATTGGGCGAAGCGACGACCCTGGCTGTACCTGGCGCTGCGCCAGGCGGCGGGCTGGCCCAGATCGGAGATCAGGCGGGGGAATTCGCGGAACGTATCGCGGCCCAACATCGTTAACTGGATCAGGACTGCCAGGCCGAGCAGCGAGATGGCCAGCCCAGGCCAATATTTTCGGGATTGCCTGCGGCTTGTGCGGTCGGCTGGGATTTCGGAGTCCCGATCTTGCATAGAATGATTGTATCATGGAGGAAAAAGCATCCAACCTGGCGACTGTGTGGCGCTTGTCTGTCAGTTTAGCTTGCCAGTCTTGGTATACTTGTGTTGTGGCCGGACAATGCGTGGTTCAACGCCTTGGATTGGTGCCCTATCCACAGGCCTGGCAAATACAAGAGCAGATCGCTGAACAGATCGGAGGCGGCGAGCGGCCGCCGACTTTGCTACTGCTCGAACACCCGCATGTGTACACCTTTGGGCGCGGCGGAGATGCCAAAAACCTGCTCTGGGACGAAACCGAGCTGGCCCGACGCGGGGTGAGCGTGCTGTGGGTCGATCGCGGCGGGGATGTCACCTATCACGGCCCGGGGCAGCTGGTGGGTTATCCGCTGCTCCCGCTGGCGCCGGGTGGAATATACTCACAGATGGACAGGACGGGTAACCCGGGCCAGATGCGCCTGCCGCAGGCCGATTACGTCGGCTATATACGCAAGCTGGAGCAGGCGCTGATCCTGGCGTTGAGGCGCCTGGGGGTGGCCTGTGATCGGATCCCCGGGCTCACCGGGGTATGGGTGCAGCCGGATGCGCACCCGCACTTCCAGGGCCACCCGTCTCATTCGAGCCAATTGCCGGCAAAAATCGCCGCTATTGGGGTCAAGGTGGATGCACGCGGCGTCTCCCGGCATGGCTTTGCGCTCAACGTGGTTATGGATATGAGCTACTGGCAGGGGATCATCGGATGTGGTTTAAAAGATTACCCCGTGACCAGCCTGGCGGAGCTGTGCACGCCGCCTCCGAGGATGGAACAGGTGATGGATGAGGTGGTAGCCGCGTTTGGCGAAGTTTTCGGTTATGAGATGCTGAATGAGTCTACAAGGTTATGAGGTGAATGCATGACTGGATGGGTGAAAGACTTTAAGATACTGATCGGTAAAAAGGTCCTGACTGCCGTGTGTCTGGCGCTGCTGCTGCTCAGCCAGGTGGGTGCAGCGGTCGCTCAGCAAGTCGAGCCAACGAGGCTGGTGCGTATTGACCTGGACCGGGAAGAGCAGCTTGCTCGGCTGGCCGAGATGGAATTGCAGATCGTCGCTCAAATCGGTACTGCTGAGGGCGGTTTTGTGGTAGCGGCGCTGGCTGATGAGAGCCAGCAGCGTGAGCTGGTCAAAGCGGATTATACGGTTTCAATTCTGGACCCAGCCCCACAAGGTGCGAGCTATTATTTGCTCTATGGGCTGCCGGATGAGCTAAGCCGGGCGGAAGAGGTCGTCCCGCCGCTGGTCGTCGAAGGGCGGCAGGCGGTGATCCGGGCCACGCCAGAGCAGGTGAGCCGCCTGGATGCGCTGGGCGTCCGCTCCATGCTGCTCGTTCCCCATACCATCGTCGTCTCGCCGCAGCCAGCGGAGAGGCTGCTCCCGACCAGCCTCACCCCCAGCCCGGTTGTCCAGAGGATGATCGACCATGTGACCAGCGATACCCTGTACAATTATGTGGGCCAGTTGAGCGGCGAGCAGCCGGTGATCCTGGGCGGTGTGCCATACACGATCCTGACGCGTTATACCCCAACGGGCCAGCCGATCCAAAAAGCCACCCGCTTTGTGTACGAGCATTTCCAGGCGCTTGGCCTGCCTGTGGGCTATGATTATTACATTCTGTCTGGCTGGAACCTGGAAAAGCGGAACGTGGTTGCGCAGCAGACCGGCGAAGGGCAGCCGGAGCGCATCTTTCTGCTCACCGCCCATCTGGACTCCTTCTCAGGGGATCCTTATAATCTCGCTCCCGGCGCGGATGATAACGCCAGCGGCTCGGCGGCGGTGATGGCGATCGCCGATATCCTGAGCCGCTACCACTTCGACTGCACGCTGCGCTATGTCCTGTTCACCGGCGAGGAGCAGGGGCTGCGTGGCTCCGTGGCCTACGCCAACGACCTTCAGGCGCTGGGAGAAAACTTGCAAGGGGTGCTCAACCTGGATATGGTCGGTTACAACACCCCTGGAACGGCTACTACCATCGAGCTGCACACGCGCGCCGGAAATGCGGGCAGCGCCATCGCCATCCTGTTCGCCGATGCCGTAGATGCTTACAACATCGATCTCACCCCGCAAATCTTGAATGACGGCCTGTCCTTCAGCGATCATTCCCCCTTCTGGGATCGCGGCTACGCGGCGATCCTGGCGATCGAAGACTGGCAGGACCACACGCCGGATTATCACCGCACGACCGATCGCCTCGGCACGCTGCACATGTCTTATTACACCCGCTTCGCCAAAGCCGCCCTGGCGACGTTTGCCCACATGGGCTGCCTGCTGGATGGCGAGCTGGCCGGCACGGTGAGCGATGCAGTCAGCGGGAACCCCTTAGCGGGAGCGCGCGTCGAGGCGCGGCTCAATGGGACATCCCAGGCCGTTGAACAGACCGCCGCGGATGGCACCTACCAAAGCGTGCTCAAGGCGGGCAGCTACACGGTAGCGTTTTCAGCCCCGCATCACCGCACAGAAACGGTGAATAACGTGCAGGTCGCCTCAGTCGTAAGCACCACCCTCAACCAGGGTCTGCAGCCGTGCGATACGGTTGAGCAGGTGAGCTTTAGCGCCACCCCAAGCACATCTCCGGTCGGACAGCCGATTACGTTCAACGCCTCGGTGGGCGGCGGCGCACAGCCGGTGAGCTTTAGCTGGGATTTTGGGGATGGCAGCACTGGCTCTGGCGCGCAAATCACCCATGCTTACGCCGCGCAAGGCCTGTATTCGGTCACCTTGAGCGCCGATAATAATTGTTTATTCCCGGTTACAGCTCACCGGGTCGCGCTGGTCGGCGATCGCTTCACCTTTTTCCCATTGCTCAGCCGGTAAAGACAGGCTAGATCTTGTGACGCCGGATCAGCAGGAGTAAATTGGTGTTTGACAGACCTCATAAAACTCAGTACACTATACAAAATCGACAGGAACCTCGATGGAGGCAGTTATGACTTCTCAGAACTTTCAACTGGTGATGCAGAAAGGTCCCAATCCTGGCAAGATTTTCGAGCTGGCGCAGGAAGAGATCACCATCGGCAGAGATATCAGCAACCGGCTTGTGATAAACGATCCGGAGGTATCCCGCCGGCATGCCCGGCTGACTTTACAGGTCGGCGGATACGTGATCGAAGACCTGGGTTCCACCAACGGCACGTTCGTGGACGGGCAACGGCTGATGGGACCGCATCTGCTGCGACCAGGGCAGACGGTGATGTTCGGCGAAAAAATCACCCTGGCGTATGAAGCTTTGGGCTTCGATCCAAATGCGACGTTGGCAGGCGCCGCCAGTAGCGTGCCTTCAGCACAGGATACTTACCGGGTTCCGCCGAGTGATATCTATACCGCCACTCCACCC
>MGNS01000152.1:0-9271 GCA_001795165.1 Chloroflexi bacterium RBG_16_57_11
AATGCGCGCATGGTACCGCATTTGAATATCAGGCGTCGAAGCCGGTACGGTAGAGCTGGGCGTAGACGCCGCCCTGGGCCAGCAGCTCGAGATGCGTGCCCTGCTCGACCATTCGTCCATCCTGGATCACCACGATGCGGTCGGCGTTGACCACCGTGGACAGGCGGTGGGCGATGACAAAGGAGGTGCGGCCATGGAGCAGCTTCTCTAACGCCCGTTGGATCAGCCGCTCGGTCTGGACGTCCACGCTGGAGGTGGCTTCATCCAGTATCAGGATGCGCGGGTCGGCCAACAGCGCTCGGGCAAAGGAGATGAGCTGGCGCTGGCCGACCGAAAGCACCACCCCGCCCTCTTCGACCGGGGTATCATAGCCGGAGCGCAGCTTATGGATGAAATCGTGAGCGCCTACCGCCCGTGCGGCGGCTTCGACTTCTACATCGGTCGCTTCCAGGCGGCCAAAGCGGATGTTTTCGGCCACCGTGCCGGAAAACAGGAAGGGGTCCTGTAGCACGATGCCCATCTGGCGGCGCAGGCTGCTCTGGGTCACGCGGCGCAGGTCGTGACCGTCGATGGTGATCCTGCCATCGGTCGGGTCGTGGAAGCGGCTGACCAGCTTGACCAGGGTCGATTTTCCAGCGCCGGTCTTGCCGACCAGCGCCACCACCGAGCCGGCCGGCACGTGCAGGTCGATCTCCTCCAGCACCAGCGCTGGATCGTCCTGGTAGTGGAAGGAGACATTTTCAAACCGCACATCCCCCCGGATGGAGGGTAGATCGATTGCATCCGGCGCATCCTGCACTTCAGCGGGCGTATCCAGCAATGCGAAGATGCGCTCACCACCGGCCATGGTGGACTGGAAGGAGTCATACCGCTGGCTCAGGTCGCGTATCGGCTCGAAGAAACGCTCGATATACAGCACAAAGGCCACCAGCACGCCGGGGGTGATTTCACTGCCGCTCAGCACCTGCCTTCCGCCCAGCCAGATCACCAGGGTCAACGCCACCGCTCCGAGGAAATCGATGGCCGCCGGGAAGGAGGCCGCCACGCGGGCAGCCTGCAGGTTGGTGTCCAGGTTGTTCCGGTTGACCATGTCCGAGAAATAGGCGTAGTTATGCACCTGGCGTGAGAAAGCCTGCACGACGCGCACACCGTTGATGTTCTCCGCCAGCACCGAGTTCACCCAGCTGATCGACTGGCGCACCCGGCGGTAATTATCGCGTGCCCTGCTGCGAAAAAGCACTGTGATCAGCCCCATCGCCGGCAGCACGATAAAAGTGATCAGCGAGAGGCTTAGATTCAAGCTAAGCATGGCGATCAGGATGCCGATCAGGGTGAATAGATCCCGGGCGATCGCCAGCATGGCCCAAACGATGAACTCGCGCAGCACGCCCACGTCATTGATCAGGCGGGTGATCACCCGACCAACGCTGAAACGGCTGAAAAAGCTCAACGAAAGGGTCTGCAAATGCTCGAAGAGCTGCGCCCGCAGATCGTAGATAACCGATTGCCCCATGCGCACCATAATGTTGACCCGCAAAAAGATCGATATCCATTGCACGCTGATCGCCAACAGGTACAGCAGCACCGTCCGCTGGAGCACAGCCGGGTTATTCGCATCGATGCCCGAGTCGATTGCGACCGCCACCAGGTACGGCCCGGCGACCGCGGCAGCCGAATTGAACAGCATCAGCACGAGAGATACCAGCAACTGGCGCGTATAGGGGCGGAAATAACCCGCCAGGCGGCG
Source organism: Chloroflexi bacterium RBG_16_57_11 (assembly GCA_001795165.1). GTDB lineage: Bacteria > Chloroflexota > Anaerolineae > Anaerolineales > UBA4823 > RBG-16-57-11. The sequence goes on from MGNS01000152.1 coordinate 1,748, forward strand.
CACCACCTTGGGATCGTAGCCCTTTAGCAGCGTTTCTTCGATCGGAGGGGTGATTTGCGCCATGCTACGAGGCCAGCCTTTCCTGCCGGCGAAGCTGCAGCTCGTAAACTTCCCGGTAGAGACCACCCCGCTCCAGAAGCTCGATGTGGGTGCCGCGCTCAAGAATGCGCCCATCTTGCATCACCAGGATCAGGTCGGCGCGGCGGACGGTGGAGAGGCGCTGGGCGATGACAAAGGTGGTGCGGCCTTCCATCAGGCGCTCCAGGGCCTGCTGGATCAACCGCTCGGTTTCAGTGTCGACACTGGAGGTAGAGTCGTCCAGGATCAGGATGCGCGGGTCCAGTAACAAGGCGCGGGCAATAGCCACCCGCTGGCGTTGCCCACCGGAAAGGGTAATGCCACGCTCTCCAACCACCGTCTGGTAGCCATCGGCTATTTGGGTGATGAACTCGTGCGCCTGGGCGGCCCGGGCAGCCTGCTCGATCTCTTCCTGGCTGGCGTCGGGCCGGCCGTAAGCAATGTTTTCGGCGATGGTGGTGGAGAAGAGCAGGGAGGTCTGGAGAACAATGCCGATCTGGCGGCGCAAGGAATCCAATTCCATCTGGCGCACATCCACGCCATCCACCAGGATGACCCCTTGACTGGGATCGTAGAAGCGCGGGATTAAGTTGACCAGGGAGGTCTTGCCCGAGCCGGTGGGACCAATCAGGGCGATCACCTGGTTCGGCTCGACGCATAAATCCACCTCCTCCAGCGCCGGGATCGTCTGGTCAGGGTAATGCAGGCTGACATGTTGAAATTCCACCCGGCCCTTGAGCGACGGCAAGCGGGTTGCCTGAGGCGGGCTTTGAATCTCCGGGACCAGGTCAAGGATTTCGAAGCTTCGCTGCAGACCGGCGACCGCCTCGCCTGCCGCGTTGACCAACCAGGTGAGCTGCTGTGCAGGGGCGGCCAGCAGCAGGAGATAGCTATTGAAGGCAACCAGCTCGCCTACGGACATCTCCCCTTGCATCACCATGTTGCCTCCGAACCACAGGATCAGGATGGTGCCCAGGGCCACCAGGAAGTGGGTGGTGGGCATGACCCAGGCGAAGATACTGACCACCCGCACCCTCGCCCGATAAAGGTCACGGTTCTTCCAGGCGAAACGTTCGATCTCATACGGCTCGCGGGCAAAGGCGCGCACCACCTGCACCCCGGTGACGTTTTCCTGTACCCGGGAGGACAAATCTCCCAGGGAGATATCCACTTTTAAAAAGAAATCACCAACGCGCCGACCAAAGGCTGTGGTGATCAGGACCAGAGGGATCATCGGCAGGAGGGCGATGCTGGCCAGTGGCGGCGATTGCCAGAAAAGCAGCCCAGTAATCCCCAGCATCAGCAACCCCAGGCGGATGAGCTCGATCACGCCAAAGCCGGTGAAGCGTTCGACGGCACGCACGTCTTCGATGCAACGGCTGATCAGCTGGCCGGTCTGGGAATGATCGTGGAAGCTGAAGGGCAAATACTGGATATGGTCATACAGCCGGTTGCGCAGGTCATAACCAATGTGGCTGGCGATCCATTCACTTACATAGCGCTGGCCGTATACCAGCAGCGAGCGCAGCACACCGATGGCCAACAATGCCAGCGCCGCCGCTAACAGGAAGCGCCCGTCGCTCTGCGCCAGACCCACGTCGATCACCTGCCGGATAATCGCCGGTACCAGCAGCAGCAATATGGTGAGAGCCAGGGTAATGCCAAGCGCCAGGGCGACTTGCTGCCGGTAGGGCTTTAAATATGGCCCAAGGCGGAGTAAAGTCTTCATGCCGAGAGTTCGAATGTCACCTGGCGTGTGTCGATTATCTTGCGCTCGATCTTAGGCTCGGGCCCTGGGCCGCCACCTGGCTCAGCGGGCTCCGGCAGGGCGGCGTAGTATAACAGGGCCTGAAGGGTGCAGGTGCCCGGGATTGCGCCCCGCAGGTGCATCACCAGCTCCATCTTGCGGGTCATACTTTCGATGATGCTTACGCCGGAGAGCTCCCGGCCATCCTGATCCACCAAGGTCAGGTCGACGTTGGGTCGTTTCTGAAAGGGATCCACCTCTAGATAGACTCGCAGGCGCCTTCCATCGGGCCACGGATCCACATTCAATTCGCGGATGCGCACTTCGCTAGGCGGCAGAGGTACTTCCGATGGGTCGGCGAAAAAAATGTCCATGCAGCTCCTTGATTATGAATTTCATCAGGCGTTGCCGAGGAAGCACACAGTCTGTTATTCATCGAACAGATAGGTAGCTTCAGCATAATATCGCACGCCTTTGTGTGCCAGGCGCTCTTTGATCCATTCATCAAGGGCCTGGTTTTTGGCCTGGACCGACTTATCGTCAGCCAGCTCATGTAAAGGATAGTTCACGTGCAGCGCGCGAGGCGAGATCAAAAAACGGGTGACCCCGGCCGGCAGCAGATAAGCCTGCCCGGCCAGGCGCAGCAAATCCTGGATGTGGAAGCTGGGGAAGATCACCAGGCCACAAAAGGAAGGGTAGATTTCGCTCAGATGGCCGGCGTCGCGCAGGCTGGTGCGGTCAAAACGAGCCCGGTCTTTGTAACTGTCCACCAGGTCGTTTAACAACCGGACATGGGTTTCAAGGTCAACAGCCCGAGCGCAGACTGCGTACTTGCGGCCGCGTGGGCTTTCCACAACTGCCAGCCCGCAATCTCCCTCCAGGTGGGGATGTGCATCCGGATCGTCGATTAACAGCATGCGCGAGCCGGGGAGAGCGCGCAGACCACGAATGAATCGCGCCGCATTCATCTCCCACACGACGTGGTTCCAGGTGTGCAGGGTCAAACCGGGGCTATCCGGCTGAACCACCTGCACCAGGGCATGTGGGTAGCCCATCTGGCGCAGGGCGGTCACTCGGTTGGCGCCATCCAGCACCATGTACCGTTCACTGCCATCGCCGAGCGGGGCAACGATCGGTGGATTGCGAAAGACACCGCTCGTGCGGATGCGCTGAATCAACGGCTGTGTGCGTTGATCATCATGCCGCTCGTGAATCAGCAGGCAATCGACGGGCAGAAAAGTAAGCGACGGAAAATCAGGCATCTAAGCACGTCTTGGTTCTTACCGCAAGGCTGGCGTGTGTTCCTGCAATCTTGCAGACAACCTGCCGGTTAACAAAATTAGGGGCTGCAGGACGCTGACGACATCCTGCAGCCCCTCTATTGTATCGTAAAATTTCCTACATCCCCGCCATGAAGGCCAGCCCCACCGTGCCAGGTCCGGCATGCGTACCGACCACCGGGCTTACTTCGGAGAAGATATGCTCGACGGTGCTAAAGCGTAGCTTGGCCATCTCCAACAATGTTTTGGCATCCTCGGGCGCCTGGGCGTGGAGCGTCGCCAACCGTACAGGCTGCCGGCCGGCAATGCGCTCCTGCAATATATCGAGCAAGCGCTCCATCGATTTTTGTCGCGTGCGTACGCGCTCGATCGCCTCGACGTGCCCGTTAACCACCTCGAGAATTGGCTTGATGTTCAAGGCAGTGCCGAGAAAGCGGCTGGCGCCGCCAATGCGGCCGCCGCGGTGCAAGAACTCTAACGTATCGACCGCAAAAACAACCCCGGTGTGCTGACGGGCGCCTTCTGCCAGCTTTTTGCACTCCTCCAGATTGGCTCCCTCCTGCGCTGCTCGTGCCACGGTGAGCACCTGGAAGCCCAGTGCCATGGCCGTGGTGTACGAGTCGACGATCTCGATGGGAGCACCCGGGAATTCGTCACATGCCTGGACAGCCGAGGCGATTGTGCCTGACAGCTTTTCGGAGAGGAGCAAGGCCAGCACGTGATAGTCCTGCTCAAGCAAAGCCCCGAAAATCTTGTGGAATTTACCGGGCGTTACCTGGGAGGTCGAGGGCATGATTTTGGCCGTCTTTAAGCGCGTATAGAACGCCGAGGGCAAAATATCCACACCATCCTCAAAGGTTTCCTCCCCCCAGATCAGAATTTGTGGAGCGACGCTGATGGCGTATTGTTTTACAATTTCATCTGGAATGTATGAGGTGCTATCGGTAACAACGGCTACTTTTTTCATATGGTTTCCTCCGTTTTTACACCTGCGGAATCTCGTGCGATTGGTTCACACACTGAACACTTGACCAGTCGAATAGTTACGCTATAATCATCCTGGGGTGATAAGCCCCTTGGGTGGGCGTGGTGATTACCCTAAGCGATGTAAGTAGCATCCGACGAATGTAAAGCATTTTCATGGCAGGCGCCATCCCAATGCCCCTTCGACCGGTGGTATTTACATATAATAAGATGTCCTTAAAACCTTGACCGAACCGCGCTTCCAGGCTAAAATTCATCTCCGTGTTTGAAAACCTCACCCAACGTCTAGAAGGTGTTTTCAATGGCCTGCGCCGGCGAGGAAAGCTTTCCGAGTCGGATGTAGACGCGGCGATGCGCGAGGTGCGCCTGGCGCTGCTGGAAGCCGATGTCAATTACGGTGTGGTAAAAGACTTCGTTGGGCGAGTTCGCGAACGCGCCGTTGGACAGGAGGTCTCGAAGGCCCTCAATCCAGGCCAGCAAGTGGTCAAGATCGTCAACGAGGAACTGATCCAGACCCTCGGACCGGCAGAGCGATTGAACATGAGCGGCTCAAAGCCGCACACGCTGATGCTGGTCGGGTTACAGGGCTCAGGTAAGACCACGGCTGCCGGAAAGCTGGCCCGTTTGCTCCGCTCGCAAGGCGAGCGGGTGATGATGGTTGCGTGCGACCCGTACCGCCCGGCGGCTGTGCGCCAGCTGGAAACGCTTGGTGAGCGTCTCAGCGTCCCGGTGGTTTACGAGCAAGGCTTGAAGCCACCCGACCTGGCTTACCTAGCAGTGGACCGGGCCCAAAAGGGCGGTTATACCATGGTTATTTTGGATACGGCAGGCCGTTCCCAGCTCGATCAGCCACTGATGGATGAGCTGCGCGCTATCCAGGGCAAAGTACACCCGGCGGAAGTGCTGCTGGTGGTCGACGCGATGATCGGCCAGGAGGCGGTGAACATTGCCAAGGGCTTCCGCGAGGTCGTCCCGCTGACCGGGTTGATCCTGACCAAAATCGAAGGAGACGCGCGTGGCGGCGCCGCCATCTCGATCCGCTCGGTGACCGGGGTGCCGATCAAGTTCCTGGGCACAGGTGAGGCGCTTGACGCCATCGAAGTGTATGACCCTGACCGTCTCGCCGGGCGAATTCTGGGGATGGGCGATATCCTTGGCCTGATCGAGCGCGCCGAAGCTGCCTACGACGAGGGGGTGGCGCGCGAACAGGCTGAAAAGATGATGGCGGGCGAATTCTCTTTGCAAGACTTCGCCGACCAGCTGCGCCAGCTGCGCAAAATGGGCCCACTGGGACAGCTTCTAGAGATGTTGCCTGGTGGCATGGGCCAGATGGCGCGCCAGGTTTCGCCCCAGGATGCGGAGAAACAGCTCATGCTGACCGAGGCGATCATCAACTCGATGACCCGCCAAGAGCGTCGACGCCCGGACCTCTTGAATGCCTCCCGCCGCCGGCGGATTGCTCAAGGTTCGGGCACCCAGGTTCAGGATGTGAACCGCCTGATGAAGCAGTTCCGTGAGGCGCAAAAACTATTCAAAACCTTGAAGAAGTCTGGCATGCGTGGGTTGCCGCGCATGTTTGGATAATCGATCTAAGTTCGTGAAGGAGAAAAGTTTCATGGTACGTCTAAGACTACGCAGAGTCGGCTCCAAAGCTCAACCCAGCTACCGTATTGTGGCAGCGGATAAAGAAGCCCCGCGTGATGGGCGCTTCCTCGAGATCCTTGGCATGTACAATCCGCGCACTGAACCTGCCACCATCCAGCTCGACGAGGGACGCGTTTACGACTGGTTGGGTAAAGGCGCCCAGCCCAGCGAATCGGTTGTTCAGGTCTTCCGCAGCGCTGGCACCATAGATCGTTACGAGCGTTATAAAAAGGGTGAAAGCCTGGAAACCCTGCTGGCTGAAGCGAGCGCGGCGGAAATGGCGCGCAACATCAACGCCAAAACCGAACGCTCTGTGCCGGCTAAGAAATAATACAGGCCAAGCATAAGGTCAGCCATGCATAAGGTGCTGACCCAACCATTCAGGCATCCCGAACAGGGTTACCTTGGGAGGTGAGCTGTGCAAGAGTTGGTAGAATTTATCGCCCGGTCACTGGTGGATGATCCGACCCAGGTTCGTGTCACCCAGTACCGTCGCGGGGCGCAGGTCATCCTGAGCCTTCACGTAGCGAAGGAAGACATGGGGCGGGTGATCGGCCGAAGCGGGCGTGTCGCCGGAGCGATTCGCACGCTGTTGCGCGTGGCTGCCGCCCAAGAGGGCAAGCGCGTCACCCTGGATATCCTAGAGCCGGAATAGACCTCCAGCCGCAAACCCCGGTATGACCGGAGAAAGAAATCCCCGCGCAAATGAGCATCAAGCAGGCTCGCCGCCAGCCGGTGAGCCTGAATTCTTGGTTGTGGGAAAGCTGCGACACCCGCATGGGGTGCGCGGCGAAATTCTACTGGAAGTCATTACCGACTTCCCGGAGCGCTTGCAACCCGGTGTAACCGTGCTGGTGGGCGAAGAACATCAACCGCTGCGCATCCTGAGTCGTCGAGGTCATAACAAGGGGCTCCTGGTACGCTTTAACGAGTACACCACCCCGGAAACGGTTGGGGTTCTGCGCAACTCCCTGGTGTATGTGACAACGTCCGATCGCCCACCTTTGCCCGAGGGTGAATATTATCACCATCAGTTGCTGTGGCTGCGCGTGCTGGATGACGATGGGCACGATCTGGGACGGATTATCGAAATCCTGAGCACAGGGGCGAATGATATCTACGTGGTGCGGGGCGAGAGCGGTCCGGACATCCTGTTGCCGGCCATCGATGCGGTCATCCGGGAAATCGACCTTGAAAACGGCCTGATCCATGCTCACCTGCTACCCGGTTTGATCTGACCAAACCTTAACCGCGATGCAAGACGAGACCAAGCGCTACTGGATCGCATTTAATCTGGTGAAAGGCATCGGCTCTGCCCGCATGCGGCTCTTACTGGAATATTTCGGCGACGCCCAGACAGCCTGGGAGGCGCCGCCAGTCGAGCTTGAAGCTGCCGGCTTGAGCGAACGGCTGATCGAAGGCGTCTTACAGGCGCGCAAGGAAGGAGCAGCGGAGCGCGCCTGGGAATCCGTCCTGAGTGAGGGCATCACAGTCGTCACCTGGGAGGATGAATGCTACCCCCGCCGGCTGAAAGAGATCGACCAGCCGCCGCCTGTGCTGTATCTACGTGGTGAGATCCGTGACGAAGACCAATGGTCAGTGGCCATCGTGGGCACACGACGGGCAACAGCCTATGGTCATCAGGCGGCTCAAGAGCTGGCGGCTGCCCTGGCACGGCGCGGCATCACGGTAGTCAGCGGGCTGGCGCGCGGCATCGACGCCATCGCCCACCAGGCCGCGCTAAAGGCCGACGGGCGGTCGCTGGCAGTACTGGGCAGCGGCGTAGACCAC
>MGNS01000152.1:9317-9611 GCA_001795165.1 Chloroflexi bacterium RBG_16_57_11
GCTCAAGGGGCGCTGGTGACCGACTATCCGCCCGGCACGCCGCCGGATGCAGCCAATTTCCCGCCGCGCAACCGTATCATCTCCGGCCTTTCCCTGGCGGTGGTGGTCATCGAGGCGGGTGAGAGCAGCGGCGCGCTGATTACGGCCTCTTTTGCCAGCGATCAAGGCCGGGCTGTGTTCGCCCTGCCAGGGAATATCTATGCCCCACAAAGCAAGGGCACCAACCGCCTGATCCGCGAAGGCGCGCACATTTTTCTGGATGTCTCGGACCTGCTGGAGGTGCTGAACCTGGGC
>MGNS01000152.1:9677-15935 GCA_001795165.1 Chloroflexi bacterium RBG_16_57_11
AATCCATGTGGATGAGATCGGCGCCCGGTCTGAGCTGCCCATCGAGCAGGTGTCGGCAGCCCTGACTCTGATGGAGCTGAAGGGCCTGGTCCGGCAGGTGGGCGGGATGAATTATGTGGCGGTCTTCGAGCCGAAGGCCGACTACCAAACTTAGGAGGTAAATTAGTGGAAGCTTACTGTGTAAAATGTAAAACTAAACGCGAGATAGTCGATCCCCAGGCTGTGTTCACCAAAAGCGGAACACCCGCCACGCGTGGGGTTTGTCCCATTTGTAACACGACTCTGTTCCGCATGGGCAAAACCCCAGCCCACCAGGGCCTGCAGCCGCCCAGCCCGGAGGAGCGAAAAAAAAAGCGCTCGGGTAAGCTGGTGATTGTCGAATCACCGGCCAAAGCGCGCACGGTTGGGCGTTTCCTGGGGAAGGATTTTACAGTTAAGGCTTCGGTCGGACACGTGCGCGACTTACTTCGCTCACAGCTTTCGGTGGACGTGGAGAATAATTTCACCCCAAAATATCGCGTGCCGAACGAAAAGCGCGCCGTGGTTAAGGAGCTGAAAGGCCTGGCAGATTCCGCCGCTGAAGTATACCTGGCAACCGACCCCGATCGTGAAGGCGAGGCGATCGCCTGGCATTTGATCGAGTCGGCGGACATCGACCCCAAGATACCCCACCGGGTGGTCTTTCACGAGATCACCGAGCCAGCCGTTGCCGAAGCGTTCTCGCATTCGCGGGATATTGACATGGATCTGGTCGATGCCCAGCAAGCCCGACGGGTGCTGGATCGGCTGGTGGGCTACAGCCTGAGCCCGCTGTTGTGGCGGAAGGTGCGCGGCCGGCTTTCCGCCGGGAGAGTGCAATCTGTGGCGTTGCGCTTGATCGTCGAGCGTGAGCGCGAGATCGATGCCTTCGTGCCGCAAGAATACTGGTCGATCGGCGCTGAGTTCAGGCCAGAGGTCAGGCAGCCCGAAAGCGGGCCGCAGAGCTTCATCGCCCGTTTGGTCAAGATCAATGACGCCGACCCGGTGCTCGACCGGGAAGAAACCGTCAAGCCGATCCTGGCAGAGTTGGAAACTGCAGCTTACGCTATCGGAAAGATCAAGCGTGGTGAGCGCCGTCGTAACCCCTCCGCCCCATTCATTACCAGCACCCTGCAGCAAGAGGCCTCTCGGCGCCTGGGGTATACCGCTCGCCGCACGATGGCCTTGGCGCAGCAGCTCTATGAAGGCATCGATATCGGCCAGGGTGGAACGGTCGGTTTGATCACTTATATGCGCACCGATTCTACCAACATCGCTCAACTGGCACAGGACGAGGCACGCCAATTCATCAGCGAGCGCTACGGACCAAAATTCATGCCCGAGCAACCCCCGAAATACAAGACCAAAGCGGTCGGGGCGCAAGAAGCTCACGAAGCCATCCGCCCTACCTCGGTGGTGCGCCAGCCGGATTCGCTGAAGGAATACCTCAATCGCGACCAGTACCGGTTGTACCAGCTCATCTGGCAGCGCTTTGTCGCTTCACAGATGTCGCCGGCGCTTTATGATACGCTCTCGGTCGAAGTGCTAGGGAAAACCGCCGCCAATATGTATATGTTCCGCGCCACCGGCTCCATGGTGATTTTCCCGGGCTTCCTGATCGTGTATGAGGAAGCACGCGACGAGGATCAAAAGTCGGAAGATGAGGAAGAGACCACCCGCATCCCAAGCAACCTGAGCGAAGGCCAGGCTCAGCGACTGGTGAAGCTACTGCCCGAGCAACATTTCACCCAGCCGCCACCGCGCTATTCAGAGGCGACGCTGGTCCGGGCGCTGGAAGAATACGGCATCGGCCGGCCATCCACTTACGCCCCGATCCTGGGAACAATCCAACAGCGCGGGTACGTGGTGCGAGACGGTAAGCGCCTGATACCCACCGAGACCGGGGTGCTGGTCAACGACCTGCTGATCGAGCATTTTCCTGACATCCTGAACGTGAGCTTCACCGCGCAGATGGAAGCCGAGCTGGATCGCATCGCCTCGGGTGAGCTGGAATGGGTCAAAGTGATGCGCGAATTCTATGATCCGTTTGCCCGATCGGTGGCCGTCGCCGAAGAGAAGATGCCAGAGCTCAATGTTGGTCCCGAGCCCATCGGACGGCAATGCCCCGAGTGCGGGCATGAGTTGGTCATTCGTTGGGGGCGATACGGGAAATTCATCAGCTGTAGCAACTTCCCCAATTGCCGCTATACCGAGGCCTGGCTGGAGAAAATTGGCGTCAACTGTCCCAAGGATGGCGGCGATATCGTCATCCGCAAGACCCGTAAGGGGCGCATATTCTACGGTTGCGCCAACTACCCAAACTGCGATTTCACTTCCTGGAAGCTGCCACTCGGCCGGCCTTGCCCTGAGTGCGGCGGTCTGCTCGTAGTCGCCGACAAACAGAACGCACAATGCCTGCAATGCGAAGAGCGCTTCCCCCTGGACCAGGTAGTGGTGGACGAGATGGCCGATGCGCCATCGTAGGGGTGAAATACCCGACGAGGATGTTTACAGGTCCGGAGGAACAAATTCTGGGTGCTTCGCCCCGACAGGCATGAATATTGCAACCACCAGGTTCAGCAAGCGGTGTGACCGGCTCGACAAACGGTAAAAAAGTGCGCTGAGACGAGCAAATCTGAAAAAATAGTTGCATTTTTTGCAACTATAGTCTAAAATTAGAACAGATAGGCGATTCCCACACCGGGATTTCACCCGCTGGCTAACCCATCGCCGGATCGACGATCGGATTGTGGAACAGGATTCGACAACCATACAGGGAGTGAAACGATGAACCTTCGTCAGCTGATCAAAAACCCCACGGTGACGCTCGTCGCCGGCCTGGTAATTGGAACGATCTTTGGCCTGGTTGTACTGGGCTGGTATGTCTGGCCTGTACAATGGGTCGATGCAACTCCCGCTACATTAAGTACGGAATGGCAGGATGAGTTCCTACGCATGACCATCGAGCTGTATAGCCTAAACGGCGACGTCAACGCAGCCCAACTCCGTTATGCCAGCCTCGGCACCGCGGGGCCTGAAGCGTTGGAGCGTGTGATGCAAAACCCGGCGCCATTGAGCGACGAAGCGCTCACCGCCTTCAACACTAACGTGGTTGCCACTATGCCACCGCCGCCGGTAGAAGAGGAGCAGGGACCAACTCTGATTTACCTCCTGATCGGGGTGATCTGCCTGATTTTCATCGTGATCGTTGTCCTGGCGGTCCTGTTCCTGTTGCGTGGGCGAGCGCCGCAGACCGAAGGCGTGGGGCCAACTCCGGCCATGCAAGCCGCGGAGGCCAGAAAACAGGCTACCATGACCGACTACGCCGCGGTCAGCGAACAGGCGCCGCCTGTGGCGCAGTACATGGCTTCCTACAAGCTGGGCGACGACTTATTCGATGACTCGTTCAGCATCGACTCCCCAGCAGGTGAGTTCTTAGGCGAGTGCGGCGTCAGCATTTCCGAGACGGTCGGAGTAGGCGATCCGAAGAAAGTCACCGCTTTTGAGGTGTGGCTGTTCGATAAGAACGACATCCAAACCGTGACCAAGGTCTTGATGAGCGGCCACGCTTTCCAGGACAGTGCCATCAACCAGCGGCTGCGCGCCAAGGGCGAGCCTGTGCTGGCCGATCCGAATACCGAATTTGTGCTGGAGACCCAGACCCTGCAGATGGTCGCTCGCGTGGTCAACATGGGTTATGGCGAAGGCGCCATGCCGGAAGAGAGCTACTTCGACCAGCTCTTGCTGGAGCTGGCGGTCTGGCAGAAATAATCCACCACAACAAATGAAAAACTGGCGGCCGGTTGGTCGCCAGTTTTTATTTAACTCAGGTTGATGGTTTAACTTTGCTATTGCACTTAGATAGAAAAACTTCCATCTAACGAGAGATCACTCGATTTTAATTATCTTCAAGCGTACCTGCCCGCCGGGCGTCTCGGCCATAACTACGTCTCCCACGCGGGCGCCCATCAGGGCGCGGCCGATGGGTGATTCGTTGGAGATGCGCCCGTTGCGCGGGTCGGCCTCTTTGGCGCCTACGATATAGTAGGTCTCCTCCGGGAAGTCCTCCTCCTGGAGGGTGACGGTTGCGCCGACGTCCACCACCTCCCGCTCTCCGCTGGCAGCTTCAATGATGGTGGCATTCTTCAGCAGGTATTCCAGCTCCTGGATGCGCCCTTCGAGGAAAGCTTGGTCTTCCTTGGTCTTGTGGTAATCGGCATTTTCGGACAGATCGCCTTGCTGGATAGCAAAACGCAGGCGCCTGGAAATGGCTTCTCGCTCTGGTCCTTTCAGGTTGGCCAGCTCGGCGCGCAGGCGCTCTGCGCCTTCTGAAGTCAGGTATGGTCCCTCACCCATAAGGCTCCTCCTAAACAATAACAGTCACTTTTGGTAAAGCCCGGCTGCCTTCGATTACACTCAGGCAGCCTATGTTTTCCATGGCCCAGGCGGTCTGAGTGCTAATAGAAGACCGCCTGAGGTGCCGTACCAATCAGGGCTTGACGAGCGGGTCGAACAGCTTTTGGTGCTCCTCGATGGCGTAACGGTCGGTCATTCCGGCAATATAATCACAAATCGTGCGCTCGAGACCAAAGGCTTCGATCTGATCCTGAAATTGCCGCGGCAGGATGGTCGGCTCGGAGCGAAAAGCGTCGAACATGTCGGTGATGACGCGCTCGGACTTGACCTGCATGCGCACCACGCGCGGATGGCGGTAGAGCTGAGTATAAAGGAAGTCCTTGAGCTGGCGGTTGCGGCGATGCATGTCTTCGCTGTAGCTAATGATGTTGTAGGGCAGGCTTTGAAGCTCTTCGACCGACCGGACTCGGCTGTCGCGCAAGCGCTCGTGCGTGGTTTGTACCAGGTCGGTGACCTCCATGCCAATCAGGCGGCGGATCAAGCGGTGGCGGGAGAGATCATCCAAGAGCGGTGTTTCCAGGCCAACGCTTTCCACCAGGATCTCCCATAAGGTGATGCCTTCGAGTACACCGGGCGTGATCATGCCCGAGCGCAGACCGTCATCCAGATCATGCGCGGTGTAGGCCAGCTCATCGGCTACGTTGGCGATTTGCGCCTCCAGGTGGCCACGCAGATCGGGGTTGAATTGGCTGGCGTCGGCGATGTCGTACTCGGATTCGTGCTTGACGATGCCTTCGCGCAGCTCCCAGGTCAGGTTCAGGCCGGTAAAGTCAGGGGAGCGGCGCTCCCGCGTGGTCACGATGCGCAGCGATTGCTTGTTGTGGTCGAAGCCGCCGAAATCCTTCATCAGGCGCGCCAGGGCCACCTCGCCGGCGTGGCCGAAGGCGCTGTGACCCAGGTCGTGGGCCAGACAGATGCCTTCCACCAGATCTTCGTTGGCGCCAAGGGCGCGTGCGATGGTCCGCCCAAGCTGCGCCACCTCCAGGGTGTGCGTCAGGCGCGTGCGGTAATAATCACCTTCGTAATTGATGAACACCTGGGTCTTGTATTCCAGCCGGCGGAAGGCAGTGGTATGCAGGATGCGATCGCGGTCGCGCTGGAAGGCCGTGCGGTACTCAGGCTCGTCCTCTGCGTAGGCGCGGCCTTTCGACACACGGCTATGACAGGCGTAGGGCGCCAGGCTCTGCTCTTCGATATCTTCGAGCTGCGACCGGCTGAAATACATCTTTTAGGTGCCCTCTTCCCAGGAGTTCAAATAGGCGATCTGCTCGGGGGTCAGCGTATCGATTTTCACACCCATGGCTTCAAGCTTCAGGCGAGCGATCTCCTGGTCGATCTCCGGCGGTACGCTGTAAACCTTTTTTTCCAGCTTTTCGGCGTTTTTGACCATGTATTCCAGGCTGAGCGCCTGGTTAGCAAAGGACATATCCATCACGCTCGCCGGGTGACCTTCGGCGGCTGCCAGGTTGATCAGGCGGCCCTCCCCCAGCAGGTTGATCCGCCGGCCGTCGTTAAGGATGTACTGCTCGACGAACGGGCGCACCAGCCGCTTCTCGCCGGACATCTCTTCCAGGGCAGGGATGTTGATTTCGACGTTGAAGTGGCCGGAGTTGCAAACAATCGCGCTATCCTTCATCAGGGTAAAGTGATGGCGATCGATGACGTTCAGGTCACCGGTGACGGTGACAAAAATATCACCGATTACCGCCGCTTCGGCCATCGGCATGATCCGGAAGCCATCCATCACCGCTTCCAATGCCGGCAGCGGGTCGACCTCAGTCACGATGACGTTGGCGCCCATGCCGCGAGCACGGCTCGCCAGGC
>MGNS01000152.1:15950-16712 GCA_001795165.1 Chloroflexi bacterium RBG_16_57_11
CATAGCCGGCGATGACGAAATTCTTACCCGCCAGCAAGATATTGGTGGCGCGCACAATGCCATCGATAGTGGATTGACCGGTGCCATAGCGGTTATCGAATAAATGCTTGGTCATGGCGTCGTTCACTGCGATGACCGGGAAGGCCAGCGCATTGTCTGCGGCCATGGCGCGCAGCCGGATCACGCCGGTAGTGGTCTCCTCTGTGCCCCCGACTACATGCCGCAGCAAGTCGCGGTGCTCTTTGTGCAGCGTGCTGACCAGGTCAGCACCATCGTCCATGGTGATGTTGGGCTGGTGTTCCAGGGCGGAGCGGATATGCTTGTAATAGGTCAGGTTGTCTTCGCCTTTGATAGCAAAGGTGGGGATTTCAGAGTGTGACACCAGCGACGCCGCGACATCATCCTGGGTCGAGAGCGGGTTGGAGGCCGTCAAAACAACATCGGCGCCGCCCAGGTGCAGGGTGTTCATCAGGTTGGCGGTCTCGGTGGTGACGTGCAGGCAGGCGGAAATGCGCACTCCGCTCAGTGGGCGTTCTTTAGCGAAGCGCTCCCGGATCAGCCGCAGGACCGGCATCTCCCGCTCGGCCCATTCGATGCGCCGCCGGCCGCCTTCGGCAAGCTTGATATCGCGTATATCATGATTTTCCATGCTTTCTCTCCACAAATCATTTTATCAGTAGTATTGCAGATTTAACAATTGGCCCATGAAACGGGCAGAGCAGGAGTTGAAAACTCCAGAATTTACTGGACATTTGCCCCACC
>MGNS01000152.1:16773-16968 GCA_001795165.1 Chloroflexi bacterium RBG_16_57_11
ATGAACTCGGTCAGGTTGTAAGCGTGTCCCTGCGGGCCGGCTTGCTCCAGGCAGTACGCCGCGGCCAGCGAGCCCATTTGACCGCAGGTGACCAGGTCCAGATGGTGGCATAAGCCAGTGAGAAAACCACCCCGGAAGGCGTCTCCAACCCCGGTGGGATCGACGATCTGAACCGGCGGGAAGGCCGGCACAGTC
>MGNS01000152.1:17056-18202 GCA_001795165.1 Chloroflexi bacterium RBG_16_57_11
GTTCATGCCGGTCATCTTCTGGATCAGGGCAAACTCATACTCGTTGACGAACAGCGCCTGTGCCCCTTCGATGCCGCGCAGCAATTGCTCGCCGTTCAGGCGCACAATCTGCTGGCTGGGGTCATACACGTAAGGCAAGCCCAGCTGGCGGCATTCCTCGACGTACAGCGTCATCGCTTCGGGATCGTTGGGCGATATCATTACCAGGTCAGGGAGCGCCTCACCCAGGTCGTGCAGGGAGAGCTGGGCGGCATGGCCCATCGCCCCAGGGTAGAAGCTGGCGATCTGGGCGTTATCGCGGTCTGTGTTGACGAAGAACGAAGCGGTGAACACACCTGGGATCACGCGCGCGCCGGAGGTATCGATGCCCTTGGCCTCCAGCCATTCGCGGTATTCCTGGAAGTCTTCACCTACAGCAGCCCACAGCCGGGGATGCTGCCCCAACAGCGCCATGGTGTAAGCGATGTTGGGCGCCACGCCGCCACGCCAGCGTGTCATCGATTCGACCAGGAACGACAGGCTGATGCACTCCAGCTGGTCTGGCAAAATATGCTCCCGGAAATAGCCCGGGAACTTCATCAAATAATCATAGGCGACAGAGCCGGTTAATAAGATGTCCATATCCAGACCACAAAGCGATATTTTACCCCAGATTTCCTCGAACCACCCGGGCCAAATCCTGGCTAAACGGCGGGAACACCAGTCCGTTCTCGGTGACGATGGCTGAGAGCAGCCGGGCCGGGGTGATATCGAAGGCAGGGTTGCGGGCGGAGGCGCCGGGAGGGACCACAGGCTGCCCCGAGACCTGCAGATCCAACACTTCCTGTGAGCCACGCTCCTCGATCGGGATTTGCTCGCCACTCACCAGCGACAGGTCGATAGTGGAAGTCGGCACAACCGCGTAGACCGGGACGGCGTTATCTTTTGCTGCCAGAGCCAGCATATAGGTGCCGATCTTGTTGGCCACGTCACCATTGGCCGCTACCCGGTCGGCGCCAAACAGCACTTTGTGCGCCTTTCCGGAGCGCAGGAAATAACCCGCCGCGCCATCGGCGATGATCTCATAGGAGATGCCGTATTGTTGTAGCTCCCAGGCAGTCAGGCGCGCCCCCTGCAGGCGCGGGCGGGTCTCGTCCACCAGGACGT
>MGNS01000152.1:18230-22067 GCA_001795165.1 Chloroflexi bacterium RBG_16_57_11
GTGGATCACGCCCAATGCAGTGCCCCAATCCACCGTCGCCAGTGCGCCAGTGTTGCAGTGGTGGATGACGGTATCGCCGTCGTCGATCAATTCTGCCCCGTGGCGTGCCATGGCAAGGTTGATGGCCACGTCTTCGTCGGCGATGCGCTGGGCTTCGGTCAACACCGCCGTCCTTAGGTCATCCTGCGAGCCTGCGTAAACATCGACCAGGTTAAGCACCCGCCGGAGCGCCCAGGGCAGGTTGACCGCGGTTGGGCGGGAGGCTTGCAATACGGCCGAGGCTTGATGCAGGTCGGCTTGCAGCCCGGCCAGTGAGTTGGCGCGGGACTGTCTGGCTGCCAGGGCCAGGCCGAAGGCGGCCGCGGCGCCGATGGCCGGCGCGCCACGAACCACCATCTCGCGTATGGCGTCAGCCACCTGGCGGTAATCTCTGTACTCGACGAGGCGAAACTCGCCTGGCAGCAGCCGCTGGTCGATCATGACCAGGGTATTGTGTGCGGGATCCCATTCGAGTGTGCGCATGGATGAGATGAGTTTAACATGCAAGGATTAGGTTGTCAAAGGCCGCGGGAGATCGGATTTGGAGACGTAATAAATCCAGCCTGATCGAGGCGGGTTGCTTCTTTGGCGTGCTAGAATCTTTTACGGATTTAGCTATCATGGTTTCAATCTCACTGCCAAGGATGAATTATAATTTCAGGGCAGGTTTAAAGATTTCTACGCGAAGGAAGCGAAGGGAGCAAAGAAAGCAAAAATTTCATTATTTCTCGCTTGTTTGAGGTCCAGCCATATCGATACATATTTGCCTCATGCAACAACAGTGGCTTGACAGAGATCTACGATCTGACAACAATGAAAGGAAAAAGACGATCTGGGTACTTTCCTGGAGATCCTTTTCGCGGATTAGATCCAGGAATGATCGTTGGACTGGCAGGAGGCCTTAAAGATGATGCGTCACACCCAAGATGAAGTGATCGAACGAGCGATCCAGGAATATGAGCTCCTGGACAATCTGGTCGCCGGGTTATCCAATGAAGATTGGGAAAAGCCGCTGCGCCGGCCTGAGACGAAAGATCCCTGGACCGTGAAAGATGCGCTGGCCCATATCACGCACTGGAAGGCCGGAGTGGCCCGGAAGGCGAGGGGCGAGCGCCCCCCAGCCGAGGAGCGCGGGCTGAACGAAAGTGAAGGCAACCATCTGGTTTACGTGCGCTGGCGCGACCGCTCTCCAGGAGAGGTTCTGACCTGGCACCGGCAGGTTCAAAAGGATGTTCTGGCCGCGCTGAGAGATGCGCCTGATGAATGGTTCAGCGATAAGGAGCGCGGACCCGATTGGCCGTACGATCTGGACGGTCACTCCGCTTACCACCGGGTGAAGGACATCGAGCGGGCGCTGAAGGGAAGGGGGTAGGGGCGGGTCTGGGCTCAGGTTGTTTTGTGGCACGGGTATGGGCCTTGTAGGGGCGGGTCTGGACTCAGGTCAATGTATGGCTTGGGTTGGTGCAGACCCGCCCTACTATCGATGGAAATGGATCTAAGCGCCGAAAAAGCGAGACATTGCACATATTGACACCGGGCAGGGCATTTGTTATAGTCACCCAGCAATGAAGGCAAAGCTGCTTTTACTTCTGCTGCTGCTTCTGCTGGCCGCGCTGGCGTGCGCGCGGGCAGCTCCAAAGGCGCCTGCATCGCTGCCGCTGGATCAGGCAACCTCCACCCCCGCGCCAACGATGCCGCCCACCTGGACACCCATGCCGCCCCCTACCTGGACCCCGCAACCTGCTGTCCGTGTGCACACCGGCGACCAGGCCCTGCTCAACGGGGATTGGGAGACTGCGCTGGCCGAATATGAGAAGGCTCAAAAAGCCAGTCCCGACGCTGAAATCCAGGCGGCAGCTCTGCTGGGCATCGTGCGGGCGCATGTGATGGGACGCAGCGATTACGAAGCCAACCGCGCCCTGGAAATACTGCTCAAGGATTATCCCTTCTTCAAGCAACGCGCGCAAGCTTTCTACTATTTGGCCCAATTGCACAACGCACAGGACCGGTATGCCGAGGCCGCCAAAGCTTATACGGATTACCTGACGCTACGACCAGGGCTGATCGACGCATATATCCTCGATCTGCGCGGCGACGCCTATTTCTCCGCCGGAGATTACGCCGCAGCTGCCCAGGATTTCGAAGCTGCCGAAAACTTCGCCAGCCACCTGGACCAGACCCTGCTAAGGATGAAGACGGCCCGCGCATACGCGCTGGATGGCGACTACCCCACCGCGCTGACCCTTTATGATGATCTGTACCAGACCACCAGCGATGAGAACACCCGCGCGCTGATCGACCTGCGGAAAGGTGAAATATTCACCAACCAGGGATTGATCGAGGAAGCACAGGCTGCCTATATGGACGCGGTGCAGAATTACCCGACCTCGCCCAACACATATTCCGCGCTGGTAGCGCTGGTGGAGGCTGGCGTCGAAGTCAACGAGCTACAGCGTGGCATCATCGATTACTTTGCCGGTCAATACGGCGTAGCCCTGGCGGCCTTCGACCGCTACCTGCAGAACTCCCCGGCCGACCCCGGCTCGGCGCACTATTACTACGCCCTGACACAGCGTAAGCTGGGCAACTACAGCAGTGCGGTGGAACGTTGGGAGAAGGTTATCCAGGATTTTCCCGACCATGCCTACTGGGATAACGCCTGGGAGGAAAAAGCCTATACCCAGTGGGCGCTTCTTGACCAGCATCCCGAGGCGGTGCAGACCCTGTTGGCTTTCGTTGAGAAGGAGCCCGGCCATGCACGCGCGGCTGAATTCCTGTTCGATGCCGCCCTGGTAGCAGAGATGGATAATCGATTAGAGCAGGCGGCTGAGATCTGGGGCCGGGTGGCGCATGAATACCCCAACGACGAGAGCTCCCTGCGCTCATTGTTCCTGCTCGGGATTACGCATTATCGCCTCGGTAAGTACCAGCTTGCCTTGGACGCCTTCGAGCGCAGCCTGGCCGGCTCCGTTTCACTGCATGACCGCGCCGCAGCCTATTTCTGGATCGGCAGGACGCAAACGGCGCTGGAGGATCCCCAGGCAGCCCGCCTGGCCTGGGAGAAAGCTGCCGAGACCGACCCAACCGGGTATTACAGCGAGCGCGCACGTGATCATCTGTTTAACCGTTTGCCGTTCGAGCCCCCGCTCTCTTACGATTTGACCTATGACGCACAGGCTGAGCGGATGCGGGCTGAGGCGTGGATCCACACCTCCTTTGCCTTACCAGAAGATACCGATCTGACCAGTCTGGGCACGCTGGCTGAGGAACCAGCAGTGAAGCGTGGAGCAGAATTGATGAGCCTGGGACTGTATGACGAGGCGCGCGCCGAGTTCGAGGCGCTCCGCCTTAAGGTCCAGAGTGATCCCGCACAATCCTACCGCCTGGCAAATTACCTGCTAGAAATTGGGATGTACCGCACGGCGATTATGACCACCCGGCAGATACTGGATCTGGCGGGGATGAACGATGCAGACACGCTAAATGCACCGACGTATCTCAACCGCATTCGTTTCGGCACCTTTTACGATGATCTGGTGTTGCCGTTGGCCCGGCAATATAACCTCCACCCCTTGTTCCTGTTCAGCCTCATCCGCCAGGAAAGCCTGTTCGATGGGTACGTTCGCTCATCGGCTGGGGCAAACGGCCTGATGCAGATCATGCCGCCGACGGCGGAAGGCATCGTCGCCGATCTGGGCTGGCCGGAAAACTATGTTCAGGATGATCTGAACCGCCCGTTGGTCAACCTGACGCTCGGCGTGGATTATTTTAATCACCAGCGTGAAACATTTGACGGCG
>MGNS01000152.1:22076-23626 GCA_001795165.1 Chloroflexi bacterium RBG_16_57_11
CCGCACTGGCA
Source organism: Chloroflexi bacterium RBG_16_57_11 (assembly GCA_001795165.1). Lineage (GTDB taxonomy): Bacteria > Chloroflexota > Anaerolineae > Anaerolineales > UBA4823 > RBG-16-57-11. The sequence goes on from MGNS01000152.1 coordinate 22,088, forward strand.
GCTTATAACGGGGGTCCTGAGAACGCCCGCCAATGGCTAAAGCTGGCTCCGGATGACTCGGATCTGTTTTTGGAACTCATCCGCTATGCTGAAACGCGGAACTATATCCGGGGGGTTGCCGAATTGTTCAATATCTATCGATGGTTATACGATCGTACGCCTTAGTTGTCAGGGGGTTACGGTAGCGGGAGCCTGGGCAACCGCGCTGGTGAGCAAATACCAGTCGGTAATATTGGCGAAGCGGTCGCTAAAATCGTACAGCGGGCCCATGGTGACCCCTCCTACTTTTTGATCTACGCCATGCGAGATCACCGGGACAAGCAGCGGTAAAGCGGGCAGCTCAGACGTAAACCGGACCTGAAAGTTGCGGTAGCGCTTCAATCGCTGTTCAAAATCGTCGATCACCCGCGCCTGCTCCAGGTATTCGCTGGCCTGTCGATCATTCCATTGGGAGTAATTTTGGCCGGCGGTGATCTGAGCCTGGTGCCAAAAGGGGTAAGGGTCAGGGTCGGGCGAGCGCAAGAAATTGATGTCCGCCAGCACCGCCTGGTAATCACGCAGCTCGAGATAGTCGGTAATCAGCTGATCATATGGAACGGCTTTCAGATCGACCTGCACCCCAATGCTCGACCAGTCTTGCTGGATACGCTCGGCGATGGCTGAGTAGAGCTCCCCTTCGGGATAGGCCAGCTCGAAGGAAAGCGGCACGCCGTCTTTCGTGCGAACATTGCCGCCTTCCGCGGGGATGGTATAGCCGGCTTTCTTGAGCAGAGCGATCGCGCCATCCAGGTCAAACTCGATACGCTCGGTTCCTTCATAGTAGGCCCAGTTGTCCGGAAGTATCGGGCCATTGGCAATGATTGCCTGCCCGCCTAACAACCGGTCGGCAATCCAGCGGCGGTTGATGCCCATGAGCAAGGCACGCCGCACGGTAGCATCCTGGAAGAAGGGCAACCCAGGCTCGTCCAGGTTCAAATAAACCAGGGTCAGGCGCGGCAGCCGGCTGGTGAATAGGTTAAGATCGGGTTTCTTCAGAGCATCGGTCAGGGTTATTTGTGTGATTTGGGATACTCCCAACACCTCGCCGCGGTCATAGGCAGCCAGGGCAGAAGCTTCATCTGGGTAATAGCGGAAAACGACTTTTTCAAGGAATGGCGCTGAGCCATAATACTCGGGGAAGGAGCGCAACGTGACCCCCAGGATATTTCCATCTTGCGCATCCAAGCTTTCCAGGCGGAACGGTCCGCTGCCCACGGGGCTGAGGTTAAAAGGTGCATCCACCAGCTGGCCGGGCGCGAAACCTTCCAGCAGGTGCTTCGGGAGCACGCCAAAATCCAGGTAATCCAGGAAAGGCGCGAACGGTTCTGGGAGGCGAAACTGGATCGTCTTTTCGTCGATCACTTGCACATCGACTTGTCCCCAGAATTCGCGCAGATCATCCGGGATCGGCAAATCGGGGCTGCGCATCAGATCGATCGTATACAGGAAGTCCTCGCTGGTGACGGGCGAGCCGTCGTGAAATTTGGCGTTGGGGCGAAT
>MGNS01000152.1:23650-24533 GCA_001795165.1 Chloroflexi bacterium RBG_16_57_11
CTGCGAAATACCCCAGGTTTCGGCCAGGGCGCCATGCGGCAGACCACGTGAATCATGCTGAATCAGGCCGCTGAAGATCAACCGGTCGATGTCGTAGTCGGTTGAATTGTAAGTGTCCAATACGGGGTTCAGCCGTCCAAACGAGCCAACCAACGCTTCTGTATAGATGCCTCCTGCGACCGGTTTATCTCCCTCCTGCGGGCTCGAGGTCGAGGTCGTTTGCTGGCTCAAGAGCAGGATGCTAATGGCGACCAGAGCCAGCAAAACGACGATAATCTGCCAACGAAGTTTTCTCAAGTCTAAATTACCCGGCAAATGCCAAAGGTGACGAATCCACCCGGCTTACAAGTCTGCCGTTCTCCTGACCTGCCTTTATGCATATATAAAATGGGTTAAACCGTAACCAACGTTGCTGCGATCGCCAGGGAGAAGAAGACGACGCTCAGAACGATGGTCACACGAAAGAGGACTTTCTCAATCCCGCGCCTGGCAGTAAAGATTCCACCGCTATCACCGCCGGTCAGGCCCCCCAGGCCAGCCCCCTTGCTCTGCAAGATCACGCTGATGATCAGCGCGATTGAAGTTATAATCAGAGCAATATCCAGATAAAATTCCACACAATCCTCCTAAAAAGCCATATGACTGGGTTTAAAGCAGGGTGGATTATACCTTCCGAGTAAAGAATAGTCAAATACCGTTTTGATCATGTACGAGATCAGCGTAAACCTGCACATGCACACCACCTATTCAGACGGGCATGCCCCCCATTCTGAGATCGCCCAATCCGCCTTACGCGCCGGCATCGACGTTGTTATCGTCACCGACCATAACGTATATGTCGAGGGCGTGGAGGGATATTACAGCGAAGGCGACCGGCGGGTGC
>MGNS01000152.1:24563-33612 GCA_001795165.1 Chloroflexi bacterium RBG_16_57_11
AGCGCCTGCCACAAAAGAGCCACCTGCTGGTGTTCGGCGCTGGGCGCGAGCTGGCCACACTGGCCTGGAATTTGAACCTGCTCCTGGAAGGTGTGCGCCAGGCAGGAGGATTGTCCTTCATCGCACACCCGGTCGATCCGGAAGCGCCGGCGGTGGGTGAAGATGACATCTCGTGGGTCGATTGGCAGGAGGATGGCTACAACGGGTTGGAGCTATGGAACGGCCTGTCTGAATTCAAATCGCTGCTTAGAAGCAAGCTCCATGCCTTGTATTACGCCTACAACCCCAACCGAATCGCGCACGGGCCATTTCCGCAAGTCCTGCGACGCTGGGATGAGCTTCTGGCATCCGGGAGGCGCATCGTCGCCATTGGCGGCTCAGATGCCCACGCCTTGCCGGCGCGCATGGGGGTGCTCCACCGGGTGATCTTCCCCTACGAATTTCATTTCAGGGCTATCAACACACATTTATTAATTGAAACACCTATCAGTGGTGAGCTGGAGAGTGACCGTCGGCTGATTTATGATGCATTTCGGCAGGGCCGCCTCTTTATCGGGTATGATCTTCCCGCCCCGACGCGCGGCTTTCTGTTCCTGGCCAACGGGTATGAACAGATCGCCCAGATGGGCGATACGATATCTGCCAGCCGTGGGGTGACCTTTCAGATCCGCCTGCCGCTACCAACCGTGGCGACTCCACCGGTAGAATGCCGTCTAGTGCGACATGGTCAGGTCATCCAGACCTGGAACGGGCAGCAGTACTGCGCGTACACCACCAGCCAGCCAGGAGCGTATCGTGTCGAAGCGTATCTCGACTATTACAGGCGCAGACGAGGCTGGATCTTCAGCAACCCGATCTACGTAAGAGGCATATAACTTATGATCAAAATGGGACTATCAGACTATATGCAATTTACCAAGTTCTCGCTATAATCAGGGTTGAAAATGGTACCCACCGAGGATGGCAGCATGGAAGAACGCCGGAGTGAAAGCCGAAAGTTTCTTACCTACTTCTCCCGCGTGATTGACCGTGACACCGGGATCATGCTCGGTTATCTGGTAGATTTAACCACCGGCGGCGCCTTGTTGATCGGTAATGTATCCTTAAAGCCCGATTCTATATTGCAGTTGCGCCTGGATCTGCCGGAGGATTTTTCGCCTCAAGAAAAGCTTGAAATAGAAGCTCGCGCCGTTTGGAGCCGGCCGGATTCAGACCCTGAGTTTTATCGCACCGGCTTGCAGCTCATGAAAATCCAGCCTAAGGATCTGAACACTCTGACAAGATTGCTCAACATCCACGGCTCCATTTTATGACTTCTATAAACCTGAAGGGGCGCTATACGCCGATTGCCATCCTGGGCGTGGTCGGTTTTGTCACTTCGTTCTGCGCGCACATCGTTGCGGTCAACTTGCCCACCTACGCCGAGCAGGTCGGCGTGGGACTGGCGATGATCGGCCTGTTGATCGCCGCCTATGACCTGGGCTACAATCCCTGGCAATCGGGGGTGCTGCTCTCGTTGGTCACCGCCAGCTACTTGTTGGTGCAACCCGCAGCCGGCTGGCTGGCTGACAGCTATCGCCCGGCGCTGACCATCCAGATCGGCTTGGGGTTAGCGGGCGCCACGTTTTTGCTCATCCCATTTGCTTCGGGCGCTGCGCTGGCGTTGCTGGCAATCCTGGCTGGTTTGGGGTGGGGACAGTATGGACAAATACGGATGCACTGATCAGCAAGCTGGCGCAATCTGGGCGGCTTGGTGCAACCATGGGCACAGCGGGGACGTTCAAAGAATTTGATGACATGTTGAATCCTTACATTTTATCCGATTCCTACCTGTCATTAATGTAAAACCGACGTGTTTTCATATTTTGAATGACAGAATCGTGCTATACTTTTCGGTCGGACTATTTTTGTCTGGCTTAAAAATGAACTCCGAGGAATGGATGAAGGTAAAAAAACACAATCACCACACCTTGCTCATTACAAACCTGATTGCCCTTACCGCGCTGGTATTCGCCTCCATACCGGTATCAGCCCAAACCGGCGCGGAAGGCACCCCAACCCCGGCTCCCTTTAACAGACTGGCCGCCGATTCCCCGGTATATCTTCCATTAATTTTCCGGCCTGCACCGCCAGATCTGGTGGTCGGGGGTTTCGAGATCACACAAGCTACTCAGAACCTGAGTAACACCGTATCGCTGGTCGCCGGTAAATCCACGCTGGTGCGTGTTTACGTACAGACCGACGGAGACGTCGCCATCCAGGGCGTGCATGTCTCATTGAGCGGGACACGCAATGGTTCGCAGCTTAACGGATCGCCGATTAGCGCGGGGCCGAAATCGGTCACAAAATCCTGGTCGCGCGGAGACCTGAACACCAGCTTCAATTTCAGCCTGCCGTCCGAATGGCTTTTGGGAACGGTTACGCTACAAATCCGGTTGGATCCGAATAATGCGATCAGCGAAGGCAGCGAAACCAACAACCTGTCCACAACTGTTGCGAATTTTAATAATGTTCCAGCCTTGGATGTCAAGGTCGTCCCAATTCAGTACAACGACCCCCGGTCCGGCTTAACTTTCCCGCCGGCAGGCTCTAACTACCTGGCTCCCGGGTTGGTGAGGATGTACCCGATCAACTCGGCTGCTGTCACCCGGCGCGAGTACATCTCATGGTCCCAGAACCTTGCCATCGATACAAACTGGCAAAATTTGCTAAGCCGGATTGCGACACTAAAGCAGACCGATAATGCCCCAGAAGCGCGGATCTATTACGGCCTGGTTCCGTTGCGGGACGATTCCGGCAACGTCTGGTTTCGTAGCGGCGTTGCCGGGATTGGTTATGTCGGTTACCGGGCGTCTGTTGGTCTGGCAGACTTAAGCCCTTATATCGACGGCTCCGAGATCGCCAACCATGAAATCGGACATAACCTCGGCCGGTCCCATGCACCTTGTGGAGTATCCGGAGATCCCAATTTCCCCTATGCCGGTGGCTTAATCGGCCAGTTCGGCCTGCGGGTCGACCTGATGCAGCTCTTTGATCCGGCCATTTACGCGGATATCATGGGATACTGCGAGCCGGTTTGGATTTCAGATTACACGTATCAAGCGCTGTTTAACAACCAGGTCGCAGTGGGCGCATCACCTCAGACCTCTCAGCCCGTCGTCCCAAGCCTGCTGGTGCGCGCCGCCCTGCTGGACGATGGCACAGTCCAGTTGGAGCCGGCCTATGCCTTTACTGGCCGCCCCGACCCATTGCCGGCGGATAGCGATTATTTCCTCGAGCTGGTTGATGAGAGCGGTGTACCCGTTGCATCCTATCCCCTCCTGGTGATGCGCGCCGAGGAGGAGACATTCGTCTTCAGGAGCATCAACACCATGGTCCGCCTACCGGACCAGCCTTTCACTGGATTGCGCATCACAGAAAAGGGCCAGCTGGCTGCGCAACGGAGCATGTCTCCGGTAAGCCAGCGAGCTCAGGCAATGCCTTCGCTTCACATGAGCGTGCAAGGCGCCGTGCTCGATTGGGGGGAAGCAGCCACACCGGCTGTCGTGCGGTACCGTCAAGATGGCGAAGAGACCTGGACCACCCTGGCGGTTGACTACCTGGGTGGGTCGATCGATTTGGACCCGCAGGCCCTACCACCGGGGATCTTACACTTTGAAATAATCCTGGCTGACCAGATAGGCTCCGCCCTAACCCTGGATTGGGAGAATACTCGTTGATCTGTGCATCGAAAAAGCTGTTTTTGACAGCTACGCTGCTGTTCATCCTTGGCAATTCGCTGGCTGCGTGCATCCAGGCGCCCAAACGACTGTCACAGGAGCAAGTTTTAGATATCGTGTGGACCGACTTCCGCCCCAGCACCTCGTCCCAAAACCGCAGCAATTGGGAAAATAACCAAGTCAGCCTGGTAACTGGTCGCGAGGTGGTGAGTGAATTCTCTGTTGTACCCATCAGCAAGTGCCCGGGACCACCGCTCCCCGAGAACCGGGCGATACGCGCCTCGTCGAACTACTGGTTTGTCAGGGTTGTGCCCAGAATATATACTCCGACGAACACGGCAGCAATGAAACACGGTGATGAAATCATCATCCCTGAGCCACTGATCCAAAAGGCCAGTTACCTGGTGGACTCCACCAGCGGAGAGATTGTCGCCCGGCGATTATTTTGCGATAGGTAATCCAATCGTTGATCCCGGCTCTTCCTTGCCCACCAAGACTAACGATCTCGGCTATAACTCCGGATAAAGGTCAGGATTTTTAAACGGAATCAGGGCGAAGATCACGGCGGGCTCGTATAGCTGGGCGCGGTCGATGACGTCGCCGGTCAGGAGGCCGATGGCGCCGTTATCCTGCTTAGAGTTGTTTCGGCCAAAGACGATGTCATCCGCTTCTCCCAGTTCAATCCCCTGGCGCACCAGGTCAGATACCGCGGAGGGCAGGTAAAAAGCGCCGGTACGGCCTTTGCCCAGCCGATCACGAGATAACACCACTATCCAGGCAAAAGTGAACATTTCACCGGTAAAAACTTCTTCGTCCTGATCGTTGCCGCCCTCCACGCCTACCCAGTAATCGGCCTGAGGGTGGATATTGGCGGCGTTGCGGGCGCGATTGAGGGCGCCTTGCAACGTTTCGGCGTCCGAGGCAGGCTGGTCGCTCACGCCGGAGGGGACGGAGAGCGTGCTGATTTCGAAGTTTTGACCGGGGAACATGCGGGCGAAGCCGTTTTGCACGGCGCGCACTTTGACTGGGTTGGTGGAAGCGACTACGATGGTTGGCATAACTTGATCCTGAGGGTAAGGGCGAAGCATCCGGCAGGCAGGCCGCATTCCGCGTAGAAGCTCAAGCGCCGGATGTTTCGCCCCTACAGCGTACCCTTATACATTCCACCGTCAACGGTTAGCATAACGCCGGTGATATAAGAGGCCACCGGTGAAAGCAAGAACACTGCCGCGTTGGCAAACTCCTCCGGCTGCCCCATGCGCCCTAGCGGGCTTTCCTTTGCCTGGCGGGCGAGCTCGTTTTCAACGCTTCCACCGCTGGCTTTCGCTCGTGCTTCCAATAGCTCGTAGACGCGTTCCGTCTCAGTCCAAGCCGGCAGGATCGAGTTGAAGCGGATGCCTTCCGCTCCCAGCTCCAACGCCAGGCTCTTGGTCAGGCCAACCGTCGCCAGGCGCACGCTGTTGGACAGGACCAGGTTGGGAATGGGTTGTTTCACTGAGTAGGAGGTGATCGTCAAAACGCTGGCAGCCTTGGACCGGCGCAGGTGCGGCAGGGCGGCGCGGATCAGGCGCACGTGGCTCATCAGCGACAGGTCGATCGCCTTCTGCCATGTGGGGTCGTCGAAGGTTTCGAACTTGCCCGACGGTGGCCCGCTGGCATTGGTCACCAACAGATCAAGCCCGCCGAACGCCCCTACAACTTGAGCCACGAGCGCCTCCGGCACAGCCGGATCGGTCACGTCTCCTGCTGCGGCGATCACCTGCGCCTCGGTATCCCGGCTCATTTTATTCGCTGCGGCGCCGAGCTTCTCAGGATCACGGCCATTCAAGGCCACCGCAGCCCCTTCGCGAGCCAGCCCCAAGGCGGTGGCATAACCCAACCCACGGCTGGAGCCAGCCACCAGAGCGCGCAAGCCCCTGAGTTTCAAATCCATACCTGCCTCCTGAACAAGATGAAATGGGGTAATTTTGGGCGGCGAGGCCGCCCAAAATTACCCCATCATCAAATAACAACGACTACACGAATAAACTGCCCGCCAGACGGTTGAGCATCGGCACGCCGCGCACCTCGGTCTCGTAGAGTGGCACGATCGAGCGAACCATGCCGTCAAATTTCTCCCATATATCTTCCATGTAGCGATCCTGCATCGCCACCCGGTTGCGCACAAATTCCGGGGAATCGGCTTTCACCTGGCTGTGGTCGATCAACATATTCACTACCACGCCACCCACCGGGATGCCAAACTCGTGAAACCAGCCGATAAAGCGGGTGATCACGGCGATCGGTAGCGCCTCAGGAAGGGTGATGAAGAAGAAGGCCGTTTTTTCGTCGCTGGTCAACAGTCCGCGGGCATGACCCATGCGGTCGCGAAAGCTCACCAGATAGTCCATCAGCGGGTCGGCTTCCTTCTTTTTGGTGAATGAGAGCATCTCACGCAAGGTGCGGGCATCCTCGCGGCTCTTAAGCATCTTATTGACCCACAGCGAGTATACCTTGGACATGCCCAACAGGCGGCGGGCATTGGCTGTTGGGGCAGTGTCGAACACGTAAATATCATATTCATTCTTAAACATTAAATCGACCATATTCTCGAACATGGCTGATTCTTCAAAAGCCGGGTTCATCGTCGCCGATTCGACAAAATCTTCCGCCTTGGTGGAGATATCGGCGAACTTCAGGAACCACTGGATTTTTTCACGAATCTCTTGCTTGGAGCGCTCGATGGTGTCCTTGGTGTCGATCTCGTACGCCCACAGGTTCTGGACTCCCTGGACTGGAGTATGCTTGCCAAACACATCCTGGCCAAGCAGGCCGCTCAGGCTGTGTACCGGGTTGGTGGAGGCCAGCATGACTCGCTTGCCCTGGCTGGCAGCCCATATCGCTGTAGCGCCCGCCATGACGGTCTTACCCACCCCGCCTTTACCACCGAAGAACAAGTAGTGGAGATCCGGATGTACTTTCAAATAGCCTTGCATGGAGGTCTCGATTTCACTCATAGCTCCTCCTATTTCCCAAACATAATACCGGCCAGCTTCTCAATCATCGGCAGGCCGGTCACATCTCGCTCCAGCTCTGGCACCGAGCTGACGACCTGGCTGCCGAGCATTTCATCGATCTGCTTCACATATTTGTCCTGCATTTCGATGCGATTGCGAAGATACGGCGGGATATCCTGGCCAAGGAGCTCGCGTGGCACCACCCGGTTGACGACATAACCTGAAATTGGCACGTCGAACTTGGCGAAAAGACCGGCTGCTTTCTGCGTGTCGAGCAGAATCATCTCCTCGGGTATTACGACGAAGAAGAAAGATGTCTTCTCTTTGTCGGTCAGGATGCTTGAGGAGGCATTAATACGCTGGCGGATGTACAAAAGCTCGGTTAAGATCTGGTCTTCTTCGGTCTCTTTCTCGCGCTTCAGCCGAGAGACCATCTCCTCATACTCGCGCATCTCTTCGCGCAGCTTGGTGATCTTGTTGATCCACTCGTCGTACACCTTGGCCATGCTCAGGTAATACAATGCGTGACCCAGCGGGACCAGGTCGTAGATGTAATAATCATAATTGCCGCCCACAACGATATCGACAACCGCGTCGAAGATGGCACTCTCTTCCATGGCCGGCTCGGCGGAGGCTGCCTGGATGTATTGCTCGATCTCTTCTGGCACCTCATCGAAGCCGTACATATCCAGGATTTTCTGCCGGATTTCGTTCTGGTACTCCTTGATATGCTGGTCGGCGTCGATCTCTTGAGCCCACAGGTTCTCCATGATCTTCACCGGACCTTTACCAAATATGTCCTTCTGGAAAATATCCGACAGGCTGGCCTGGGGATCCACCGAAAAGACCAACACCTTCTTCCCCTGAGAGGCCAGCCAGTAAGCGGTGGCTGCCGAAAAGGTGGTTTTGCCCAACCCACCCTTGCCGCCAAACATGATATAGCGGCGCTCTGGATGTTGTTCGAAAATGGTCTTGAGGGACATACGCGCTCCTAGAACATAGCATCCGAAACGTCTTTTTCACGCAGCAAGCGCCGTTTCCAGGTGGAGATTTGCGGCACAACATATGGCAGCAGGCGCAAGCTGTAATACGGCGGCAGAATGGGGATGCCAATCATATCACCCATGGTGATTAGGATGAACAGATGCTCCATGCTGGCGCGGGTGCGGATGGCATAGCGGCTCATGTCATGCGAAGCCATGCCGTATAAGATTTCCTTCAGGTTTTGAAAGATGCTTTTCTTGAGTGGGTCTGCTTGCTCCGGACTCATCTTTTCTCCTTACTAACTAAAATAATAACGTGATTACAAACCTTCCAGATGGTAATTGTGCTCATCGGTGAATTCGCGCTCGCGCAGCACGCGGCGCTTCCAGGTGCTCACTTGTGGGACGAGGTAAGGCAACAGGCGCAGGCTGTAGAAAGGCGGCATTACCGGCACTCCGAGCATATCACCCACAGTTGCAAGCATGAACAAACTCTCCACACTGGCGCGCATCTCGAGGGCATGCTCGGCTAATTCCATCCCCACCATGCCATACATGAACTCACGAACTGCTTTTAGAAAACGCTCACTTTTGCTCAAAGAAGAGGGTAGTCTGGGCATGAGTTTATATTATACTTCTGGTTAATAAGTTTATTATTTGATTCGGAGGGTTGCGCGTGGATCCAAGATATTTCCTGGTGATCGCTGTTGCTATCGTGATGGGTTGGTATGCGATTGGCATCTTCTATAATGTCCGACGTGGTGAAAAATTGCTCCAATGGATGCAAGCTGGTCTGCCGCGCATCGGTGAGCGCACTACCTTCCGCTGGCTGGGATCATCTGTAGCCGAGCTGGTGATTGGCAAAGGAAAAGGGCCAACCCGGCGGTTGGAAATCCTGCTCGCCTTAGCCCCGCGCGATCTACCCTGGAACTGGCTTTACGCCGAGTTGCGCGGCCGGCGGGACGTACTGATTTTGCGCGTCGATCTAGGCGGCGCGCCGCGCATGGCCTTGGAAATGGCCAACCCAAAATCCTGGACCGGGCGAATGTCCTTGAGCCAGGCACGCGAGGAAGGCTGGCAAGCCCAAGAGTACCACGGGATGACCCTTATGGCGCCTGCTGGCTTGCTCAAGCTGGCTGCAGAATATTTCCCACACCTGGAAGATCCGATCCGTAAGCTCTCCGCCAGCTATAGCCGTTTTGGTCTACGCAAAGAAACCCCGCATCTGGAAATCCACCTTCAATTTCCGGATGTAAAAAAGGTGGACGCAGATGACTTCTTCGCCGCGCTGCAAGATCTGGCCCGCTCAGTACACCCGCACGGCTAGCCTGTAAACCCCTGCCAACGGTGG
>MGNS01000152.1:33621-35727 GCA_001795165.1 Chloroflexi bacterium RBG_16_57_11
CTCCCACTATTTTAATTCTAACCCTAATCGCCGGTTGGAGCCGGAGCCGGTGTTGGGGTTTCACCGCGCGCAAAGCGCTGGTAAGCCTGGTAGCCATCCCAGGCAATCAGCAGCGCAGCTACAAATAGCAATGCTGCGATAATAATCATCGCCCAGGCGCCTGCCACAGGCAAGCCGCTCAAGCTGGGATTGGAGGCAATCGTAACATAAAGGTTGCGCGCCGTCACCAACGTCGCTGCCAGTGTGGTGGCGTACATGAATATCATCGGATACATCGCGTATGCTGGGTTGCGCTTGCGCGACTTCAGCCAAACCGTCACGATCAACAGACTCAGCGCCGCCATAAGCTGGTTCGCCGAACCAAATAGCTGCCACAGGTACACCCAAGTGCCGGTCAGCACCAGAGCCATGGTCAACACCATCGAGGTGATGGTGGAGACATGCAAGTTCTTGAGCACCGGCAGTGCATCACCCACCCACTCGGAGAGGGTCACCCGCATCACCCGGAAGATGAGCTGGGTTACCGTAAGCACAATGATAATGAAAGTGCCAAAGCCCAGGGCCGTACCCAAGGCGAGGGGTAACAGGCCAAACGTCGCTGCATGGAGCAGGTAGCCTACACCTGCCGCGAACCGTCCGGCGCCGCCGCCGGTGCCAACGATCGAAACCGCAACCAGTGAGAGCAGCGCCAGTGTAAACTCGGTGAACATCGCCCCGCCGCCTACCGGGAGGGCATCGGTCTCGTATTCAAGCTGGCGAGCGGTGCCAATTGAGCCAAACAGGGCATGCCAGCCGGAAATGGCGCCACAGGCGATGGTTACGAATAACATCGGCCAGAGTGGCTGCCAGGCGCCAGTTGCATTATAGAGAAAGCCCATGCTGGGGTCTTTAACCGCCGGCAAAGCAAACTGGCCAATCAAGACCGCGTTCTCGCCGACCACGACCGTGAAGCGCGTCAGAGGCGCCAGGATGGCACCGACCATGCTCAACCCGATCACAATCAGCGTGATCCAGAAGCCGATGTAGTTTACCGGTTGGGCGAACCGCCAGATTGGCAAGACCGATGCCAGGTAGGCGAAGCCGAGTAGGAACAACGCCCAGAAAAGGTAAGAAGGCTGGGTGCCGATAGCGCCCGTGTCGGCGTTATAGACTGCATTAGTGGGGCGTTTGCCGTCCGCGCCGGGAGCGGGGATGCGGGGATCGGCAGTTGTAGGATCGACCACCGTGAAGAGCGCCTTCCCACCAGTGATGCTGTTAATGCCATTGTTGACCACCACCACGATTCCATTAACCGGACCGCTCCAGACTGTGGCTCCTTGTTCATTTTTGGTAGCGCCAACCGGTCCCAGAATCATCGCCAGGATGGTGACTCCTACGGCGATCAAGGTTACCGTGATCAGGCCCATTTTCCATTTGTACAGCATTTGCCCGGCCAGCAACCCCATTACTGCCAGCATCACCACGCCAAAGACCACATCCGGACGCGCAGCCAGCAGCGCAGCCATGATGCCCATGAAGGCGCCAGCGACGAGCAGCAGGTAAAAGAAAATGAATGTGAACAAGATGGTGCGGGTGCGTGGCGCGATCAGCCTATGGCTGATTGCGCTCAGGCTATTACCGTCATTGCGTACTGCCACCATGATGGCGCTGTAGTCGCTCGCCCACCCGATGAACGAGACTCCAATCACCAGCCAGGCCAGCGCCGGCAACCAGCCCCAGATGTTGGCCGCAGTGATCACTCCAACGATTGGCCCGGCAGCAGCGATCGACTTGAAGTGGTAGCCATACAGAATATTTTTGCTGGTCGGGATGAAATCCACACCGTCCATGTACATTTTTGCCGGTGTGGCTTTCTTCGCATCCGTCTGGAGAACCGTCTTATCTATACGGCGAGCGTAGAAGTTGTACGCCAAGTAGATCACCAGCGCTGCGACAACCACAATCCATAAGGTATTCATATCCTATCCTCCGTGTATTTCGTAAGCGTAACAAATTGAGCTGTGAACCAGAGGAAACCGATGCGGTCCTTCATTCGGATCATCATCTAGGAACTGGACCTCCTTCCCAGCCTGCTCATCGCTATTAACCTGGCTCAGGTATCTACAA
>MGNS01000152.1:35766-36460 GCA_001795165.1 Chloroflexi bacterium RBG_16_57_11
TTGCTCGAACGCCCCGCCGGTAAAACGTGCCTTCTTCCCAATAATCAACGCCGGGTAGCGGTGCACGTTGTAGCGAAGCGAGGTCAAGAAACCTTCCAGGGATGCTGCGTCGATTATCTTGACTATTATCCGGTCGCAGTACAGGCGAAACAGCTCATGCACCCAGTCGGAGAGCGCCTGGTAATCTTGCCTCAGATCCGGCGGCAGGCTGCTATCGACCTGCTCTTGATGGAAATTGTTGCTGACACCCATCTCACGAAAGGCTACTTCACAGTGTGTGCAGTGATAGAATGCGGTAGGCGCGTAAGCTATCACTTCTACCAATAAGGGCTGGAGATCTTTTCCCATCCGACCAGTAAATACTCCTCTATACTAAGACTAGACGCCGCACAGCGAACCAGGCCGCTGTGTGGCGTCCGTTAATCTTTTCTTGCTGATCAAAACCAAACACAGAATGGCTCATTCCTTATCCAGCCGGGAAAGATCCGTCACAAAACTGGCTTATTTTGATAGCTTTGGACATATCACTCATTTTTATAACACACGCTTTGCGGAATAGTTACGTTTCGCCGTTCAGACCAGCTCTATCTCATCATTTATGACCTCCACGTCCATCCAGGAGGTCTCGATCCAGTGGGCGATCTGCTGCAAGGAGCGCTGAACGTGGACGGGCTCGTTGCCTACCAGAGCACAG
>MGNS01000153.1:0-160 GCA_001795165.1 Chloroflexi bacterium RBG_16_57_11
GCAGAAACCCGAACATCAAACCCCTGAAGAGCCCTCTCCCCTGGTGGAGGAGGACCCTTTAGCCGATACACAACCCAGGCGCATCCAGCCCGTTATGGCTGAGAGCGCGGCCCAGCCCGTAGAAGACGACCGGGCGCAGACCGCCGCGGTCTCCGCCTCG
>MGNS01000153.1:229-1394 GCA_001795165.1 Chloroflexi bacterium RBG_16_57_11
CCTGTGCCGGCGAAAGCTGCGCCCGCACCCGTCCCTGCGGCCGCCCACCCGCGGCAGGCGAAAAATTCAGGAAAGAAGAAACCCCGCAAAGGCCGGCAGAGCAAAGATCTGCGCTGGCTGATCATCCCGCTGGCAGGGCTGGCGGCTCTGCTGCTGATCGGTCTGATCAGCGCCTTCGGCGGCTATTCATCCGGCATCGGGTTGCGCCAGGACGCCGAGAGCACCCAGATGGCCCAGTCCGCCGAGCACCAGTTCCAGCTCGGATTGGAGGATATAGCTCAGGGCAACTACTTCCGCGCCCGCCAGCGCTTCGAATACGTGATCCAATTATCGCCGGACTACCCCGGGGCGACCGAAAAGCTGGCCGAAGCGCTGCTCTACCTGAACGCCACCGCCACCCCGACGCTGGTCCCCACCCCCACGATCACACCCACGCCGGACACGCGCGCCAACGAGGAATTGTTCAACCAGGCCCAGCAGGCCAGCCTGAACAGCGAATGGGATAAGGCGATCGAGGCGCTGCTCGCCTTGCGGGGTAAAGACGCCACCTACCGGCCGGTGGAAATCGACGGGATGCTGTTCCTGGCTCTGCGCAACCGCGGCCGGGATCGCATCCTCAAGGAGAACAACCTGGAATCCGGCATCTACGACCTGACCCTGGCCTCCAACTTCGGCCCGCTGGACTCGGAGGCCTCTGGCCTGATGAACTGGACCCAGATGTACCTCACCGGCGCCAGCTTCTGGGGCATCGATTGGGCGCAGGCGGTGGACTACTTCTCGCAGGTTGCGCCGCAGATGCCCAACCTGATGGATGGATCGATGATGACCGCCACCGAGCGGCTACGCCTGGCGCTTTTCGAGTATGGTAACTCGCTGGCACAGCAAGGGCAGCCCTGCAAGGCATTGAAATTATACGAGCAATCCTATGCCATCGGGGCCGACCCCCAGGTGAAGACCGCCTACGACCAGGTTGCCAAAGGCTGCGACGGCGGCGGGGCAGAAGAAACGCCCAATTCGGGCGGCAAGAAGAACAAGGCTACCCCAACACCTTAGCCATCTTCCATTCAAATCAAGCCATGGAACCAACCACCTGGGCGCTCTGGCTGGCATACTGGCTGCATATGCTGGCCACGGTGGTCTGGATAGGCGGGCGGGCGGCGCTGGC
>MGNS01000153.1:1405-14137 GCA_001795165.1 Chloroflexi bacterium RBG_16_57_11
CCGCCCGAGGCGCGCTGGATGCTGCTGCCTATGCAGCCTTCCTCTCTCATCTGCAGCGCCGCTTCGACCCGCTGGGATGGTTCTGCCTGGCGATCCTTGCCGGGACGGGGTTGTTCCAGATGAGCGCCAGCTCCAGCTACCAGGGCTTTCTGGCAATCGAAAACCGCTGGGGGGCTGCGATCCTGGTCAAGCACATCGTATTCTTTGGGATGGCGGGGCTCTCGGCTTACCTGACCTGGGGGTTGATGCCCAGAATCCGCCGCCTGGCGCTGCGCCGGGCGGCCTCCGGAGCGGTGGACGAGGCGGAAGCGCAACGGTTGAGCACTCAGGAGGGTCGGTTGTTACAGCTCAACCTGCTGCTCGGCGTGCTGGTGCTGGCCCTGACCGCCATTGCCCGGGCTTCTTAGCAGGCCAATGATCTGGAACCTGGCGTAATCAATAGACCAAACCAGACGATGAAAGCCTATCACAGGACAGTATAATGGGCCCATGAGATCAGGCTCTTCCAGGCACGCCTGCCTGGTCATATTCTTGGTGGCAGCCTCCCTGGCATGTCAGGTGATCCCCACCCCGCCAGCGTTGAACCGTACGCCACGCCGGCCTGAGCCCACCGCACCGGCTCTTCCCCAACGCTCGCCGACCGCCATTCCACCAACTACCACCACCAATCCGGCCGCCTCGGAGACGGCTTCGCCCGGCGACCTGCCGTCTTTTCCGTCTCAACCAGGTGAGCCCTTCGCCAGCCTGGCAGAACCCACCTTACCAGTAAATGAACCGCAGCCAGACGCACAGCTCCCCTTGCCGGTCCCCTGGGATCGGGTGATGAACCGGGCGGTGGCGGATGGGCTGACCGAACAACAGCGCGACCGGCTGAGGCGGGATGGCTTTGTCATCCTGCACAGCCAGGAGCCCCAATTCAGCGACCTTCGCCAGCGGGTCGCAATGCGTAACGGGCAGCCTTATTACCTGACCACCGACGCGGCGGCTTATGCCCTGCGCCTGACCCTGGACGAGCTGCTTATCGCCGTGGAGAAAGAAGAGCTGAGGCGGCGCATCCTTGCCATCATCCAGGCTACCCTGGCTGAGGTGCTTTCTTACCTCAAGCTGATCCCAGGTGGGGCAATGGAAGACGAGGCGCGCCTGGCGGCGGCCTACCTGGGGGTTGGTCTGCGGCTGCTCGACCCGCAGGCGCCCATCGACCCAATCATCGCAGGGCTGGTAGACGACCAGGTGGACCAAATCCTGGCCGGAGGCGGCGTGGAGCAGGCCGTCCTCATCCCCGGGTTCCAGGACGATTTCTCGGCCTACCGCCCGCCAGGTCATTATGCCGGCGATCCGGACCTGGCGGCGTATTTCCGTGCAATGGCCTGGTTTAGCCGGGTGGAATGGTGGATCGAAGCGGGCGAAACAGCTCCGTTTTCCTCTCGCGTCCCTCTCATCCTGACCCTGGCCCTGCGGCGGGCCCGCATCCAGGATCCAAGCCTGCTCCTCAATCCGGCTGAATCGCTATCTGCAGCCCAAGAATGGGTCAAGGTCGATGCAGCGCTTTCCTACTTTCTTGGCCCGGACCCGGACGACGGACCGGCGGAATATGCTGCTCTGATGGATCGCGTTTATGGACCCAGGCTGACGGTTGTAGGGCTTTCGGATGAGCGTTCGTTCGAGCTGTTTCAGGTGTACGCTCGGGAGCTACCACCGGTGCAGCAGGGCGCTGACCCAATGGCTGCGCTGATCGAGGCGCCGGGGGCGCACGGCTGGCGCTTCCTGGGCCACGGATTTCGCCTGGATGATTACTTGCTGCGCCAGCTGGCTGTCACGCAGATCGAGGATTCAGCTCGGCCGTCCGCCGGATTGGCCCTGTTTAGCCTGCTCGGATCCCCTGCTGCTTCGACCACCTTGAAGGCCAGCAACGCCTCGATCACTCCGCAGGCTTCCGGGCCCTCTAGCTCCCTGCAGAGGCGGGTCGCGGGCTTCCGGCAGGAATTATGGATGCGCTCTGCGCCTAACGCCTGGTTATACGCGCTGGCCACCCTGGCAGCCAAAAATGACCCGGCAGCTCCTGCCCAACTCCGCACCTCCGATTGGGCCTACAAAGACCTGAACAGCGCATTGGGCGCCTGGGCCGGGTTACGACGCGGCCCCCGCGTAGATGCAGCAACCTCCATTGCCAGGCAAAGCACCCCCCAGGAGGGGTCGCTGGTTTCCCCGCCGCCGCCGGGCTACGTCGAGCCCAACCCGGAAGCTTTCTATCGCTTGTCCCACCTGGCCAAAATGGCAGCGGAGGGGCTGAGCCAGCGTGGTATGACGGGCGTCTTCGCCGCCAGCCCCGTTCCGACCGGCCTGAAGAGCCTGCTGCTGGAAACCCTGGACCTCGGCGACCGCTTGCAGCGCCTGGGGGACATCGCCGCCCAGGAGTTGGATGGGCAGCCGCCGGCAAAGAAGGATTGGGCGGTGATCCTGGCTCCGTTGGGCCCGGCTGAAGAGCGGGCCGCTCCCTGGCCCCAACCCCCTGCGGGACACGTCCCGGCGGGACAGGTCCCGGCGGGACACCTCCCGGTGGGGATCGCCCCGGCGAGAATCGCCGAGCTTGGGGGCCCAAACGCGCAATCGCTGCAAGTCGCCAACGGCTGGATCGACCGCCTCTACGCACTGGTGCCACTGGAAGATGGTCTTTACATCGCCCAGGGTGGTGTTCTCACCTATTACGAGGTGCCAGTCCAGGGCGATCGGTTGCTGAGCGACGAAGAATGGGCGCGGCAGTTAAATAGCCTGCCTGTACCGGAGCCACTCCTGGCAGCAGAACTGTATCAGCCAGAGGGCAACCCGGTGGATGTGCTGGCAATGAGGGTGGGAGATGTTTACCAGGTCCAACCCGTCGCAGGCCGGATCAATCTGCGGGCCGGGCCGGATCGTTTCAGCCAGTCGGTGCAAGCAATGCACCCAGGCGACCTCTTTCGCATCGTCGACGGGCCGGCGCAGACAGGCGATACAACCTGGTGGCGAGTTCAGGTTCCATCGGGCAGCGCCCAGCCGGTGGAAGGCTGGCTGGTGGCCGATCCAACCTGGTATGCGCGGGTCTGGTGAATTGGAATTTCTGGTAAACTAATCTGGTCCTGGTAGGCCGATTTTTCCTGGCCCAAATTAGGGCCTATCTTGGCTACCAAGATTGGCCACCAATCCCTGGCAGGAGGATTTACGATGCTCAGAATGATCTACCTATCCTCTGATGGAAAGCTGCGGGCGGATCTCGACAAAATCGATCTGGCCTTCGCCCTGCACGATACGGCCGGTTTTTTATGGGTCGATTTTGAGGGCGAGCCAAAGGAAGCCTGCCAGCCAGTCTTGCTGAACACCTTTGGCTTCCATCCTCTGGCGGTGGATGACGCCCTGGAAGAATCGCATGTGCCAAAGCTGGACGACTGGGGGGAGTATCTGTATATTGTGATGCATGCCGCTGCCATCCAGCCGGATAAATTTTACGTTGAATCCTTGGAGATGGATATCTTTCTTGGGCGAAATTACATCGTCACGCATCACGACCAGCCGATCGAGTCGATCAACCATATCTGGACGCTGGTGCAGCGCGATCCTCACCACATTAAAGACGGTGTGGATCATGTCATGTATCTGCTCACCGACGACATTGCCACGCATTACATGGATCTGGTGGAAATCTTTGACGACCACATCGACGAAATCGAAGCTGAGATCTTCGACCGACCGAAGCGCGATACGGTGGAAAAGATCTTCGCCATCAAGCGCAGGGTGCTATATATGCGGCGCATCGTTGCCCCGCAGCGCGAGCTGCTCAACCGGCTCGCTCGCGACGATATCGAGATGATCGATGCGAAAGACCGCGTATATTTCCGCGATGTCTACGACCATTACGTGCGCCTGTACGACATCATCGAGGGGGTGCGCGACCTGGTCAGCGGCACGTTGGACACATACCTCTCGGTGACCAACAACCGTATGAACGATATCATGAAGACCCTGACCGTGATCACCACGCTGTTCATGCCGATCTCGTTCCTGTCTGGCTTTTTCGGCATGAACTTCTTCCAGCCCAGCTACCCGCTCGATATATGGACCGGCATGCCTGCCTTTCTTATATCGCTGGGTATATTCATCCTCACACCGGTGGTCATGATCCTGTGGATCCGCAGGCGGGGCTGGATGTAAATCGCCATCCTTTCAATCATCGAGAGTTTTTTATGAATGCATCCCTCAGCCCAAGCGCACGAAAAGTACAACAGGCTCTGCAAGCCATGGGGCTGGATTTGCAGGTAGTCGAGCTGCCCGGCTCGACGCGCACCGCCCTCGAGGCCGCCCAGGCGGTTGGCTGCCAGGTCGGGCAGATCGTCAAGTCGCTGATCTTCAAGGCCAAGCGCAGCCAGCGCCCGATCATGGTCGTGGCCAGCGGCCAGAACCGCGTCGACGAGCGTCTGGTCGAAGCGTTGATTGGAGAGCCACTGGGAAAAGCCGACGCGGATTTTGTCCGGGAGCACACCGGGTTTGTCATCGGCGGCGTGCCGCCGCTTGGACATACCGAGCGATTAGATACTTATATTGACGAAGATTTATTGCAATATGATGAAATTTGGGCTGCAGCGGGCACTCCGCACGCCGTTTTCAGCCTGACTCCCGGCGACCTGGTGCAGATGACCGGCGGAAAGGTAGCGTCGATAAAGCAGGCCAGCGCCCAATGAAATTCAACATCGGGATCGAGAACAACTTCGAAGGACGCTCGTTGGCCTGGTAATGAAAAATTCGCCAGTTTAGTGTATAATTATCATAATTTTATAAATATTTTCACTTAAAAGTTACTGGTGGTGTAGCATGGCACTCGACCGTTTTGGACGCGACATCCATTATCTGCGCATCAGCCTGACCGATCATTGCAACCTGCGCTGTGTGTATTGCATGCCGGAGGACATGACCTTCCGGCCGAATGCCGAGCTGATGCAAGATGACGAAGTCCTGCTGCTGGTGCGGCTGTTCGCCAACTTGGGCTTCGACAAGTTCCGCCTGACCGGCGGCGAGCCGACTGTGCGTCTTCACATTGTCGACCTGGTGCGCCAGATGGCGCAGGTGCCAGGCGTGCGCTCATTAAGCATGACCACCAACGGCGTCCTGTTGTCCAGGCTGGCCCATCCGCTCGCCCAAGCGGGGTTGCAGCGCGTCAACATCAGCCTGGACACGCTCGATCCGGAGAAGTTCCGCCGCCTGACGCGCTGGGGCGCCCTGGGAGATGTCTGGCAAGGTGTCCAGGCCGCACAAGAGGCCGGGCTGACCCCGATCAAGATCAACGCTGTGGTGGTGCGCGGTTATAACGAGAGCGACGTAGTCGACCTGGCCCGCCTGACGCTGGAGTACAACTGGCAGGTGCGCTTTATCGAGATGATGCCCTTTGCCGGCGCAACCGAGCTGCAACTGCGCCAGGTGGTCACCGCCGAAGAGATCCAGACTCGCATCGAGACCGAGCTTGGCCCGCTGCAACAGGCTAATAACGGCGAGCTCGACGGCGAAGCGCGCGTCTTTCACCTGGAGGGTGCGCAAGGCGAGGTGGGGTTCATCTCTTCGGTGACGGTGCCCTTCTGCGCCGCCTGCACCCGAGCGCGCCTGACCGCCGATGGCCGCCTGCGCCTGTGCCTGCTGCGCGAGGGCGAGGTGGATCTGCTCACCCCGCTGCGCCAGGGGGCCTCCCTGGAAGAGTTACGCCAGACCATCCTGGATGGCGTATGGTATAAGCCGTGGGGGCATGGCCTGGCCGAGGGGGTGATCCCTCTCAACCGGGTGATGAGCGAGATCGGCGGGTAGCCGTTTAATGCGCTATTAACTATAAGTAGAAACCTCGGTAAGAAGATCGGTCACCGAAGCGAGATGTTGGACTAAACTGTACAACCGCTCATGGAGGTGATTTATGTTGTTGAAAGAGTAGATAAGCAGTTAAACCGCCCCGCGCGCTCCTCGAAGCCCCCATGGAGCAAGGCGTGCGTTAATCATGAGAGGAAGCGAATGACTGTAATCGAATGGCTGCTGAATTCCGACCCCTCGATCCGATGGCAGGTGAAGCGCGACCTGACTGATGAGCCTGACGAGGTCGTCGCCGCCGAGCGCTCGCGAGTCGCGTCGGAAGGGTGGGGGGCTCGCCTGCTCGCCCTTCAGGAACCGGATGGTCACTGGGGTAAGGCCGATACCAACCCCGAGTGGACCTCCATACGGACACTGCTGTTGCTGCGTGACATGGGGCTGGACCCGACGAACGACGAGGCTCGCCGCGCGATAGCCTTAGTCCGTGAGAACGTGAGGTGGCAGGGCGTGCTGCCACAGGACGCCGCCTGGCATGGCAAGCCCCTCTTCGCAGGAGAGGTCGAGCCGTGCATCAACGGCCGGGTCGTGGCGATTGGCTCGTACTTCGGCCAGGACGTGCAGGGCATTGTTGACCGGCTGCTCGGCGAGCAGATGGCCGATGGTGGGTGGAACTGTGAACAGGTGAACGGCTCGACCCGCGGCTCGTTCCACACAACAATCAACGTACTAGAGGGCCTCTTGGAGCATGAACGGGTTACGGGCAGCACCCCAGCCCTAACGGCAGCTCGTGAGCGGGGGCAGGAGTACCTCCTCGAGCGCCGGATGCTTCGCCGCCTCTCGACCGGCGAGATGATCGACCCAGCCTGGACCCAGTTCTCGTACCCGAGTGGCTATCACTACGACGTGCTGCGCGGGCTCGACTATCTACGCAGCGCCCGCCTCGTCCCTGACGAGCGGGTTGCCGAGGCGATCGGTATCGTGCGGTCGAAGCGCGACCCCGATGGTCTATGGGCTCTCGAGAACCCGCATCCCGACGAGCTGGACTTCCAGATGGACGAGGGCGAGAGCAAGCCGAGCCGCTGGAACACCCTCCGTGCCATGCGAGTGCTCAGATGGTACGACCAGGCCCAGGGAGCAGCCTAACACCTCGCTGGAGACGACCTGGCCAGATCGATGCCGTTGGGCAGTTTCTTGCAAAATGAAGTCTTTTTATCATTGTGTTCTAGTCGGGAAACAATTAGCCTCATTATGGATCGGTCCTCCTGTCAGGGTGTAATTTACTTATGTGAAAATTAATGCGCGACTTACTGGCGAGCTTCGCCAGTAAGTCGCGCATTAAATGTCTGGTAAAAATCGGGCATTTGCCTTACACTTGCTGCTGAATGATAGAGACAACCCCCACATATAACTCCTTATCGGACCTGGGGCGTAGTTTGCGCACGGTTATCTTTGACCTGGACGGCACGCTGCGCTTCAACCGGCCCTCGTACACAGAGGCGTTCTACGATTACGCCGTCCGCCTGGGTGTTCCCGACGGCGCTGAGCAGCGGCGGCGAGCGATCCGCTGGAGCCACTATTATTGGGCCCAATCCGGGGAGTTGTTCCTGGATATTCAGACTTACCCTGGCAGCGGCGATGACTTCTGGTTGAACTACGCTGTACGCAGCCTGCACGCCTTTAACTGCCCGGATGAGTGGGCTCAGGAAATCGCCCCCCAAATCCATGCCTACATGACGAACCTACATAAACCCGTCGTCTGGATTCCACACGACGTGCCCGAGACGCTTCTCGCCTTGAAGTCCGCCGGTTACCAGCTGGCGGTGGTCACCAACCGCAGCCAGCCATGCAATGATGAGCTGGCCGATCTGGGGCTGCTGGGCTTTTTTGAGCTGGCGTTGACCGCCGGCGAAGCTGGCTCCTGGAAGCCCGATCTGAGGATTTTTACCCTGGCTTTGCATCGCCTGGGCGCTGATGCTGAAGCTACGATCTATGTTGGCGATAACTACTACGCCGATGTGCTTGGCGCCCGCCAGGCCGGCCTGCAGCCGGTTTTGTTCGATCCACAGGAATTGTTCCCCGATGCCGGGTGCCCGGTCATCCGGGCGATCGGAGAGTTACAGCCACTGACCTGACAACTACCAGGTGCGACGCACAGGGAAATTTCGTTCCCACCGAAGCGCGTTGCACCTTTTTCTGATCCATTAGCACCAGGTGCGTCGCACTTCAAAAGTGCGACGCATCTTACTTTTCGATTTTCCTCCAAGTAACCAGAATACCACCGCTCGGTAAAAGCATTACAAAAACGTTGCCAAAGAAAGACTCTTCAGAACCCTCGGGCATGGTAAAAGTGAAATCTCCTTCAAAATTGACCAACCAAACTTTCTTGTCTAAGAGATGCCGATCGCTTTCTTTTGCTTGCATGCGAATTATGGCATCTTTGTATCTGATGAATCCGGCAGAAATCACTCGTGGATTCTCAATAGGTTTGATCCTTGATGTCAAGAGCTTCGCTCTTGCTGCAATTATAGCTTCCGTTTTGTTTGTGATAGGAACGTTATCTCCATATGCCCTAAGGGTTTCCTCTGAGATCGGCGTTTGTAGCCATTCAGTGTTCGAGGGTAATGTTCTCGTGGTTGTTTTCCCGCAGGAAGAAAGAATAATAAAAAAAATCAATGATATGATCCGAATGCCCCCAGAGTGACGTTTTGTAATTCCAGTCACCAAATGGGCGAAGGTATTATTGAAACAGAATGGCTTGTTCGCCAGATGTCTTGGCCTCATCATAAGCGCGGATAGACTCCAGCTCCTCAAGCTCTTCAATGATGCGCTGGTAATCCTCGATACTCAATAAAACGCCAATACGATTATCATTTTCGTCAACAAGGTATTGTTCTCTGATATTCAACATACCAGCCTACCTCCATGCTACCATTATAGACCCATTCCCTTGGTAAAACAATTTAAAAACTACAGCTATCCAGGTGCAACGCACTTTAAAAGTGCGTTGCACCTAATAGAACAATTGCCACACCCCCAATGTGACCAGCGCCCCTACCAGTGAGGCCAGCCCGTTGACCCAGTCGTTATCCAGCCAGCGCCAGCCACGGATCTGGACTGTATCGGTACCGCAGGTGTGTCGAGGGTGGCGCTCAGTTTCCTTCCCGCACGTTGGGCACCAGTAAATCGCCTGCAAGGTTGCCCCCAAAAGCGAGTCGAAGGTAGAGCCGCACAGCCCGCCAAGCGTCGCTGCGGCGAGCATCGCACCCGCCTGGCCCGGGCCAGTCTGGCCAGCAGAGAACAACGCCGCCAGGCTGGCGATCAGCCCGGCCCCTCCCAGCGCCGCCAGGCTGCCCCACAGGCTGACCGCCCCCGAGGTGCCGCGCTCGACGACCTTCCCGCTGGTGATCAGGCGCGGCGGTGTGGGGTTAAGCACACCCAGCTCGGTAGCCCAGGTGTCGGCGTTGACCGCCGCCATCGCTCCAGCAAAGGCGATCCACGGCCAAACCTCGCCGGGGGAAAAGGCATGCGCCGCCGCCAGCAGCGCTCCCAGCCCACCGTTTGCCACCACCTGGGCCCAGTCACGCCGGCTGCCCTTCGAAAAGTTCTCGCTTAAAACCCGCTTGCGGCCGGCAAAAAGGCGCGAAAGCAGGCTGGAAGAGATAAAGAATGCCAGCAGCAGCACGGCCCAGGCCAGACCACCCAGGCCGAAGATCAGCCCACCGGTCAGGGTGGCTGCCAGCGCGCCGCTGCGCCTTAAGGACCCCAGGCGCCACGCCAGCACGCCGATCAGGCCCCCCAGCGCCAGCCCAAACAACAATTGCGTCCAGATTTCAGGGGAAATTTGTGGGAGTGCCATGTGGGTAAATTTGGGATTCTTGTGGGTTATTGTGGGATAGGCGTGGGTTTCACCCTGGGGTGATACCCCAGGGTCAACTTGCCTGCAGCATAAAACCGACCGCCATCATGAACAACAGCGGCGTCAGCACACCGGCTCCCCACAGAAGATAGGCGATCGGCTCACTCTCCTCTCGCCGGAAAAAGAATAACCCCAGGAACAGATCGCTCAAAAAGAAAACGGTATTCAGAATCGGCAGGAGCAGCAAGCGCGCCGCTGGCGCCAAATCGCCGCCCTGTTCATCCGGGCGAAAGCCAAAGATGACCTGCGAACGGCCTGGAATCACCAGGCTTACCCAGATCAGCAAGATCAGGCTCAACAGCGCCCCGCTCAGCAACAGCGTCCGGGCGAGCCTGGAACCCCAGACCCGGCTTAGAATAAAGGTAGGATAAACCGAGCGGGCCGGCACAGGGAACAACGAGCCCATCTCGATGCAGCGCTGGTAGGCCAGCACAAAGGTCTCGGGCGTTTCAGGTGAGATGGCGTAATACTTTCCCGGGGTGGCGATGACCACCAGGTCTTTCGTGGAGGAGGCCAAAAACTCGACTTCCCCGATCCCGGACAGGTGGCGATGCCCCAAAACCCCGCCGGGCCAGCGCAGCCTGGGGGGAGGCGGCTGGGTGGATAGCTCGGCAGCCAGATTCACCCATAGGACATTGGCGATCGGGATTTCCTCGATGCGCAGCCCCCAGCGCAGGCGAATACCCTCGCGCTCCAGGGTGTAGGTAGCCTGTTGTAAGGCGTAAAAGCGGTAAGCCAGGACCGGCACACTGACAAACGCGGTCAACACCGGCAGGAGGGAGAGCAAGAAGGCCGGACCGATGGCCACCTGGAAAGCTAGCCAGAAGCCCGCCACCCCGGCAAAAATGAAGATTGCCAGGCAGGCTGCTTGAAAAATCGTGCCTGCCCGCCGTACGGGCCGAAAAACATACTCGTCCATCCCGCTGCGATTTATACCACATTCCACTTGGAAATACTGTAGCCGGGATCGGCGATCCCGGCTACAGGTTTACATGCCAAGGTCGATTTTAGGCCGCCAAAAATCGCTAGCGGATTTCGTACACCATGTTAACTTCTACGGTGAGCAGCATTTGCCCGGTTTGGATCGGCACGGAGGCGGCTTCGGCCATTGGCGCAGCCGCGCGCATGTCGTACATCGGCTGTGGGCCGCCGCTGGTGTACTCGCTGATTGTCTGGACATCGCCCAGGGTGACGCCTGCGGCACTGGCCAGCTCCTCCGCCTTGACACCGGCATCATTGACCGCTGCTTCGCGCGCTTCGGAAAGAGCCGCAGTCTTGTCTGCCACGTCGAACTGGATGCCGCTGATCGTGTTCGCCCCGGCTGTCACCGCCGCGTCCAGCACATCGCCCACATTGGTAATATCCCGCACGGTCACGAAGACTGAATTGTCCACGATATATTTGATCTTACCGGTGGGCTTGCCCTCCGTGTCATATTCCTGTTGAGGATAGATACTGAAGTTGGTGGTCTGGATGTCCTTTTCAGCGATCCCCTGCGCCAGCAGCGCGTCGATCACCTCTTGCGCCTGGGCGTTGTTCGACGCCACTGCCTCGGCTGCGTTCTCGCCCTCGGTGTGCACGCCAATAGTGATGTAGGCGATGTCAGGGGTCAGGTATACCTTGCCGCTGCCGGTGACGGTTACCGTGCGGGTGACCTTGGCCTCGTCGCCCTGGTCGGCGGGCGTCTCGGTCTGGGCAAACGCTGCACCAGCGCAGCCAGTGAGCAAGGCAGCCAGGACCAGGAATGAAACGATCAGATAGGTTTTAGTACGCATAAGATACTCCTCCATGGTAAATCGTGTGTCCTCTGGTTTGTGCCATTCTATGGCAGGAACCATGAATTACAAGTTGGTTTGGGGACATAGACGCCGGGCCCGGGTGATTAGTTCCCGGGAATTCCAGCCAACCTGGTCCATTATATCCTCCTTGCAGTCGCCGGATGGCACGAGTAGTGTAACCTGGGTAAAAGTTCATTTTTGGGAGGTTATTCATACGGATTTCTAACACGCGCGATACAATCCCTGACCCTGCTCGATGTTATAATCTTATCCTGGGTCTGCAAGACCGAGGGTTCGAAATGCCTGGGTCTTCGGGACCTCGTTATTGGGTATAGATGTAGAAAAGGACGAAAATCTTATGATGCGATTTGACCGGTTTACTGAGCGCGCCCAAGAAGCTGCTCAGCGGGCTGCTGAGATCATCCAGCGTTATGGCCACAACCAAATCGATACCGAGCATATCTTGCTGGCGCTGATCGAACAGCCTCAGGGAGTGATCCCACAAATCCTGGAATACCTGAAAGTAGACACCAATGCGCTCACCGAGCGCCTGGATTACATCCTGCGCACCAGCCCGAAGGCCAATATCTTCGGCGGAGGCGCCGGGCAGATCTTTATCACCCCGCGCGTGAAGCGCATTATCGACCTGGCAAACGAAGAGGCCAACCGTCTGAAAGACGAGTACATCTCCACCGAGCACATCTTCCTGGCCATCCTGACCGAGCGGAGCACGCCGTCGGCGCGCCTGCTCGAAGGAGCTGGGGTGACCCGCGAGCGCGTCTACGACGCCGTCCAGCAGATCCGCGGCGGGCAGCGCGTCACCGACCCGCAGGCTGAGACGCGCTACCGAACCTTGGACCGCTTCTCCCGTGACCTGACCCAGCTCGCTCGCGAAGGCAAGCTCGACCCGGTCATCGGCCGCGACACCGAGATCCTGCGCGTCATCCAGATCCTGTGCCGGCGCACCAAGAACAATCCTGTCTTGATTGGAGAAGCCGGTGTGGGCAAGACCGCCATCGTCGAAGGGCTGGCGCAAAAGATCGCCACCAACGACGTCCCCGAGATTCTATCCGGCAAGCGCGTCCTGTCGCTCGACCTGGGCGCCATGATCGCCGGCTCGCGCTTCCGCGGCGAGTTCGAAGAGCGCCTGAAAGCCGCCCTGGAAGAAATCCAGCGCGCCCAGGGCGAGGTGATCCTGTTCATCGACGAGCTGCACACCGTAGT
>MGNS01000153.1:14158-15997 GCA_001795165.1 Chloroflexi bacterium RBG_16_57_11
CGCCATGGACGCTTCCAACATGCTCAAGCCGGCCCTCTCGCGCGGCGAGCTGCAATGCGTGGGCGCCACCACCCTGGACGAGTACCACAAGCACATCGAAAAAGACGCCGCTCTTGAGCGCCGTTTTGCCCCGGTGTTCGTGGAAGAGCCCAGCGTCGAGGAAACTATCCAGATGCTGCACGGCCTGCGCGACCGCTACGAGGCGCACCACAAGGTACGCTTCACCGACCAGGCGCTCATCGACGCAGCGCGCCTCTCCTCACGCTATGTCACCGAGCGCCACCTGCCCGACAAAGCCATCGACCTGATCGACGAGGCCGCAGCCAAGCTGCGCGTGGCCCTGTACTCTTTGCCCCCCGATCTCAAATTGCGCAAGACCGAGATCGACCGCCTGACAGCCGAAGAAGAGCAGGCCGGGACCGAGCGCGATTACGAGCGCGCCGCCCAGAAGAAAGCCGAGCGCCTGCGCATGGAAGCCGAGTTCACCGAACTGCGCGACCAGTGGGAGGCCGAGCATCAGCTCGACGAGATGGTCGACCCGCAGGATATCGCCGAAGTGGTGGCGCAGTGGACCGGCATCCCGGTCAGCCAGATGATGGAGACCGAGTCCGAAAAGCTGCTCCACATGGAGGAGCGCATCCATGAGCGCATCATCGGCCAGGAAGAAGCCATCCACGCCATCTCCGACGCCATCCGCCGGGCGCGCTCCGGCTTGAAGGATCCGCGCCGCCCGATCGGCTCGTTCATCTTCATCGGCCCCTCCGGCGTCGGCAAGACCGAGCTGGCCAAGGCGTTGGCCTGGTTCATGTTCGACGACGAAGACGCCCTGGTGCGCATCGACATGAGCGAGTATCGCGAGCAACACACCGTCTCGCGCCTGTTCGGCGCCCCGCCCGGCTATGTCGGCTATGAGGAAGGCGGCCAGCTCACCGAAGCCGTCCGCCGCCGACCGTACCGGGTGATCCTGTTCGACGAGATCGAAAAGGCCCACCCCGAAGTGTGGAACGCCCTGCTGCAAATCCTGGACGACGGCCGCCTGACCGACGGCCAGGGCCGCACAGTCGATTTTCGCAACAGCGTGCTGATCATGACCAGCAACCTGGGCACCGAATACGTCCGCCGCTCCGGCACCCTGGGCTTCATGCAGAACCGCGGCGACGCCGACGAGCGCCAGGAGCACGAGAAGATCGAAAAGGCCCTCAAGAGCACCTTCCGCCCCGAGTTCCTCAACCGCATCGACGAGATCATCACTTTCTCGCCGCTGTCCAAGGAACAGATGGGCGAGATCGTGGAGCTGCAGATGAAAGAGGTTCAGGAGCGCCTCAAGGAGCGCGGCCTGCAGGTCGAGCTGACCGAAAAAGCCCGCCTGTGGCTGGCCAACGAGGGCTTTGACCCCGCCTTTGGCGCCCGCCCGCTCAAGCGCGCCCTGCAGAAGCACATCGAAAGCCCGCTCTCCGTCGACCTGCTGGCCGGCGTCTTTACTCAGGGCGACACCGTCATCGTTGATCTGGACGAGACCACCGACAAGCTCATCTTCCGCCAGGTCAGCCAGGGCATCCCGGCCGAGCTTGGCCCGGTGAAGGCCGAGAGCTAACGTCTAAAAACCATAATGGGCCGGCTAAATAGCTGGCCCATTATCTTCTAACCTGTCACCACAGACGACCTTTTTCCTTTCCGAATGGATTGGAGCAGCCCATGCAACCGAGAGTCACTGTCATCACCATCGGCGTCGACGACCTGGAAAAGTCGCTTCGCTTTTATCGGGACGGGCTTGGGCTCCCTACGGAGGGGATCATCGGCCAGGAATTCGAATATGGATCGGTCGTCTTTATCGAGCTT
>MGNS01000153.1:16008-25953 GCA_001795165.1 Chloroflexi bacterium RBG_16_57_11
ACGGCTTGCGCTTTGGCCGCGCAAAAATATTGCCCATGACACAGGACTGCGGCTAGGCCAAACCAGCCCCACCGAATTCACTCTCGGGCACAACGTATCTTCCAGAGCAGAAGTCGATCAGGTCATGCAACAGGCCGCAACCGCCGGCGCTCTCATCGTCAAGCCCGCCCAGGACACGTTTTGGGGTGGCTACGCAGGGTATTTTCAAGATCCCGACGGCCATCTCTGGGAGGTTGCCTGGAACCCGCATTGGGCTGAGTAATCCTTAAATTAAAAAATAAATAAAGGAGGAGGCCTATGCATGCCACGCGCAGGGCTGCTCAAACCGGCCTGGTCGTCACCGGGCTGCTCGTATTGCTCCTCGGCCTGGCCGGTTGTGCTGCAGAGCAAGCGACCGGGACGGCTAAGATGCCGGTTCCGCCGACGGCCAGACCAACCGCAATACCAACCACCGCTCCAACGGCCACCCCGACATCGTTGCTTACGCCAAAGGCGCCGACTCCTGTTCCGACGCTCTCCCTCGAGGATACCTCCGTCGAAGAATACGTGGTCGAAGATTTCGACCTGGCGCATTCCCCCGTCGACGGTGACCCGAATAAGTGCCTGATCTTTGGGAACATACCGGTATCCAGGCCCGCAGCAGACCTGCCCCCCGAGCTGGCCGCCTTCCTGGGCCGCTGGGAAGGATACGTTAATGCCCCGCCGGTCAAAAAGGATCGCAAGATGGTGCTGGTCATCCAGGAGATTAACGCCCAGGAGGGGAAGGCCGTTGGCTTATCGGGCACCAACCTCCAGTATCCCGACCGGATCGGGGAAGTCCACTTCAGGGTCGTCCCGGGTGAGACCCCTGCCATTGAATTTCAGATATTCTGGCCTGGCGGCAACCTCGAGATCGACAACTACACCTATGATTCCCAGCGGGATCACCTGATCGGTTGGGCGAAGTTGTCCAACAGCGATTCCACCATCGGTCCCATCGAGCTCAGCCGGGATCGATCTTTCTACGTCTATAAGGACTACGCCCGCTACCTGGCCGACAAAGGCATTACCTCCCAGGCGTACCAGGATCCCGAGCTGACCCGCTACGGCCAGGGGTATATGCTCTACCTCCCTGAGGGCTATGCCGACCAGCCACAGAAAACCTGGCCTCTGATCTTCTTCCTGCACGGCTACGGCGACCGGGGAGACAACCTCTTCCTGCTGGCCAAAGCCAGCCCCTTCATGTTCATCCGGGAGAAGGGTCCACTGCCTTTCATCATCGTCGCGCCCCTGTTGAGCGCCTACCAAGGCTATTCGTCCTTTCCGGAAGAATACCTGGATGGCGTCCTGGCCGAAGTCCAGGGCAATTACCGGGTGGACCCGCAGCGGATCTACCTGACCGGTCTGAGCATGGGTGGCGAGGCCGCTTATCGCCTTGCCGTCCACCGGCCCGAGACCTTCGCCGCCCTCGTCCTCCTATCTTGCTACGTTGATTCAATAACCTATTCGCTGCTCGATCGAATCAAGGACCTGCCGGTGTGGGTGATCCACGGAGAAAATGATACGGTCTTCCCCCTGGTCAAGGCCCAGCAGCCGGTGGAGGCCCTGGAAGCGGTCGGGGGCAACGTTCAATTAACAATCCTCGAGGATCATGACCACGACACCTGGACCGACACCTACTCTGACCCGGCTTTCTACGACTGGCTGCTGGAGCACCAGAGACCCTAGCGGCCATATCTGCAATGGGTCATTGCCGCCAATGAAGCTGCAGCCAAGACCGGCGGTCTCGGACTTCGCCTGCCACCAGCCACACCCCCATTTCCGTAAATGAAATGGAGAGGGCCAGGGTAATTACAACATTGCCCCCTTCGCAATTTCGGTCGTAACCAAAGCCTTATTCCTGTCCTGCGTGCTTCCCATCGTGACCCTCATCGCCTTGATGCTTAGCCTGGGCGTGTGGCTGGGCAAAGCTTCGAAGAAAAAGGCGCAGGTTGTTCCAGCTCCGGCGCCCGTTGTGACGGAAGATGCCCAACAATAACTACAAAAGCACAAGGACATGCTGGATAAGGGCTTGATCACTGAGACCGATTACGAATCCAAGAAGGCGGACATCCTATCCAAGATGTAACCTTACCGGATTCTAAACCCTGCAGCGTGGGCGCACCGCCATCATAACCTCCGGCTGCACATCATCTTCTACAAATATGTAAGGTTTCGACCCGTGCAATCCGCTCAATCCGTTCATGCAATCCGTTGTCCGCCCACGCCCGTATCAGCTCCTGCCTGGGATATGCCCCCCGTAAGGGGAGCGACCGATGGCAGCGCGGCGACCACAACACACTGCGTGACACCCTGCTGCCGAAGATGATGAGCGGAGAAGTCAGAACCGCAGATTGCCGCTGATTTATGGATTACACAGATGAAACTCGCCGATGAATCATCTGCGCCGTCTTGAAATCTACGTAATCTCTGGAAGCCTACCGTCTGGAGGTGGGATTGCTGCTCAATTTCGGAGCGAAGAGTCTCGAGTACCGCCGTGTGGTGAAGAGCTTGGATCGGACCTAAATGCTGCGAACTCCGGCAGATGTCAGGCGGTGTATAATTCCACAAGATGAGCACCCTATCTCCCGACACCCACCCCGAAGTCGAGCAAATCCAGCTCGGACTCATCCGGCGCATGCCCTCCTGGGTCAAGTTTGCCCTGGTGGACGATCTGAATGAGACCGTCAAAGCCTTTGCGCTCAGCGGTATACGCCAGCGCTGTCCAAATGCCACCCCGGATCAGATCCACCGCCAGTTGGCCGGCCTTATGTTGGGCGAAGAGCTGGCCTGCAAGGTGTACGACCATGCAAGGTGACTCCATCCGGGTGACATTGCTCGTCACGGCTGTCTTCCAGCGCCTGGGCATTCCCTATGCCGTCGGCGGATCGCTCTCCTCCTCCGTCCACGGGGTGATGCGCTCTACCCTGGATGTGGATATCCTCGCCGATATGCGCATGGAGCACATCCAACCCTTTGTTGCCGCCCTCTCAGCTGAATTTTATGCCGACGACGAAATGATCACCGGTGCAATTATGCATCGCACCAGCTTCAATCTCATCCATTATGCCACCGCCTTCAAGGTCGATGTATTCATTCCCAAGCTGCGAGATTTTGATCGGATGCAGCTAGGACGATCTGCACGCTCCATCATCATTGCAGACCCTGAGCAAAGCGTTTATGTAACCAGCCCCGAAGATATCATTTTGTCGAAGCTGGAATGGTACCGTATGGGGGATGAAGTATCGGACCGCCAGTGGCGGGACATCCTGGGTGTGTTAAGGATGAAATCGGGCCTGCTGGATTTGACCTACCTGCACCGCTGGGCAAAAGAGCTTGGTGTGGAAGACTTGCTCGAACGCCTCCTGAAAGATATCTGATCTGTCATGGCTTTTACCGAATCGCTCATCGAACAAGCCGCCCTCGACTGGCTTGCCAGCCTGGGTTACGCCTGCGCCTTTGGCCCCGACCTGGCCTTCGACGGTCCCACCCCCGAGCGTCCGGATTACCACTTACGGTCCTCCAGGGCCACGACCACGACACCTGGACCGACACCTACGCGGACCCGGCCTTCTACGACTGGCTGCTGGAGCAGGTGAGGCCGTAGCGGCGTTATCGGCAATAGACCTAGCGGCCAATGAAGCTGTAGCCGAGACCGGCGGTCTCGACTACATAAGGGAACTGCGGGGAAGCAAGCCCTACACCCGCCACTAAAGACGGTTTCGGGGTTGCATAAATATGATACCTCATGGAGAAATGTACCTCCCCGGCTGAGTTCCGAGCAGCTCCAGACGGAGTATAATAACAGCTGGGTTAGACCATGGACGCCGATCAATTGCTCAAATCCAGGCGCGAGGAAATATTGCGCCTCGCCGCCCAACACGGCGCTTACAACGTGCGCGTGTTTGGCTCGGTGGCGCGCGGCGAAGCCCGCCCGGATAGCGACATCGATTTCCTGGTCAACCTGGAAGCCGGCCGCAGCCTGCTCGATCTGGCCCGCTTGTTGCGCCAGTTGGAAGCCTTGCTGAACTGCCCGGTGGATGTGATAACCGAGGCGGGGCTGCGCCCGCGCTTGCGCCCGCAAATTTTGAAGGAAGCGCGCCCATTATGAGGAGCGAGCGCGAGCGCCTGTTGGATATCATCGAAGCCATCACCCGCATCGAGAAGTATGCCGCCCGTGGCAAAGCCGCTTTCCTGGATGACGAACTGATCCAGAACTGGATGGTCAGCCAGATCGCCATCATCGGCGAAGCTTGCCGCGCCCTGCCTGCGGATTTCCAGGCACGCTACACGAGCGTGGATTGGGCGGATATCATCGCCATGCGCAATATTCTGGTCCATCACTATTTTGGCATCGATAAAGAAGCGGTCTGGTCGGTGGTGGAGCGTGATATTCCCGAGCTTAAACTGGACATTCGGTCGATCCTGGCTGGCCTGGATGAGTCCATTTGAGCGGCAAGGAGAAGGTTTCAATCCACGCCCCACGCGTGTGGGGAATACCTCCCGGCACAATTGGAAACATTACGAACATCAGGTCCACCCCCACGCGTGTGGGGAATACATGTGCTATATTCACTATCGTTCCAGGCTAACATGGTCCACCCCCACGCGTGTGGGGAATACGCTGTATCGCATGTTCCGCTCAGCGTTGTATCTACTCCACCCCCACGCGTGTGGGGAATACGCAGGCTGAGTTCCTGCAAGTTTGCTATGATAACGGTCCACCCCCACGCGTGTGGGGAATACGTCCTCGTCAAACCAAAGGCTGTCGCCATCGGTAGGTCCACCCCCACGCGTGTGGGGAATACGGCATGCGCTCAATATGCGTACCGCCGGTAATTGGTCCACCCCCACGCGTGTGGGGAATACGTTGGAGTAGGGCCGGTTGTGGCTGGCGTGATAGGTCCACCCCCACGCGTGTGGGGAATACCTTACAGCCCGTACACGATTGCCGACCCGGTGTTGTCCACCCCCACGCGTGTGGGGAATACGTAAGATCACCTGGACGAACGAGAAGCGCCGCCTGTCCACCCCCACGCGTGTGGGGAATACCTAAGACTCCACCTTAAACAAGTGAACATAGCCGGTCCACCCCCACGCGTGTGGGGAATACTTGTCCAAAGGGGCATCCCTATTCTGGAAATAAGGTCCACCCCCACGCGTGTGGGGAATACTTGGTGTCGCGGTGGAATGTCAGAATTGTATTAGGTCCACCCCCACGCGTGTGGGGAATACCGAGACGCCTTTGTGCTCCTCGTCCCAGCTTTCGGTCCACCCCCACGCGTGTGGGGAATACTGCCATGCTGCGCGAGCTGGACAGGGCGTATAAGGTCCACCCCCACGCGTGTGGGGAATACCGATTGATTTGCCATATCTGCGGCTTGGGCGGCGGTCCACCCCCACGCGTGTGGGGAATACGTTGCGCCGGAAATACAGCCCGCAACGCAGACAGGTCCACCCCCACGCGTGTGGGGAATACATATAACAACGGCAACCAAAGCGGAGATCAAAATGGGTCCACCCCCACGCGTGTGGGGAATACATTAACCGCTCAGCATCTGGGGTCTTTTTGACGAACTCCACCCCCACGCGTGTGGGGAATACATCGCCTGGGCGATCTCCTGGTTTTGCGGTGTGCGGTCCACCCCCACGCGTGTGGGGAATACGAAACCAAGAGAGGTTGATGCACCGACAGTTAGGTCCACCCCCACGCGTGTGGGGAATACGATCAACGGTTCGGTTTCGCTGGAGGTCCATATCCTCCACCCCCACGCGTGTGGGGAATACGAGGTCACCACGAACACGGTACCGCGCCAGTTCTCATGCCAAGCGCGCTCATCGTCTGTCAGCCTGCTTTTCGGCGTCGCCGGTCCACCCCCACGCGTGTGGGGAATACATAGCGTGCGTCCAGCAGTCTGAATGCCACTTCGGTCCACCCCCACGCGTGTGGGGAATACCATTAGCCGAGCAGAATGGCCATTGCTTCCGACGGTCCACCCCCACGCGTGTGGGGAATACTGACCGGCGCCAACCTGATCGGCGCCAACCTATGGTCCACCCCCACGCGTGTGGGGAATACTCAGATGCCAGGCGCGCCAGCATGTATTCCCCCGGTCCACCCCCACGCGTGTGGGGAATACGTCTCCATCAATGTGCAAGGTAAAATATTTGCCGGTCCACCCCCACGCGTGTGGGGAATACATCCATATTGGATCGCATATCCTGGGCATCTTCGGTCCACCCCCACGCGTGTGGGGAATACGGCTCGAAAGCTGGGAGGCGGTCCAGCGTCGTCGGTCCACCCCCACGCGTGTGGGGAATACGCTTGGCGGTATTTATCACACTCGGCCGCCTTGAGGTCCACCCCCACGCGTGTGGGGAATACTCATGGCTCATCCTCCAATGCCTTGCGTAATGCGGTCCACCCCCACGCGTGTGGGGAATACCAACCGGGAAATACAGCACGCCGCCCGCGGTCAGGTCCACCCCCACGCGTGTGGGGAATACGTCTGTCCCGATCTTGCGGAAGGTATAGTCACAGGTCCACCCCCACGCGTGTGGGGAATACTTTTTGAGCTTCTGCTCGTAAACGCGCCGATCCGGTCCACCCCCACGCGTGTGGGGAATACTCCAGGTGGCTATGATGTTGGGGTCGGTTTCCAGGTCCACCCCCACGCGTGTGGGGAATACTGGTTCTCTCTCTGCCGTGACATGCGATATCTAGGTCCACCCCCACGCGTGTGGGGAATACGTCATCTGGTCCTATTCCCGCTTCGCCCGCGACGGTCCACCCCCACGCGTGTGGGGAATACTGAATCAGAATGTATTTGAAGCTTGGGCTGATAGGTCCACCCCCACGCGTGTGGGGAATACAAGATACCTTGCTCCTTGGTCAGGCAATCTATCTGGTCCACCCCCACGCGTGTGGGGAATACTCTCCATCTGCAGGCCCGGTTCTCTTCCGGGCCGGTCCACCCCCACGCGTGTGGGGAATACTAAGATATGTCATTGCGCTATACGACAATCGGCGGTCCACCCCCACGCGTGTGGGGAATACGAAGACGCCGGAGCGGATGCGACGAGCATGTACGGTCCACCCCCACGCGTGTGGGGAATACGACTGGGCCAGTATTCAATTATTCGACCGCGCCGGTCCACCCCCACGCGTGTGGGGAATACGGAAAAACTGCACATTCTTGACGATGCAGCCGTGGTCCACCCCCACGCGTGTGGGGAATACCGTGGGCTATTCAATGTCTCAACCGGTGTCACAGGTCCACCCCCACGCGTGTGGGGAATACTATCACCGGTTCCAGGGATGATCCCGTAATCCGGTCCACCCCCACGCGTGTGGGGAATACGTCCGGCGTTGCGTGCGATAATGGAATACCGGCACGGTCCACCCCCACGCGTGTGGGGAATACCTTTCGTGTTTCGGTTTTCCATCTTCATCGTCCGGTCCACCCCCACGCGTGTGGGGAATACGTTTTCCACCAGCTCCTGCGGAAATTCGCTGCCGGTCCACCCCCACGCGTGTGGGGAATACCTCCACCGGTCACTATGCCATCACCGCCGGGACGGTCCACCCCCACGCGTGTGGGGAATACAGCCATCGCAGCCAACTACGCGGCCAACCTGGCGGTCCACCCCCACGCGTGTGGGGAATACGGGCACCTCCCCGTACACACACATTTATCCACACGGTCCACCCCCACGCGTGTGGGGAATACACCAGGAACAGAACGCCGAACCAGCGTAGCAAAGGTCCACCCCCACGCGTGTGGGGAATACGACGGCGCCAACCTGACCGGCGCCAACCTGATCGGTCCACCCCCACGCGTGTGGGGAATACGTTGAACGATGCGGCCTCTGGTACGCGTGCTTAGGTCCACCCCCACGCGTGTGGGGAATACTAGCGGGCAGATTGTCCGCCTGAGCGGATCAACGGTCCACCCCCACGCGTGTGGGGAATACAGGGGCATTGTTTCATGTCGTCATCCTTGCCTAGGTCCACCCCCACACGTGTGGGGAATACAACCTGTTTGATCCGTCATTCACTCCTGCTTTCGGTCCACCCCCACGCGTGTGGGGAATACTCCCAATGCTTTCGACATTCCAGTACATTCACCGGTCCACCCCCACGCGTGTGGGGAATACACAATCATAATATCTCCAAAAGAAAAAGACACAGGTCCACCCCCACGCGTGTGGGGAATACTCCCCTTCATAGCAATCACCGAAACGGTCGGCAGGTCCACCCCCACGCGTGTGGGGAATACGTGGTGATCGACAGTACCAAGGATAGGATTAACGGTCCACCCCCACGCGTGTGGGGAATACGTGCGAGCTGGTGGCCTGGAGGTCGCCCGCGGCCGGTCCACCCCCACGCGTGTGGGGAATACATTTTATGGCCTCGTCATGCGTCCTCCAGGGCCGGTCCACCCCCACGCGTGTGGGGAATACAATAGGCGCGATCTTCCCATTCGGGTCCATATAGGTCCACCCCCACGCGTGTGGGGAATACAATTCCGCACGCCAACCACCATAACCCTTTAGCGGTCCACCCCCACGCGTGTGGGGAATACGCGATCTTTAGCCAGCGGGCAACTGGCCCGTTCGGTCCACCCCCACGCGTGTGGGGAATACACCGACCCGACGATCTCGTAGATCTCGCTGTCCGGTCCACCCCCACGCGTGTGGGGAATACGCGTTTGGATCGAGGCTGGCGGATCGGTCTTCCGGTCCACCCCCACGCGTGTGGGGAATACGCGTGTATTCGTTGTTGCCTACTCCGAGAGCAAGGTCCACCCCCACGCGTGTGGGGAATACTTACACGCGCTGGCGCCTGGGTTGCGCTCTCCAGGTCCACCCCCACGCGTGTGGGGAATACTTACGCTTATTGGTTCCTTATCACTTCCGCCGCCGGTCCACCCCCACGCGTGTGGGGAATACATCATTGGTTTTTTTATGGCATTGACGTTGGCAGGTCCACCCCCACGCGTGTGGGGAATACGCCGGGATGGACCCCGGCTACGCTGTGCGCTAGGCGGTCCACCCCCACGCGTGTGGGGAATACGTAATAACCGTTCCTGACTTGCCAGCATCACGCGGTCCACCCCCACGCGTGTGGGGAATACACATCCCGCGCCCACCATTCGCTGATCGCCCAAGGTCCACCCCCACGCGTGTGGGGAATACCAAAGGCATGACGGAAGTAATGCGGAGTAAACTGGTCCACCCCCACGCGTGTGGGGAATACTATAATTCAATAGAGGAGTATGATATTTAATCAGGTCCACCCCCACGCGTGTGGGGAATACCATCAGTGCTTTCGCCCGTCCCAGTCGGCGTGCGGTCCACCCCCACGCGTGTGGGGAATACCTGGCCCTCGAAGCGTTTGCGCCGGATATAGGCGGTCCACCCCCACGCGTGTGGGGAATACCAGTGGTTGAATTATAGCGATATCGTGCTATAAGGTCCACCCCCACGCGTGTGGGGAATACGCGGTAGGCGCAGCCTATGCGGCCAACCTGGCCGGTCCACCCCCACGCGTGTGGGGAATACCACCTCGTCGATCTTAAATCCTACACTCGCCCCGGTCCACCCCCACGCGTGTGGGGAATACGGGCGCGCAGCCTTGAGCTTGTCCCGGCATTCCGGTCCACCCCCACGCGTGTGGGGAATACGAACGGAGACAATCGCCAATTGTGTATCATCCGGTCCACCCCCACGCGTGTGGGGAATACTTGGTACCTCTATCTGAACGTCCTGTGGCGAACGGTCCACCCCCACGCGTGTGGGGAATACTCCATAGGGGCGCATGCGATGCGCCCCTCATTCGGTCCACCCCCACGCGTGTGGGGAATACTCGCTGCGGTATCTCAAGCTACAACCGGCGATTAGGTCCACCCCCCCGCGGGTGGGGAA
>MGNS01000153.1:25987-31865 GCA_001795165.1 Chloroflexi bacterium RBG_16_57_11
CGGTCCACCCCCACGCGTGTGGGGAATACGCGTGATCTTCGGGGATCCAATCAGGCGGTGCAGGTCCACCCCCACGCGTGTGGGGAATACGGGAAATTGGTCACGCTCACATCAGCGAGGGTCGGTCCACCCCCACGCGTGTGGGGAATACGTGGGATTCTTATTACATATTGTTCTGGAGCTCGGTCCACCCCCACGCGTGTGGGGAATACCCTTGAGATGCGCCCTGGTGTAAACTCTCTGCCGGTCCACCCCCACGCGTGTGGGGAATACTAAGCCTAGCGGCCAGGATTTCAACCAGGTGGCGGTCCACCCCCACGCGTGTGGGGAATACTTCTTGCGGACATCAATACCGAATTGATTTAGCGGTCCACCCCCACGCGTGTGGGGAATACTTAACAACCATGACAAAAGCGAGCGACAATTCAGGTCCACCCCCACGCGTGTGGGGAATACGTCAATTATGATGGCACGCTGGACGAAGCCGAAGGTCCACCCCCACGCGTGTGGGGAATACTCGCCAATCATGGCGTCTACCGCCTCGACCGGAAGTCCACCCCCACGCGTGTGGGGAATACTCCGGCAATGCGACTTTCCCCAATCTTCCCGACGGTCCACCCCCACGCGTGTGGGGAATACGTGCGAGCACATCCTCCGTAAGGCAGATTGGCCCGGTCCACCCCCACGCGTGTGGGGAATACGCTACATTGCCTGCCGGATTGACACACACCAGCGGTCCACCCCCACGCGTGTGGGGAATACCTATTGGCGGCACAGGATTGTTGGACACAGCCCGGTCCACCCCCACGCGTGTGGGGAATACCTTTCAACCGTCCTGAACTTCTGCAACGGGCACGGTCCACCCCCACGCGTGTGGGGAATACGCCGGATACCCTGAACTCAAGCGCATCCAACACCGGTCCACCCCCACGCGTGTGGGGAATACGTATTCATCAGTGGACCTCGATTTCGTAGCGGAAGGTCCACCCCCACGCGTGTGGGGAATACCAGCGTTTCAAGATAGCCTCGACATAGGCCCACGGTCCACCCCCACGCGTGTGGGGAATACAACCGGACGAGCGCAAGAACATCAGCATAGCGATAGGTCCACCCCCACGCGTGTGGGGAATACTGCCGGTTGCGCGCCTGTTCGGCCTAATGACTGCGGTCCACCCCCACGCGTGTGGGGAATACTTGGTCGCCACGATTCCAGGCGCGGCAGGTGGCGGTCCACCCCCACGCGTGTGGGGAATACACTCCATGTCAAACCTAGATCAGTCGATGTCACGGTCCACCCCCACGCGTGTGGGGAATACTTACACCTATCACAACTCATGTCGTCGATGAACGGTCCACCCCCACGCGTGTGGGGAATACGGCACTGCCCGGAATGCAGCAAGCGCATGGATTAGGTCCACCCCCACGCGTGTGGGGAATACGGGGCGACCTTTGCGGTTGATGCGAGGGTCGCCCGGTCCACCCCCACGCGTGTGGGGAATACGTATAGCTCCTCTCATTTCTTTAGGGTGGTGTGCGGTCCACCCCCACGCGTGTGGGGAATACATGGCGGGGCGTGGCCGACTGGTTGGACGCAACTGGTCCACCCCCACGCGTGTGGGGAATACGATCCCGCCACCCAGACCGGTCTTTTCACCGGCAGGTCCACCCCCACGCGTGTGGGGAATACGAAATTGATTTACCTGGATACCTCGGATATCTAGGTCCACCCCCACGCGTGTGGGGAATACGACCGATATGATGGTGGCGGCTGAGTATGGCGCGGTCCACCCCCACGCGTGTGGGGAATACAGAAATGATGTGTTCCAGGAGAATGCCGACCGCGGTCCACCCCCACGCGTGTGGGGAATACCCCAGTTCCGGTGGGCAAAGTATAGG
The DNA here is from genome assembly GCA_001795165.1 of Chloroflexi bacterium RBG_16_57_11. Taxonomy (GTDB): domain Bacteria; phylum Chloroflexota; class Anaerolineae; order Anaerolineales; family UBA4823; genus RBG-16-57-11. Next base: position 27,884 of record MGNS01000153.1, read on the forward strand.
TGTATACGGTCCACCCCCACGCGTGTGGGGAATACCGCCCCTATCACTCCTGAATTGTTCCAGCGTTAGGTCCACCCCCACGCGTGTGGGGAATACGGATACTCATCCGTCTTTTTTATGATCTCGGAAGGTCCACCCCCACGCGTGTGGGGAATACGTAATAGGATGTCTTTGCGGCTACTGTGTAATTTGGTCCACCCCCACGCGTGTGGGGAATACTCAAAAGGCTCCAGGTTCTCGACGACATAAACCGGTCCACCCCCACGCGTGTGGGGAATACCTCAACTGGGCGACCTGGATGAATGCCTAACGAGGTCCACCCCCACGCGTGTGGGGAATACTTCACCGTGCAAGATTTTCTACTCGCTGACTGGAGGTCCACCCCCACGCGTGTGGGGAATACACCCATGCCACATGCGTATTGAAGCCGGTCACCTGGTCCACCCCCACGCGTGTGGGGAATACGCCTTGCCAATTTCACCATAAGCGCCGCGCCCCGGTCCACCCCCACGCGTGTGGGGAATACTTTGGGGGATGGCGCTCGATAGCGCGCGCAATTAGGTCCACCCCCACGCGTGTGGGGAATACGTAATAGGATGTCTTTGCGGCTACTGTGTAATTTGGTCCACCCCCACGCGTGTGGGGAATACGTGATGGTGGGGCATATCATCGGTGAGACGATCAGGTCCACCCCCACGCGTGTGGGGAATACTCCCAATCGCTCGCCGCCAGCAGCCTGGCCGCCGGTCCACCCCCACGCGTGTGGGGAATACGCAAAAAGTGCCAGCATTTTCATCGCGCTTGTAGGTCCACCCCCACGCGTGTGGGGAATACTGAGGGCATCCTGGTGATCAGTGCGGATGAAGGCGAGATTATCGCCAGCGGGCAGAAGGATCATCGGGGCAATAACTCCGATATCGATTACTCCACCCCCACGCGTGTGGGGAATACCGCCAGGTCATCCACTTCGATCCCGCCCAACCCGGTCCACCCCCACGCGTGTGGGGAATACGGGAGTTGAAACCTGAGACGCTAGACATCACGCGGTCCACCCCCACGCGTGTGGGGAATACGAAGTAGTCAGTCATCCAGCCATCTGCGATTACGGTCCACCCCCACGCGTGTGGGGAATACACCTCGGATCACAAATGTGAAACATTTCGGGACGGTCCACCCCCACGCGTGTGGGGAATACTTCACCGCCTTCCAGCACCGCCAGCAGTGCGCCGGTCCACCCCCACGCGTGTGGGGAATACGGTAGGAAAGCAGGCGTGGTATTCGGTATTTTAGGTCCACCCCCACGCGTGTGGGGAATACGTGCATTTTGGCGCTGCTGGTGTCGGCGGTTAGCGGTCCACCCCCACGCGTGTGGGGAATACATCGATCAGACGGATATCGAGAGCCTGCTGCCCGGTCCACCCCCACGCGTGTGGGGAATACGCGTTGCTCAGGAATGTCCCGAGCGCCCCATTAGGTCCACCCCCACGCGTGTGGGGAATACGTGTTCAGCGATGACGACGACACATTTTACAACGGTCCACCCCCACGCGTGTGGGGAATACTCTGAATGCTTCGACATATTCCCGAAACCCGCCGGTCCACCCCCACGCGTGTGGGGAATACGATCGACCAGACGGATACCGAGAGCTTGATATCGGGTCCACCCCCACGCGTGTGGGGAATACGTATCCCGGCTCATCGATGGACCCGAGATGTCCGGTCCACCCCCACGCGTGTGGGGAATACGCGATCACGCCGTGAGCGCTCGATCATGGCCTCGGTCCACCCCCACGCGTGTGGGGAATACGCCGTAAGCCAGGATGGTGCCGTATGCAGTATAGGTCCACCCCCACGCGTGTGGGGAATACGCTACCCTTTTTGAGTGCCTGGGTAACGCCGTAAGGTCCACCCCCACGCGTGTGGGGAATACGTTTTGCCGATCCCCTCCATCAGCTCGCGCAACGGTCCACCCCCACGCGTGTGGGGAATACCAGCTGTATCGGAGCGAGGTGGCTGCGGCGGCAGGTCCACCCCCACGCGTGTGGGGAATACTCCTTGGCCTGCTCCGGCGTCAGCGTCCCACCCGGTCCACCCCCACGCGTGTGGGGAATACGGTTTGAACATCTTCTTCATAATTGGCATTCTGCGGTCCACCCCCACGCGTGTGGGGAATACCCTCACATGATCGATGATTTGGAACACGCCACCGGTCCACCCCCACGCGTGTGGGGAATACTTCGCCGTCAACGTAATCGGTTCCAACCTGCACGGTCCACCCCCACGCGTGTGGGGAATACCCGAGTTACAGCGCGCAGTTTACCTGACGGTTCGGTCCACCCCCACGCGTGTGGGGAATACGGCGTATGCGCCCTGGGTGACCGCGCCAGCCACGGTCCACCCCCACGCGTGTGGGGAATACGATCCACTCGGTATAGGCGGGGGGAATGGCTTCGGTCCACCCCCACGCGTGTGGGGAATACGTCTGATCCGCTGGCCCGCTTCGCGGCGGATCGGTCCACCCCCACGCGTGTGGGGAATACCCTTGCGCCTCTGCTCGATCACTTCGAGGATCCGGTCCACCCCCACGCGTGTGGGGAATACTACAGCCTTAAACTGACCGGTGCGGAGTGCGCAGGTCCACCCCCACGCGTGTGGGGAATACCGCGCCAGTAATCAACAATCGCTGAATGGTTTCGGTCCACCCCCACGCGTGTGGGGAATACCTGATCATGGCTCTGGCCGATCCCGAAGCCAACGGTCCACCCCCACGCGTGTGGGGAATACTCGCAGGTGTCATTAGATGATTACTCGTTGTTAGGTCCACCCCCACGCGTGTGGGGAATACCGGGATCCCAATCTACCCAAGGGCCTATCATCCGGTCCACCCCCACGCGTGTGGGGAATACGTTCTGCGTCGATTTCGAATTTTATGCGGCCATACGGTCCACCCCCACGCGTGTGGGGAATACAGCTTCGCACACCCGCCCCGCTTCAATACCCGCGGTCCACCCCCACGCGTGTGGGGAATACGATATCACCGCGCTCCAATCCAGCCAGCATAAAGGTCCACCCCCACGCGTGTGGGGAATACCCAGGAGACCCGTAGTCTGGTCGTGCGTGGGGTCGGTCCACCCCCACGCGTGTGGGGAATACGCTTACCGGGACGCTCGAAGAACAGGCCGTCGCGGTCCACCCCCACGCGTGTGGGGAATACGGCTTGCAACGTCGGCGGTATTTGTCGCTGATCGGTCCACCCCCACGCGTGTGGGGAATACGTATTTCTGACCTCTGCGATGGCGCAATCTACCGGGTCCACCCCCACGCGTGTGGGGAATACGCGGTGGCGGTTTGCGCCGCTATCCGGGCGGCAGGTCCACCCCCACGCGTGTGGGGAATACCTATAGCCTCTGCTATTCACGCGCTTGCACAAAGGTCCACCCCCACGCGTGTGGGGAATACTTTACACGAGTTGCCCACTAGCCTATTGCACACGGTCCACCCCCACGCGTGTGGGGAATACGCATCCTCGAGCGGCATGCCCACCTCGTGTAGCGGTCCACCCCCACGCGTGTGGGGAATACCCTTCCAGAACCGAAATATCATTGGCCCCACCGGCCTATAGTTGTGATTGTGTGGATGTCTTATAACGCTTGGTCCTTGGCCATATTTTCTTTCGCCTCCGTTGCTGGCGAATAATCCGACGGAATTTCCACCAGCTTCAGCCCCTCCCAGTCAACTACACGCCGGCTCACACCGCCCCACATCCGCATGTCGAAATGCTGCTCGTTATTTGTGCTCCAGATCTGTAGCACACCCCCTTCGCCGCTTTTCTTGCAGCACTTTTCCCATAGCTTATCGCGCACCATCGCGTTGATGTGTCCCACGAACACACCCGCATGTGGCTCGATCAGCCACCGGCTCAGCTCGCCGCGCAATGCTGGCGTCACCTTCTCAAGGATCATCACGACCATGCCATCTGCCC
>MGNS01000154.1:0-4104 GCA_001795165.1 Chloroflexi bacterium RBG_16_57_11
GAGAGATATTGGGGGCGCTTAGCGCCCCCATATCTCCAGACTCCGGCGTTTTATATGCAAATATCTGGGCGAGTGGAAAGAGGTCGTATGGGCGAGCCGTTTTTATTGGAGATGAAAAACATCACCAAGCGCTTTCCGGGCGTGGTCGCGCTGAATAATGTCACGTTTTTTGTGAAGAAGAGCACCATCCACGGCCTGGTCGGCGAAAATGGAGCAGGGAAGTCGACCCTGATGAAGATCCTCTCCGGCACTTATCCCCACGGCACGTACGAAGGTGAGCTTTCCCTCGGCGGGCAGGTTTTGGAATTGCGCTCGACCTCCGACGCCCTGGAAAAAGGGATCGGGATTGTGCCGCAGGAAATCAATGTGGTGGATCAGCTTACGGTTGCCGAAAACATTGTTGTCGGCAAATGGAGCAATGGCCATGGGCCGGTCATCAACCTGCGGTCGGTAAAAGGTCGGGTCGCGAATTTCCTGGAAGAGTACAATTTAGACTTAGACCCCGGTGCATTGCTGTTTCGCTTGACCGCAGCCCAAAAGCAGCTGGTGATGATCGCCCGCGCCCTGTACCGCAACCCGGACATCCTGATCCTGGACGAACCGACGTCCTCTCTGGCGATGAACGAGATTAAAAACCTGTTCAATCATCTGGATGAGCTGCGTCGTAAAGGCGTTACCTGTGTTTTTATTACACATAAACTAGTCGAGATCTTCCGCCTGACCGATCATACGACAGTATTACGGGATGGCGAAGTGACCGGAGAGTCGGACCGGCAGGATTATAACGAGTCGACCATGATCGCGGCGATGGTCGGACGTAAAATCGAGAACCTCTATCCAACTCGCGATTCCGAGATCGGCACCGAAGAGGTCCTACGCGTTGAAAACCTGACCATTCCACATCCCACGATCGCAAACCGAAACGCAGTCGAAGGTGTGAATTTCTCGCTGCGCAAGGGAGAGATCCTCGGACTGGCCGGCCTGGTCGGTTCCGGTCGCAGCGAGATCGTAAACGCGATTGTCGGCCGGCTTCAACACTCCGGCAATATCTTTGTCAACGGCAAACAGGTGCACATTCACAACCCGGGGGACGCGAAGAAGGTGGGCATCGGCTTGATTACCGAAGACCGTAAGAAGGATGGTTTACTGGCAAACCTGGAAATCCGTCCGAACATAACGCTCCACAGCTTGTCTGCCTTCGTCACTTCTGGCTGGTTGAATTCTGCCCAAGAAAAGATCCTGGCAAGTGAACAAGTGGATAAATTCGATATTAAAACGCCGTCTATCGAGCAGATGATGGTCAATCTGAGTGGCGGCAACCAACAAAAAGTCATCCTGGCTAAAGTGCTGATGGCAAACCCAAGCGTCTTGTTCATGGATGAGCCAACCAAAGGTATCGATATCGGGGCAAAGAACGAGATTTACAAGTTAATGGTTGGCCTGGTGCGTGAGGGTATTTCTATTATCATGATCTCCTCGGAGTTGCCCGAGCTACTGGCAATGTGCGATCGCTTCGTCGTTCTGGCCGAAGGCCGGGTGACAGATGAGTTTAGCAAAGCAGACGCCAGCGAATACAGGGTGATGTTGGCTGCTACCCAGGCCCGCGCCCAAATTCTATAAAGGGATCGTTGTATAAACAATAAAGGTAGAGATGTTTTCCAGCTACTTATCAGGTGACTGGTAATCTGGAGGATAAATGATTAACCTTGCCCAAACCATCCGCGAGACTAAAGTAACCCCGAGCAGCCTGGCCATCTTCTGGCTGGCCCAGGCCGGTTTCGTGTTCAAGACTGCCAACGATAAAGTCATTTATGTTGATCCTTATCTGACCGATTATGTACAGCATGTGCTACCTGAATACGGGCTTGGTTTCAAGCGTATGATGGCCAGTCTGTTGGAGCCGGAGGAAGTCGAAGCCGATTACGTGATCAGCACTCATTCTCATGCTGACCACTTCGACGGTGAGGCCATGCCGCGCATTGCCCAAAATCCGCGCGTCCACTTCATCGGCGCTCCCGATTGCCTCGAGCTGTATCGAAACGCCGGTGTCCCCGAAGATCGTTTCACCATCCTGCACCTGGGTGAAACGATGAACCTGGGAAGCTGCCAGTTGACTGGGGTCTACGCCGATCACGGTGATCTGGCGCCCGAGGCCCTGGGTCTGTGGATGGATTTCGACGGCATCACAGTCTGGCAGGTGGGGGATAGCGCCTACCGCCCAGATATGTGGGAGGATTTGTTTGCCAGGAAAGTGGATGTGCTGCTACCGCCGATAAATGGCGCATTCGGGAATATTAATGATGTGGATGCGGCTCGCCTGGCGGCGGATGCTAATGCCCGGGTGACAATCCCATGCCATTTCTGGATGTTCCCACTGCACTACGGTAATCCGGCTGGCTTCCTGGAGGCCTGTAAGCAATATGCACCACAGACTACACCCCTGCTGATGACCCAGGGTGAATGCTTTATTTACCACAAGTGAGGCAAACCAAATATGTTGGAGAGACCTTTCAGCCTGGCAGGAAAATGCATCCTGGTCGTTGGCGCTGGAACCGGCATCGGCAAAGGCGTGGCGTTGGAGCTGGCCCGGCAAGGCGCCGACGTAGCCCTCAGCTATAGCGGCAGCTACCAGGGCGCCATGGATGCCGTAGAGCAAATTATAGCGTTCGGCCGCCGCGCGGTGGCATTGCAGGCCAATATTAGCCTGGTCGCCGATTGTCGCCGCGTGGTCGATGAAGCGGTGCAATTCCTGGGCGGGCTGGACGGTTTATTCAATAACGCCGGGTTGACCTTCACCAAGCCTTTCGAGCAGGTGACCGAAGAGGAATTCAACCGCATCTACGAGGTCAACATCCGCGGACAGTTCTTCACCTGCCAGCAGGCTATACCCCATATGCTCGAACGCGGGAAACAACTTCGGGAACGCTACCCGGATCGACCGTGGGCCGGCGGCAGCATCGTTAATATCTCCTCGGTGCACGGCGTGGCTGGCTTTGTCGGCCACTCCGTGTACGCCGGCACCAAGGGCGCGATTAACGCTTTCGGCCGCGAGCTGGCGGTTGAGCTTTGTCCCAAGCATATTCGGGTAAACGTGCTCGCCCCAGGCAGCATCGAAGTCGCCAGTTATTTCAAATCCGATCCTAACTACACGCGTGAGATGGGCAACAGCATGGTACCCTGGGGTCGGGTGGGTCTGCCTGAAGACGTTGGTTATCTGGCGGCCTACCTGATGTCAGATGCGGCGGAGTTTATGACCGGTCATGTGCTGTACTTTGATGGCGGGCTGACTGCCAAGATGGCAATTGACTATAAGCCTCCGGAAGGGGCGCGCAAATAACGTGTTTGTACAAACAGTCGGGTAGAAATCGAATATTTTCCACCCGACTTGCTTTCAGGAAGAGCAGGTAGTGGATGTCTGAGTTTACTTCATGGCGCGATTTTGACCTGGCGCCGCGCATCGAAAAGATCCGCGGCGCATTTAATTGTCAGCCGGTTGTCACAGCGGAAGAAGTTCCGGTATTGATCAACACGCCTGGTTACTTTTCCTTTGGCAGCCTGGATAAACCACCTGATTACTACACCAGCCCGGCCAGCATGCTGGCTTACCAGACTGCCGGGTTCGAAAAGCATTTGCGTCTGGTAGAGGATGATCTTGTGCCTTATTTTATGCCCTGGTTTGGCACAGGAGTGCTCGCATCCGGTTTCGGCGCGGCCATTCGGGTTCCTGAGGATCCGGCGGACGATCCGGCAGTCGCTGCCCCATGTATTCAGTCGCCAAAAGATATCGCCCGTCTCAAGCTTCCCAACCCCGAGCAAGATGGCTGGATGCCCCGAGTGCTGGCAACCATCGATTATGCCCGACGACATGGCGATTTGCCGATAGGTTTGACCGATATGCAAGGCCCACTGGATACGGTCGGCCAGATTTGCGGGCAGGCTCAGCTCTACCAATGGATGCACCACGAGCCACAGGCGATCCACGATCTGTTCGACCTGGTTGCTGAAGCATTTATCGAATGGGTCAAGGTCCAGAAAATGCACATCGGCGAGCCATTGGAACAGAGTAACGGGCTTCAAGGTGTGTTTTCTCCAGGTTGTGGCGTG
>MGNS01000154.1:4138-7006 GCA_001795165.1 Chloroflexi bacterium RBG_16_57_11
AGGAGTTTGTGGCTCCGCGCGTCGAGCGCATCTTTGCCGCCTTCGGCGGCGGCAGCATCCACTATTGCGGCAACGGCAGCCAGCACCTGGTTACTTTTTCTTCAATTCCCCACTTGAGAGTGATTAATAATTCCCCACTGGGTAATTTCGAGGCCTTCACCCGTTTGGTCAAGCAGCACGGGGGGAAGATCACAATTCAGATCCAGGATGCGTCGCCTGTGGATGTCGAAGCGTACTATGACCGTTTGTTTGCAAATATCGATGATTTCCGCGGTCTGATGCTGGCAACCTTTGTGCTGGATAACGCCGGTATGGATGGCCAAGGCGGTTATGTGCCGGTAGCCTGGGATCCCATGGAAACAGCCAGGCGCGTCGCGCGCAGCGTGCGCTCCAGCGTCGCCCGGCGACTGGCCGGCGAGCCGACTCTGGCTGAAAAAACACCGGAACGTTCTACCTTTGCAGTAAGAAAGCCGGCCGCCGAGGCAGAACCCCCTCTCCCGCAGTTTTCCGAAGAACAACAGGTCTGCCTCCAGGATGTGCGCCAACGCCTGGCTGCCTTTGACACCCTCGGCGTGCAAGAAGCTATCCAGACGGCCCTGCTTCTCGGGATGCTCCCATTCGACATTATCCTGTATGGCATGGCTGAGGGGATGCAACTGGTAGGAGCGCTGTACGAGCAGGGCGAGTATTTCTTGCCAGAGCTGGTAATGGCAGGAGCGACCATGCAGTCGGGGATGGAGGTGTTACAACCGGCTTTGAAAGCTGCCGGCGGAGCAGCATCCATTTCCAAAGGGAAGGTGATCCTGGGGACGGTGAAGGGAGATCTGCACGATATCGGCAAGAACCTGGTGCGAACGATGCTGGAGGGCGCCCAGTTTGAGGTGATCGCCCTGGGCGTAGATGTCCCACCCGAAAAGTTCGTCGAAGCCGTTCGCCTCCACCAGCCCCAGATTGTCGCCATGTCGGCATTACTCACCACTACCTTGAAAGGGATGAAAATGGTTGTGGAGGCACTTCAGGAGGCCGGGCTGAATAAGCAGGTAAAAGTGATGATCGGTGGCGCGCCGGTCAGCCGGGAGTATGCGGACCAGATCGGCGCCCAGGGGTATGCGGATTCGGCCGTCAGCGCGGTGTACGAGGCCGATCGGCTACTGAGGATTAATTCGTGAAAGCAATAATTTCACAAACCACTTACAAGGATCAACCAGCAGTCAGCATCGAGACCGATCAGGTGCTGGCACAGTTCTTGCCAGGCACCGGTGCGAAGCTTGCCTCGTTAGTTTTTAAGCCGCGCAATTTCGAACTGCTCGTCCAACGGCCCGACCCGGTGTACCGCTTGCAACCATTCGACGGCGATTATGTTGCCGGGGAATGTTCCGGCCTTGATGATATGTTCCCCACCATCGATACCTGCTACTACGATCGCTTCCCCTGGGAAGGGGTGAAGATGACCGACCACGGCGAGGTGTGGAGCCTGGCATGGGATCATGCCGTCGGTGACAATCGGCTGTACTTCGCTACCAACGGCGTGCGCTTCCCCTATCTACTGGAGAAATGGATTTCTTTTAGCACCCAAAACATTCTGCGCTTGGATTATCGCCTGACCAATCACTCGGCCTTCGACTTTGATTTCTTATGGGCTGCCCACATGATGATCAATCTGGAGGAAGGCGTCGAATTGGTCTTGCCGTCGGGCGTGAGGACCATTGCTCACACCTTTTCGATGGACGCTCCTTTTGGCCAGTACGGCAGTGAGTTCGATTGGCCCCTCGCCCGGCTTCCGGACGATAGCCTCTACGATCTGCGCGTAATACGCCCGAAATCTGCTCGCCAGGCGTACAAGTACTATCTCAAGGGTCCACTGCCAGAAGGTTGGTGTGGATTGAGGTATCCCAGCAGCAACTTCAGCCTGGCGCTCTCCTTCCCGGTCGCCCGGGTTCCATATCTGGGAGTGCTGCCCAATGAGGGCGGTTGGCAGGACCTGTATAATATCTTCCTGGAGCCCTGTACTGCCACTTTCGACCGGCCTGACGTGGCTCGCTACCGCAAAGAGAGCTCAACAATCCACAGGCGCTCAACACTGGAGTGGCAGCTTCATATCACCCTGGCAGAAGGGAGCCGGTTCACCCGCGTTCGGGAAAATGGAGAATTGGAGACAGAATGAACGGTCGTGAACGATTGAGCAAAGCGCTGCGCGGCCAGCCGACGGACCGCGTCCCGGTTGCGCCTTTCCTGTATTACAACTCGGTCTACGAGATGTTCAAATATCGCCCACAGATCGAGACATTCTTCAACCCGCCTGACTTTGACCCGATTGAGAAGTTCGTCGCGTATTGCGACTATTTTGGCTTCGATGTCTTGCACACCCTCGGCAGCGTATGGGATGTCTGGGTTGCCAACACGATGATGGACCAGACGATTATGTGCAGCGACGAGAACTGGGATGTCGAAGTTACCGATGAAAAGAGCGGCGAGGATGAATTGCTACGCAGCGTGGATATCCGCACGCCAGGTGGAAATCTTCGCCATATCGAGAAGCACGAGCGCACCTCGGAATTCCTGATCGTCTCGGCTACGCTGGAATACCTGATCAAAGAACCCAAAGACTTCGAAATCCTGCGCCGCTATGCTCCGGCTGCGGATCGAATGGATTGCCAGCTAATTCGCCGCGCCCGCCAGGCAACCGGCGACAAAGGCCTGGTGGACGCCAACACCCACGGCTCGTTCAATATCCTGGGGATGTTTCGCAAGCTGGATCAAATTCTAACTGACCCGCTCACCGATCCGATTTTTTACCAGGAAATGGTGGATTATTTCCTACCCCGGCTGGTTCAGCGGGCAAAAAAGATGGTAGAGGCCGGGGCAGAT
>MGNS01000154.1:7217-26646 GCA_001795165.1 Chloroflexi bacterium RBG_16_57_11
GTGGAGGAGGCCATCCGTGTGCTGCGACCATCGCTCACGCTGCGCGGCAACATCGATCAGATTACTTTCATGCGACAGGCCACCCCTGAGCAAGTGGCCGAAAAGGTGCGTGACCTGCTCACACTGGTTAAGCCGCGTGGGAATTGGATCCTGTCAACCACCGACTTTTTCTTTGATGGCACGCCCTATGAAAATATCCAGGCCTTCGCCCAGGCCAGCCTGGAATTTGGGAGGTATTAAGCAATCCGTTGTTTCAGCGTACTGCGCAGAGCATAGGATCAGTCGTCTGGATGATCCTGCGTGAAGTTCGTCAACCATTCCCCATCCCACAGGCTGGGGAATGCGTTTTTAACATAGGGATGATTGGCAATCACCTGGTCGTCCAGCTCCAGGCCCAGGCCAGGCGTGTCCTTGAGCACAAATTTGCCATGCTGAATTGGATTCCAGCCTCGAACTAGGCTATTCCGCCACGGCACGTCAAACTCGGTAAAATCTTCCTGGATCATAAAGTTTGGTGTGCTGCAATCGAAGTGCAGGCAGGCCGCCAATGCTACAGGACCGATGGAGCAATGCGGCGAAAGACGCAGGTCCTGCACGGCTGCCAGGGCAGCGATCTTTTTGCTGGTCCATAACCCGCCGCAGTGGGCAATATCCATCTGTACAATATCCGCAGCCCGCAGGGTGCATAGCCGGTTGAAATCGGCCAGGGTATACAGCCGCTCCCCGGCGGCGATGGGTACATCGACCTGTTGTTTGACCCACTGCAGCAAATCCAGGCTTTCCGGCGCCACCGGCTCTTCGCACCAGGTGGGCTGGAAACGTGACAGCCTGTGGATCGCTTGAACGGCACATCCGGCCGAGAGACGACCGTGGAATTCGATTATCAAACCGTCATGTGGGCCGATCGCTGATCGCACCGCCGCCACCCGCTCGATCGCCGCTTCCATCTCGTCGTCGCTCAGCTCTTTCCAGGCCACGCCAAAGGGATCGAATTTCATCGCCCGGTAACCGCGCGCTACAACTTCCCTCGCCCGCTCGGCGTAATCCTGTGGGGTAACGGCTCCGCCATACCAGCCATTCGCATACGCGGGCAGGCGCGCCTGCACTGCACCGCCGAGCAGCCTGTAAACCGGCTGGCCACACGCCTTGCCGATCAGATCCCACATGGCCACTTCCACACCACTGATGGCGGAGAGAACGGTTGGGCCGCCCTGGTACTGGTCACGCAGCATGCCACCAATCACGGCTTCGATATTGAAAGGATCCCGCCCCAGCACCCGCTCTTCCACCCATTCATGGCACAGCGTTTGGACGGTCTTTTCCTGCCATTCCAGCGTGGCTTCGCCGATGCCGGTCAGACCGTTATCAGTGGTCAAGCGGATAAATAAGTAGTTCCGCAACCCGGCGTTGGCCAGGAAGGTCTCAAAGCGAACGATCTTCATAATAATCGTTAGGGGCTAGTGCCGCTGCGCACGATGTCAATCCAGCTCAGCACCTGCTGAACATCCAGGGTAATTTCGGTGTAGTCGCCATTTTGCAGACGAGCTGTGCTGATCAAATTCGATCCCAGACCCACCACGGCTGCCCCAGCCTTGATCCATGCGGTGATGCTCTCCTGGGTCGGGCTGACGCCGCCGGTGGGCATCAGGCGAGACCAGGGGCGCGGCCCATGCACTGCTTTGATAAAGTTTGGCCCACCTACTTCTTGACCTGGGAAGATCTTGCAAATCTCCACACCCCATTCTTCCGCAATCGCAATTTCCGTAACCGTGGCACAGCCTGGGAAATAAGCGATCTTTCTACGGTTGCACAGCCGGGCTATCTCCGGGTTAAAGGTCGGACCGACGATAAAATTGGCCCCATTGGCAATGTACTGGGCTGCGCTGGGCGCATCATCGATGGTGCCTGCCCCCAGGATCACAGGCGATTTCTCTTGCTCCAGGCGCTCAGCCAGCTCGGAAAAGACCCGCACAGCAAAATCTCCCCGGTTGGTGAACTCCACCAACCGGGCACCGCCAACCAAGCAGGCATCTACGGCTTTACGGGCTATCTCGGTCTGGCGCTCGTAAAATAGAGGCAAAAGGCCGATCCTCAGCACCTCATTCAGTACTTCAAGACGGGTAAAACGTGACATAAAAGGCCCCTTTCTACCCGATCACCTCTCCGTCAACAATGCGCGGCGTGCGACCCGACGTGCCCGGCACGACTTTCATCACTTCGACGATAAACCCGACCTTTTTCATGGAGTCGAAATTCATCCACATAGTTCCGGGGCGGATCCCCGAGCCATGTTGCGCCGAGAGGATCTCTTGCCCGGCCAGATATTCTTGCACCGGTTCCAGCTCATTGACATTGAAGCGAATGTGGTGGATGCCGCCACCATTATCGCGAAGAAAATCCGCCCAGATGCTTTGCCCCGATACCGGTTGGATCAGCTCGAGCTCGATCGGTCCTAAATCGGTAAACGCCATGCGGGCGGTAAAGTCAGCCGGTTGGCCGTGATAGAATCGCTCGAGATCGCCGCGCCCTTCTGGGGGCCAATCAACGATGTGGAATGGTCCAATTCCAAATATTTCGGTTAAGGCGCAGGTGGTTTTTTCAAGGTCTGCAACGACCACACCAATCTGTACAAGCTTGCCGAACATTTCTTTGGGGGTTAGCGTTGTTTTATCTTCCACGTTTGGGACCTCCCGGCACTTTGTCAACAGTTTACAGTTAACTATGATATAATTTTACCACAACTGATTTATAATATTAATAAATCTTTAGTGCCCTTTCTCCAGGAGTCATCTATGGAAATACAACGCGCCGCTGCATTGGAATTGACCAGGGAACAAAGCCTTGGATTGCTTCGCAGCATGTTGTTAATTCGTTACAGCGAAGAGCAGCTCGTCAAGTGCTATGCCCGCGGGGAGATTCCCGGTGGAATGCACACCTATATTGGAGAAGAAGCCGTTGCGGCGGGAGTATGCGCTCACCTTCGGAATGATGATGCAGTGTTCAGCACACATCGAGGGCATGGCCATGCCATTGCTAAAGGCATGAAACCCGAGCGGCTGATTGCCGAAGTCCTGGGCAAAGCTACCGGCTGTTGCCAGGGTCGCGGCGGGAGTATGCACCTCTTCGAGCCAGAAGTGGGTTTCTATGGCACATCGGGCATCGTAGCTCCCAGCATCTTGCTGGCCAGCGGTGCGGCTTACAAGTTCAAGCTGGAAGGGTCAGACCGGGTGGGGGTGTCCTTCTTTGGCGATGGCGCCAGCAACAACGGCGCTTTTCACGAGGGTCTGAACATGGCCGCCGCCTGGCAGCTCCCGGTGCTTTTCGTGTGCGAAAACAATATGTATGCTACGGAGGTGGCATTCGCTTATGCCTCCAGGAGCACCAGCGTGGCTTCACGGGCGTGCGGCTACAACCTGCCCGGCGTCGAGGTAGATGGGAACGATGTGCTGGCGGTGTATCAGGCGGCTGGTGAGGCGATTCAAAATGCACGACGAGGTAACGGCCCGACTCTGCTGGAATGTCACACCTATCGCACCCGGGCGCACGCCGAAGGCATGCGCGACGCTGGATACCGCACCCAGGAGGAAATCGACTCATGGAAAGCGCGCGACCCGATCAGGCTATATAAGGAGAATTTGCTTCGGGGCGGGATAGTCGCTTCTGGTGAAATCGAAGCCCTTGAAGCCGAACTGCTGAAGATTGCAGAGGAGGCAACCCAGTTCGCGCGCCAGAGTCCCATGCCTGACCCATCTACCGTCGCATTGCACGTGTTTGCAGAAAGCTAAGCTCAGGAGGCCGTGATGCGTGAAATGACTTACACCGATGCTGCCCGCGAGGGCCTCGCCGAGGAGATGGCTCTCAATCCATTGATCTTTGTCGTGGGTGAGGGGATTGGACCCCGGGGCGGTAACTTTAACACAACGCTGGGTTTGTATGATCTTTATGGAGAAATGCGCCTGCGGGACACTCCGATCAGTGAGCGTGGCTTTTCCACCATCTGCACCGGCGCAGCCGTGTTGGGCGCCCGACCGGTGGTTGACTTTATGTTCCTGGATTTCGAGCTGGATGCCCTGGGAGACATCATCAACCAGACAACACGCATTCGTTGGATGAGCAATGGCAGGTTGAAAGCGCCGGTCGTTTTCCGGGGTGGTGTGGGGATCGCCTCTACTGGTCCGCACCATTCCTCCAACCTTTTTTCCATTTTCATGCACCTGCCCGGCATGCGGGTAGTGACACCGGTCTTCCCGGCGGATGCCAAAGGTCTACTGAAGACCGCCCTGCGCAACGAAGACCCGGTCATGTTCCTGGAACACAAAAAATTGCTCAAGACCAAAGGAGAGGTGCCGGAAAGTGAATATTTCACACCCTTCGGCAAAGCCAACATTGTGCGCTCCGGTAAGGATGTGAGCGTGGTGGCGATCTCATACATGGTGATCAAGGCCCTGAAAGCGGCGCAGACACTGGAAAAAGAGGGCATTTCTGTGGAGGTCATCGACCCGCGCACGCTCAGCCCGTTAGATACCGATACGATACTTGAATCGGTCTCACGCACCCACCGGCTTCTGATCGTCGATGAGGATTTCAGCCCATGCGGCGCAGGCGCCGAGATCACTGCTCAGGTAATGGAGCGCGGCTTCTACGAGCTGGATGCGCCGGTACGCCGGGTAAACGGCGTCTTTGCCCCGGCGCCTTACAGCCCGCCACTGGAAGCCGCAGTGGTCCCGAATGAGACATCCATTGCCCAGGCACTACGAGATCTGTCAGCGGAGTGAGGCAAGGAGGCAGCCATGGCATATGAAGTGACCTTACCTCGCCTGGGTTGGGATATGGAAGAAGGCGCGCTCGGCGGTTGGCTCAAGCAAGAAGGTGATTACGTCAATGCCGGCGATCTGCTTTTCACCGTGGAAGGCGACAAAGCGATTCAGGAGATTGAAGCCCTGGACAGCGGCTATTTGAAATTCGCTCCCGGTGCGCCGTCGCCAGGCCAGAAAGTGCCGGTGGGCACTCTGCTGGGTTACCTGGTAACCAAAGAGGAGCTGGCATCTTTCGGCCAAAGCAAGCCGCTGGCTGTTCAGGCTGCGTCGTCTGCCGTTATACAGAAGACTACGCCAAAGCCTGTGCCTGTACACCCACAAGACCTATCGTTTCAACCGGAGGCGCACCCGCGACGCATCTATATCAGCCCTTATGCGCGCCGCCTGGCTGAAGGCCTGGGGGTGAACTGGCAGCAGGTGAAAGGCAGCGGGCGGGATGGGCGCATTATGGCCCAGGATGTCCAGGCCACGGCAGACCGGCAAGCGACCGAAAAAGTGCCTGCGGTTGCCCCGGCTCCTACACCGTCTGTCCCCGTCTCGGCTCCGGCTACCACCCGCCTGCCGATGACACAGGTCCGCCGCAGCATCGCCGAGCACATGGCACTCAGCGCACACACCACGGCACCTGTCACGCTGAACTGCGAAGTGGATGCGACCGAGCTGGGAGTTTTGCGCCGGCAACTCAAGGACGATCCGGCCTTCGCAGAAAGCCCGGTGCCATCCTACAACGATATGCTGACCAAGATCGCCGCTCAAGCCCTGTTAGAACACCCCGAGGTGAACGCCCGCATCGAGGGCAATGATATTATCCAATTCACCAGTGCGCATATCGCCGTGGCTGTAGATACTGAGCGGGGGCTTTTGACCCCCGTCTTGCGCGATGTGCAGTCCAAGAGTCTGCGCCAGATTGCCCGCGAATCAGTTGTGCTGATCGAGCAGGCGCGCCAGGCCACGATCAGCTACGAGGCCTTACAGGGTGGAACCTTTACCATCACTAACCTGGGAATGTATGAAATTGAATACTTTACCCCGATCATCAACCTGCCGCAGTGCGCCATCCTGGGGGTTGGCCAGATCGTGCCCAAACAGGTGGTTGTTGATGTGGAGCGGGAGATACTGGCGATCCGCCAACGCATGGCGCTCAGTCTGAGCTTTGATCACCGGCTGGTGGATGGCGCTCAGGCCGCGCGTTTCCTCCAGCGTATCAAGCGCCTGATTGAAAAACCCTACTTGTGGCTCGCCGGATGATAATGGAATGCGACCTGCCGTTTAGCCTTCAAACAACCCCAATATCTCCGCTTGACTCAGGTCTTTAAAGAAAGCGCTTTCGGTGGTGATAATCTGGTTGACCAACTGCTTTTTCCGCTCTTGTAGCAGTAGTATCTTTTCCTCTACCGAGTCGCGGGCGATCAGCTTGAAGATAAATACCGGTTTTTCCTGTCCGATCCGGTGGGTGCGATCCGAGGCTTGCATCTCGGCTGCCGGGTTCCACCATGGATCAATATGAATCACGTAATCCGCGGCAGTCAGATTCAAGCCTAATCCACCGGCCTTCAGGCTGATTAAGAAGAATGGGATTCTCGGGTCATTTTGGAAGCGGTCCACCTGTTCCTGGCGGGCGGTAGTCTGCCCATCCAGATATGTGTAAGCAATTTTGCGATCATCCAGCACCTTACGAACTAACGTCAGCATTTGCACGAATTGGGAGAAGACCAAAGCTTTGTGCCCTTCAGCTTTTAGCGTGTCCAAGGTATCCAACAACAGCTCGAACTTAGCCGAATCGCCATGGTAATTCTCCTCTACCAGGGCAGGGTGGTTGGAGATTTGGCGCAACCGTAAAAGCCCCTCCAGGATCTTCATCCGGCTCTGGCTCAGACCTTTCTGCTCCAACATACCCAGAAGCACGCCACGATAATAATCGCGGGTGCGGTTATACAGCCTGCGTTGAGCAGGCTCCATGTCACTATACAGGATACGCTCGGTGCGAGGCGGCAACTCTGGCGCCACCTGATCCTTCGTGCGGCGCAGGATGAACGGGTACACCAATCGACGTAATGCCAAGGTCGCCTTCTCGTCACCTTTCTTTTCTATCGGCAAACCGAACTCTGTTCTAAAATATTGCAGATTGCCCAATAAACCAGGGTTGAGATAATTGAATTGTGACCATAGCTCTGCAGTTGAGTTTTCTATGGGTGTGCCTGTCAGCACCAATCTGTGTTTCGCCTGTAATAAATGCGCCGCGCGTGCAGTTTGGGAAAGGGGGTTTTTTATCGACTGCGATTCATCGAGGATGGCATAGTAGAAACGGTAACCGTGTAAAAAATGGATGTCACGCAGCATGATCCCATAGGTGGTGATGACGACATCGACGCCACTAAAGGCGGTGATGTCTTTAGTTCGATTGGACTCGAAATACTCCAGCACGCGTAATCTTGGAGTGAAGCGGGCCGATTCACGCTGCCAGTTCACCAACAGCGAGCGCGGCACCACCAATAAACTGGCCTGGGGCGGGCGAGACTCTGGCGGTTGCTCGTAAAGTGATTGGAGGAATACCAGCGTTTGGACGGTTTTTCCCAGGCCCATATCATCCGCCAAACAGCCGCCGAAATCGAAGCTGTGCAAGAAATGCAGCCAGTCAAAGCCGGCCTTTTGGTATGGGCGTAGCTCACCGTTGAATCCCGCCGGTAAATCTTGCGGTAGGATCCCGCCAGACTGGTTATTGGCGGAAAAACTCTTGGCTGTTAGAACCCGCAACCGGTCCCGGCGCTGGTCGAAGAGATCATCTGTCTGGGCTGCGTCTGCTTCTGAAAATGCCCGGTCCAATAGAGTAACCTGATGCCTGGAAAAACGCAAGCCATCCCCAGCGACATCGCCAAGGGCGAAGAGGTGTCTGTAGCGTTCGAGCCAGATTTCCGGGATCTCTCCGATAGAGCCATCTGCCAGCTTGATAAACCGTTCGCGTTTGCGTAATGCCCGGCGGATTTCTTGAAAAGAAACCTCCAATTCACCGAAATTGACCACAGCCTGCACATCAAACCAATCGATGCCGGAGGAGACCTTGAACGATATCGATGGCGTATTGCGGTTGACACGTGCGGTTTTGAGCTGTTCCTCGCCGAAAATCTCGAAACCGGCTTCTACAAGCCTTGGAATGCTATTCAGGAGAAAATCTACCGGATGCTTGCGTGCTCGCAAGCGGAACAATCCAGGTTGGGATGGGAATGCGGCGCGTTTGAGGCCATAGGTTGGCGTAGAGAGCGCCTCGATGGCGTGATTCTCGGCTTCAGGGTTGCGGATTACACGCGCCAGGGCTAGCTCCCCGGCTTTATGTTGTAGCCTCTCTCGAGGCATGTCTTGTTCGTAGTGCACCTCAGCCTCGCCATAGCCAAAGCGAAGCTGCGCCTGAAGCTCGCCGTTCGCCTCGCTCAGATACAGCCGGGGAACCGGTTCGACCTGGATGATCTCCCAGGTGATGGCTTCGCCACTGATCGGGAACTGCCGCGCCAGGTCGAGCAGATAGCGGTCAATGAAGTTTTGCTCCTGCTCGACCGGAATCGTTAGAATCGGATGATTGTCAGGCGCCTCACGATGGAAGAAATCTAGCAGGCTTAAACCCGCTGGGTTCTCCAGCTCGAACAGGCTACGCTCGACGAGCAGCCAGGGTGGATGCTCTAAGATCAATCTGAGATTGCTGGATCCGGTGGCTGAAAGTTCTTCGATCGGGAGCGACCGGTCGCCTACAATCAACCGGGGGCTGAGGTGCAACCCCAGCTCGTCTTTATCCACATTCAGGCAGATTACGCCTGTTTCGGACAAGATCGTCAGACCATGCTCGAATGGCCGGCTTGAATTGCCAAGGAAAAGCGGGCTGTGGGTCGAGCGCAACAAACGCAGATAGTATTCCAACGGAAAGCGTGTGTTAAGGCTGTACGAATATCCCCGGTTGCGCTCCAGGATAATGTTTGCCAGGTTGACCGCCTCCGAGCCACAATTGAAACAACCTTCAGGTTCCAGTTTGGTATAGGGGGTTTTCAGGCCTCTCAATGTGTCTTGCGTGGTTTCGATATACATCATAAGCGCCTGTGGATCCAGCGGTCTGTCGGCTTGACGAATTTCAGCAGGAAGGGTACTGGGTGGGAAGGTGTACGGAACAACTTTCCAGTAGGGTGGGAAGATTCGCAGCTCTTCCTGCAGGCTGAAAAGCAAGAGGTAAGGCGTCGATTTTCCGCCCTGCGGGAGTGCTTGCGCGGAACCGATCACCTGTTCCAGCCGAGCTTGCCAGGCGTCGGGCAAACGGCGAGTCAGGTATTGCCGCAGACACAGCCATGCAGCAACATCATGCTCGCAAATCAAACCACGGCTGGCATGCGTGCAACCACACTTAAGATAGACGTGGTCGCGGATGATCTTTATTTCGACATGGTAATTGCGTTTATCGGGTACGATACACAGCGCTGTCAGATCGGTGACCTCGAGGATTTGCACCTGCCCGCGTTCGAACACCTCCGCGCCCAGCCCGAAGGTCTCTGAATCAATGGCCCTACGCAAGCGATCTTCGCTAAGCGTATCTAAATCGAGTTTGTACATATTCTGGGCTATTGTCGTCTGCAACATACGCGAAACGGACGATAAAACCAAAACACCGGTTGACCGCCTCGGAAAAAGCGCCAGTTCCCTCGGAAACTTTATTCTTGCTGACCAAAAGACGCCGGGTCTTCACGAACAATGTATAGAGGCCGTCCGCGGGCTTCATCATAGATACGGCCAATATATTCCCCCAGTATGCCGAGAGAGATCAGCTGGACGCCTCCCAGGAAGAGCACGGCGATCAGGGTCGTGGCCTGGCCGAAAAACGCCTGTGAGCCTGCCATGCGCAATGCAACGACCACCGGTATCGCCAGGATGCTGATCCCGGCTGCCACGAAACCCAGATAAGTGGCGAGCTGTAGCGGAAAATAGGAAAAACCGGTAATTGCATCTCCGGCGAACTTGACCATTTTTTTCAATGGGTATTTTGTCTCGCCAGCGTAGCGGGCGGCGCGTTTATAAGGCACACCGGTTTGGCGAAAGCCGACCCAGACCGACATGCCACGCAGGAAGCGATGGCGCTCGCGCATCTGGTTGATCACATTGACCACTTTTCGGTCGAGCAGGCGAAAATCGCCGGTATCCAGGGGGATGTTCACATCCGTGATACGATAGATCAGGCGATAGAACAAGGAGGCAGTGACCAGCTTAAACCAGGATTCCCCTTCGCGCTCGGTGCGCCTGGCATAAACAACCTCGTAACCGTTGTGCCACTCGGTAATCAGCGAAGGGATGACTTCGGGGGGGTCTTGCAGGTCGGAATCGATGATCACTACAGCCTGACCACGACTGTAATCCAGGCCAGCAGTGACCGCCAGCTGGTGCCCGAAGTTGCGCGCAAAGATCACCGGCCGGAGGTGCGGATCCTCATGCGCCAGACCGCGTAGGATGGTTGCAGTTTTATCCTGGGATCCATCATCAACCAGGACGAGCTCCCAGGTCTCTCCCAACGCGCTCATGGCCTCAGACACCCGGCGAAAAAATTCGGGCAAGGTGGCAGCCTCATTGAAACAAGGGGCGACGATTGATATGGTTGGATTCTGGCTGGTTTGCATGGCAATTTATAATTTTATCACGATCACGACAGATTGAAATCACCCATTCGTCCGGTTTATTAACATGGGTGGACCGTTTTGTCATGCAGACAAGGCAGGTTATATGACCTGTGTCCTCTGTAAAATCCTCGATCTGGC
Source organism: Chloroflexi bacterium RBG_16_57_11 (assembly GCA_001795165.1). Taxonomy (GTDB): domain Bacteria; phylum Chloroflexota; class Anaerolineae; order Anaerolineales; family UBA4823; genus RBG-16-57-11. The sequence continues at coordinate 17,815 of MGNS01000154.1, forward strand.
GGAGGCCTGCTCTCTTATGCCATCCTTAATGTACCAGGGCTTTTACCGCCTCCAGGCGCGGCTCAATGACAGGTGCCTGTGGCACGGCTTGCATGGCAGCCCGCACATCTTTCAGGCCGCTGCCGGTGTTCAGTACCAGCACCTGATCATCTGCGGTTACCAGCCCTTGTTGGATGGCTCTAACCAAACCCGCGTAGGCGGTGGCGCCAGCCGGTTCGGCAAACACACCGACCGGCCCCAGGGCGGCGATCCCTGCCAGGATTTCGGGATCGCTCACCAGGATGTATTGGCCACCGGTCTGCCTGGCGGCACGCACAGCCCGGACACCATCCCGTGGCAGGTCAACAGAGATGCTGTCGGCGATCGTAGTGGCTTGCACCGGGAGGATGCTCTCATTCCCGGCCATGAAGGCATTGGCAATCGCCGCGCTGCCTTCGGCCTGCACCCCGAAGATACGCGGCAGGCTTTCAGTCCAACCCAGGCTGAGCAGATCTTTGAAGCCTTTGTGAATGCCAGAGATGATATTGCCATCACCGACCGACACGAAGATCGCCAAACGGCTCAGATCCGCGCCTGGTATCACACGCTCCTCATCGCAAGATGCCTGGCAGGTGAAGCTCGAGACATGGCAGGTGTACCACTCCCAGATCTCGAGGGCGGCGGTCTTTTTCCCTTCTGCGGTGAACGGATTGTAGCCGGTGTTTCGGCAATACCAGCCAAACTCTTGAGCCGCCTGAATGGTCAAATCGAAAGCATCATCGTAGGTGCCATCCACCAGGATGACCCGGGCGCCAAACACAATCAATTGGGCGACCTTGGCGGGTGGAGCCGATTTGGGGGCGAAAATTACTGCCTTCTGACCAATGGCCGCCGACATGCCTGCCAGCGCCGCGCCTGCGTTGCCAGTTGAAGCAGTGACAACTACCTCGGCGCCAATCTCACGTGCCCGACCCAGGACAATCGCGCTGGCACGATCTTTGAACGAAGCGGTGGGATTTCGACTTTCATCTTTCAGCCACAGACGAGAAAGGTCCAAAGACTGCGCCAGATGGGACAGCTCGAACACCGGTGTCCAGCCGGCCGCATGTAGCGGTGTGTCTAACCCGCCTGGATCGCTTACAGGCAATAAGGGCAGGTAACGCCACAGTGATGGCTCGCCGCCAGTAGGTAGCCCGCCTGAACCGAGTTTTTTATGGATCGCCTGGACATCCAGAAGGACATCCAGGTTTCCGCCATCCTTGGGGCATGTATAGGTGATCTCGTGTGTGCCGTACTCCTGTCCGCATAATGAACAGCGATAACCGAGGAACTTCTCCATTGCGAAGCTTTCTCCTTTTATTCGGTAGGGATATTCGTGGGTATTTCTATTTCGGCATATACGCCGAAATGATCTGATGGATAAATCCGTGGATTTTCACGTGATGGTTGATCGAGGACAACCTGGCTATGTATGACCTGCAGGCGCGGATCAACAAAGATGTAGTCCAATGTGCCCCGCCAGTTCAATTTGATATGCTGCGGGCGGATGAGTAAGAAAAAGCCCAGGAAAGTGCGCGTCACCGACCAGGTGGAACGTGGCAAGGGAGTGGGGCAGGTGTAATCCGGCTCTTTGCCGTGAAGGGCAGCATAGGCAGAAAGAAATCTCTGGCGCATAAGCTGTATGGCCAATGTTTCCGGTGTGCCGTTAAAATCACCACACACGATACCTGGCGGGTCACCGGGAAAGCCAGACAGCCAATTTTGCAGACGCTCGGCCTGGCGCATGCGGGCCACCGACTCCCCGGGTTGCCAGTACAGGTGGCAGTTGGCCAGGTAAAGTGTGCTTTCCTCAAGATTCACAAACACGCGTTGAGCGATGCGGTCCTGCCCTCCCAGGTCAAGAACGCTGGCGTCTTCGAGTGGTAACCGGGTGATGATCGCAAGCGCTTCGCGTGATTCAGAACGTCCCAGCTTTGGGCTGAGCACGAAGTGCGGATAATCCAGCTGTTCGGCCAGCCAGCGGGCCGGGTTTTGGGGGAGATGGACCTCTTGCAAAGCGATAAGGTCTGGCGACAGCGCCGCCAGACCTTCAAGAAGTAGCATACGGCGCTGTTCCCAGCGCGAAAGGTCGGTCAAAATATTGATGGTGACAATCTTGATGCGCGGCATGTCTCGGTTTAGCCACCCGGAAACCGACCCAGTTACTGGCCGCGCTCGCCGCGAATGTATGGGTTGCCAAGCGCTGCTGGTGCTCCCAGGCGCTTGCGCATGGCTTCGCGTGAACCAATAATCAGTACGATGATGGTAAACGCGTAGGGCAACATCTGTAAGAAGAAGCCCCAATAAGGGTTGTAATAGAATGGATTTGGCATCCCCAATAACATGGTTGGACCCTGGATATCCAGGATCAGCCGGCGCAGCGCGCCAAAGGCATAAGCGCCGAAAGCCGCGCGTAACGGATCCCACTGGGCGAAGATCACCAGACCGATGGCAATCCAGCCCTGCCCGCCGGTGGTCAGCTCGCTGAACCAGCCGGGAGCAACCGCCAGGCTGATCGTGGCGCCTGCCAGCCCGGCTAAAACCCCGCCTACGAACACGTAAAAATAGCGCAGCCGGTTGACATTGATCCCCAGGGAATCTGCCGCGGCTGGGTATTCGCCAATTGACCTCAGGTGAAGACCGGGGCGAGTGCGGTTGATGTAATACCAGGCTGCCGGGATCAACAAATAACCAATGTAGACCAGGATGCTCTGATCGGTGAAAAAGATGGGTCCGATGATCGGAATTTGCGCCAGCAAGGGGATTGAAAACCTGGGCAGCAAGGAGACCGTACCGGCTTTGCTCAAGCCTTCACCCAGCACCAGGCTGATGCCGGTTCCGAGCAGGGTGAGCGATAGGCCGCTCACCACCTGGTCGGCCTGTAGTGTTACCGTGATGAACGCGTGGATCTGGCTGATCAACCCTGCCGCCAACATGGCTGCCAGCACCCCCAACCAGGGATTGCCGGTCGCAATCGCCACACTGAAGGCGCTCATCGCTCCGATCAACATCATGCCTTCCAACCCCAGATTCAGCACACCGGATCGTTCGGTAAGCAGCTCGCCAATCGTGGCGAAAAGTAAAACTGTTCCGCTGGCGACGCCTGCCTGAAAGATGATGATGAGTGCATCCATGACTCAGGCCTCCTCAGTGCGTACGATGCGCACACGGTAGCGTAATAGAAAGTCGCTGGCGATCAGGCATACCAGGATGATCCCCTGGATCATCTTGGGCACGCCGGAAGGCTGAATTTCGCGGCCAGCCAGGATCAGCGCGCCGAATAAGATGGAAACAAAGATCGCCACCAGCGGATTTAACTTGGAAAGCCAGGCAACGATAATGCCGGTGAAACCATATCCCGCCGCGATCGGTGAGGTCTGCAGGCGATGCACCATTCCGGTTACTTCGGACATACCGCCCAACCCTGCCAATGCACCGGAGAGCATCATCACCAGCACGGTATTGCGGGCGATATTGATCCCCGCGTACCGAGCGGCGTGCGGGTTATCGCCAATCAGGCGGATTTCATAGCCCCAGCGGCTGCGATAGATGATCAACCACAGGATCACCGCCGCGACTATACCGATCAGCAAACCCAGGTGTGTCGTCAGGCCCCGGAATGCGGGGAATGATTTTGAGAAATCCAGCAATCGGGGCAGCCAGGCGTTATCCGGGAACTTAGGCGACATCTGGAAGCCACCCTCGCTCCAAACAGCGAAAATCCAAAAGTTGATCCAGAAAACGGCAATGTAATTCAGCATCAGTGTGCTGATGATCTCGTTCACACGCAGGTAAGCTTTCAAGTAGCCGGGGATAAAGCCCCACAACCCGCCGGTGATCATACTGGCGAGCATCATCAACGGGATGAACAGCCAGGGGGAGGCGTCGGCGGGAAGAACGGGCAGGAGGACAACGAAGCTGGCGCCGAAAGCACCCATGATGAACTGGCCTTCTGCACCGATGTTCCATAACTTCATACGGAAGGCAATGATGCAGGCCAGACTGGTGAAGAGGATCGGGGTCGCTTTAACGATCGTATCAGAAAGCACCCCCAAGTTGCCGAAGGATGCCCTGGCGATGTGAGCGTATGAGCGGAATGGGTCGCCGCCAGAAAATGCGATGAGGATGCCACCGATGATCAATGCCACGAGCACAGCCCCGATGGATACCAGCGCTGGAAAATAACGTGAAGGCATCTCCAATCGGGGTTCCAGCTTGACGCGGTACGGAAACCTAAAGCCTTGTGAACCTGACGCGGTCATCTTTGTGTCAGACATTTTGTTTCCCGCCTCCTTTGCGAATTTCTTCCAAGGGGGTGCCAGTCATCATCTGTCCAACGGTATCCAGGTCGGCTTCGCGCACTTCACCCATCAGCTTGCCCTCATAGATCACCAAAACGCGATCGCTCAAGGAGAAAAGCTCTTCAAGCTCTTCGGAGATGAGCAAGATGGCAGCGCCAGTTTCACGCTGGGTTAATAGCAGGCGGTGCACGCCTTCGATTGCGCCCACGTCCAGCCCACGCGTGGGCTGGACGGCGACGATCATCTTGGGCTGCCCGGAGAATTCACGCGCCAGGATCACGCGCTGCAGGTTCCCACCGGACAGCAAGCGTACCGGGGTCTCTACTTTCGGCACAATAATATCATAGGTCTCTTTCAGCTCTTGCGCGAAGCGTGTGGCGGTCATCATATCCAGGATCCAGCCACGCGAGATGGGCGCCTTGCGATATTTTTTCATGATGACGTTATCGGTCACGCTCAGGTTTGGCGAGCTGCCCACACGGTTGCGATCTTCGGGCACGTAAGCCAGGCCACGCTCAATGCTATACAGGCTGCCTTGATTGCAGATCACTTCCCCGTTCAATTCTACGCAGCCTTCGGTGCAGCGCCGAAGCCCGGTGATCACCTGCGATAGCTCGTTTTGGCCATTCCCGGCGACGCCGGCAAGTCCGACCACCTCGCCGGCGCGGACATCAAAGGTGACCCCGCGTAAAGCGGGTAAACCTTTGTCATTATCGGCATGGATATTGGCGACGCTGAGGACGATCTCGCCCGGCTCCAGTTGTTTCTTGTCCACGTGGAAAACCACATCGCGCCCGACCATCAGGCGCGCCAGCTCCTGGCGAGTCATCTCGCCGATCGGCTGACCCCCCGCGGTTACTTTTCCTTTGCGCAGGACGGTAATCCGGTCAGCGATGGCAGTGACCTCTTGCAGCTTATGGCTGATGAAGATGATCGATTTGCCTTCGGCGATCATCGAGCGCAATGTAGCAAACAGACCATCAATTTCCGATGGAGCCAGAACCGCAGTTGGTTCATCCATAATCAACACTTCGGCGCCCCGGTAGAGCATCTTCAACAGCTCAACGCGCTGTTGCTCGCCGACCGATAGCTGCCAGATTTTTGCACTCGGGTCCACCTTCAAGCCAAAGCGATCCCCCAGATCGCCGATGACCTGGTCGTATTCTTTCAGGCGCATGCGAAAGCGCGGTTTGTCCAACCCAAGCAGGATATTTTCAGTGACTGTTTGCGTGGGCACCAACATAAAATGTTGGTGTATCATGCCAATGCCCGCCTGGATGGCGTCGCGCGGTGAAACGAAGTTGACCGGGCGACCTTTGACCAGGATCGTGCCGGATTCCTGGCGATACAATCCAGCCAGCACGTTCATCAGCGTGCTTTTTCCCGCACCATTTTCACCTAGCAGCGCATGGATTTCGCTCTTGCGCAGGTCAAAATCGACATTTTCATTGGCCAACACGCCCGGAAAGCGCTTGACGATCTTACGCATCTCCACGACAGGCGGGGCTTCCATAGCAGATGGCGAGGGAACCTCCGGTTGTTGCACCATGTTCCTCCTGTGGTTTTGTTGAGCCAGTTAATAGGGGCCAGAATTTCCGGGGCCTAAGCCCCTGGAAATTCTGGCCCCGAGAACGCTTAGGTTTACGGGTTCAACTTGGGGAGCTCGGCGGTGATGCCATCGGCCCACCAGTACATGCAGTACTCGCACTCCAGGCCGGGCGCGCCGGGCGGGAATTGATCCAGATCAGCCTGGACCATCTTTTCGCCGGCAGGGACGATCACCGTGCCTTTATTGTCCTTAATCTCGCCAGCGAAGACGTCGAAGCGGGTAAACTCACCAGCCAGCATTTTCGCCATGGTGTCCTTCACCTCGGCGATTACTTCGGGCGGCAAATCCTTCAAACCCGCGGTCAGCTCCTGGCCTTCCATCAGCCCGAACAGACCCAGACCACTGCTATCGGCGTCGAAGTAATCCCAGCCGATTTTATAGGTGTCGTCGATCAAGCCCTGAGCGATCTTGGCATACACAGGACCCCAATTCCAGTACGGGGCGGTCAGGCAGCGCTCGACCTTGCAGGAGCCAGACCAGTCATAGGTGATGCCCCATTTGCCTTTTTCTTGCGCCACATCGGCGACTGCCGGGGTGTCAGCACCGGTAAAGACCACCTGAGCGCCGGCATCGAACAATGAAGCTGCGGCTTCCTTCTCGACGATCGGGTCGTGCCAGGTGTTGATCCAGCGCACGTCCATGGTGCACTCCGGGCAGGCCTTCTTCATGCCCAGGGCAATGGCGTTACCCAGGCGAATTTCTTCCGGGATTGGGAAGGTGGCCATATAACCGATCTTGGGGTTGCCATCGGCCTTGGCACGCGCTCCGGCGAGCATACCAGCCAGATATTTCATGTCTTCCATGGCGCCGAACAAATTACCGAAGTTGGTGCCGTTGGACTTATACCCGCTGATATGGACGAAGGACGAATCAGGGAACTCTTCCGCCACTGTCTCCATCGGATCCATGTAGCCGAAAGAGGTGCCCAGGATCATATCAAAACCCTTGCGGGCCAGGCTGCGGAAGACCTGTTCCGAGTCGGCGCCTTCGGGCACATTCTCGATGTACGCGGTGTGAACATTGGGGACATTTTGCTGGACATATTCCAGGCCTTCGTAGTGGGCTTGTGACCAGCCGCCATCGTCATGCGGTCCGATCAGGACCATGGCAATATTGAATTTACCGTCTTGAATTTCCGGAATTTGGAAGCCACCGGTTTCTTCTGCCGGGGCAGGCTCTTCCGTCATGACTGGTTCGGCGGGCGCTGTAGGCTCTTGTGGAGCCGCTGTTGGGGCTGGCGTAGGTGATGCACAGGCAGACAGCACCATGACCAGGACGATCAACAGAGACATCAGACGCCATAAGATGTTGGTTTTCATACTTGCTTCTCCTCAAAGGATGTTGGGTTAATTTAGGTTCTATACACTAGATCAGTAAAAATATGATTGTTATGTTTCAGGAAGGTTGCCTCCTTTCTGGTTTTATTAAGGTTTTCAATGAATGTGCAAGGTAACCAAATACACAACGCTCCACAGATTTTATCGCTCCTCCTTGGACATTATGCTAAGCATACAACAAGAAGTGATACGCGTCTATAGCCTTCTTTCCTGTATTCCTCATGATTTATGAATGGTAAATCCTGTTTTCGATAATCTTCTTCCTATGATCCGTTTGCCCTTACCAGGCGCCTCACCACATGGAAGCGAAAGTAACCCGGTAAGAAAAAGCTTTGCGACCGGTCGATGACCTGGCTGTCGGTTGTGAATAACTCCGCAACAAAACACAGCAAGACATCGCCACGCTGGATCCCCAGGGCGCGTGCCACCCGCGGTGGGGCGGATACGGCGTTGATTTCTGTTCGGGAGGCCAGTATTGGTGGTTGACCGCGGGACAACAGAAAATCCAGAATCGATCCACGGAAATCGGCTTGAAATTCATCCGCTGTGATGAAATTTGCCGGCAGGGTATCGACAAGGAACGCAACCGGCCGTCCCTCGGCCAGGATTGTGCACGAGATACACAAAACCTCGCTGCCAGGCGGTGCATTCAGGGAAAGGCATTCATCAGAGTCGGGAATGCGCTTTTCGAGGGTCAGGTTGCCAATATCAACCGAAAGCCCGCTGCGCTGCGCCATTGTCTCGATGCTCTCCAGAACCTCCAGGCCGCTTTCCAGGACGCGCGGCGGCTGGTTCACATACGTCCCGGAACCCTGTTTACGGCGGATGATCCCTTGGGTCTCGAAGGCTCGCATCGCCTCGCGCAAGGTAGCGCGTGAGACATTAAGTTGTTCGGCCAGGAATGGCTCGGAAGGCAGGCGTTCGCCAGGCTGCGTCTCGGTGATGATGTGCAGCAATTGGTCGTGCAATCGTTGTGCGACTGATGTCTGAGACATAGTAGATCCTTGCAATCTAGGCCAGTTGTGCGGCGAGCCTCATACAGCATTACCCTTTTTCTAGAACGGGAATGAAATCAAAGCGCGTGACATCCACCAAGCCGAGATCGGAGATACGCAATTCCGGAATAACCACCAGGGCCAGCAGGCTTAATTGCATATTGGGGTTGTTTAAGCTACAACCACAAGCGCGAAAGCCATCCAGCACACCGGCAGCCTGGTGCGCTACGCTCTCGGCAGGTTGGTTCGACATCAACCCGGCGATTGGTAGCGCGACCTTTCCAATGATTTGCCCCTCCTTTACGACGATTTGACCTCCGCCTATCTCTGCAAGCTGGTTCACTGCCAGGGCCATGTTTTCTTCATCCGTCCCTACAACGATCATCTGGTGGCAATCATGAGCCACCGTAGAGGCAATCGCACAACGGGCGTTGAATTGAAAACCCTTCACTAAACCGATCTGCACCTTACCGGTAGACCGATGGCGCTCGACCAGCCCGATTTTTGCCAGGTCCCGATCCATATCGACTTTAACTTCACCGTCCACTGGATCGACCGTCATTCGAAGATGG
>MGNS01000154.1:26728-31475 GCA_001795165.1 Chloroflexi bacterium RBG_16_57_11
CCGCGGCGAGCTTTTTACCCAGGTGCACAGAATGGGTGGCCCAATCCGGGTAAGCGTATGCAGGCGTTTCCACCAACAGCTTGTTGTTCCGAGCGGCGAGTCGCCCGCGGGCAAACACCAGCCCTGCCTGGAATTCTGCCAGATTTTCGACCAGCAAGATATCGGCGTGACGGCCCGGGGCGATCATGCCAATATCCCGGGTAACATGGAAGTGTTGAGCGGTATTGAGGGTGGTCATCTGTATCGCGGTCATCGGCGGAACGCCATGTGCAATCGCCTGGCGCAAAGCGCGGTCGACATGGCCCTCGTTGACCAGCGTCTGGCTGTGTGAGTCATCGGTGCACAGTATGAAATTACTCGGGTCAAGCTTCAGCTCAGTGATTGCCCGCACACCCTCGGCGACGTCGTGCCAGGCGGATCCAAAGCGTAACATAGCTTTCATCCCCTGCCGTACACGAGCGACCGCGTCGACTGCGGTCGTGCCTTCATGATCGTCTTCTGCGCCCCCGGCGACGTAGCCATGGAAAGGCAACCCCAGATCTGGCGAAGCATAATGCCCACCGATTGTTTTACCGGCGAGGCGCGTAGCGGCCATTTCAGCGTGCATCTTTTCATCGCCGGAATACACGCCCGGGAAATTCATCATCTCGCCTAATCCAATCACACCGTCCCACTGCATCGCTTCAGCCACTTCCTCCGGTCCGAGGCTGGCGCCGGGTGTCTCCAGCCCTGGGGCAGATGGCACACAGGATGGGATCTGGACCCACACATGGATGGGCTGTTGCGCAGCCTCTTCCACCATCAGGCGCACGCCTTTCAGTCCAAAGACATTGGCGATCTCGTGCGGGTCTATGAACATACCGGTTGTGCCGTGGGGGATCACTGCGCGTACGAATTGGGTGACCGTCAGCATGCCTGACTCGACATGCATATGACCGTCTAAAAGACCTGGAACCAGGTATTTGTCCTGGGCTTCGATGACATGGGTTTCACTTCCCAGGGTATGTGAAGCGTCTGGCCCCACATAAGCAATCCGCTCGCCAGAGATTGCAATATCGGTGTCCGGAATAATCTCACCGGATTGGACACAGACCCATCGGCCCTTTCGAATTACCAGGTCGGCTGGCTTACGTCCCATTGCGACGTCCACCAGAGTGCGGGTCCTTGCAGCGATCTTTTCAATCATAGCCTCTCCGTAAAACCGCCTGGATTCGCTAAAACGTACCGGACCAAATCAAGATCCGGCCAGCAGCCGGTGGGCGCAGCGGTTGTGCTGCTCAACCAGACTGGCCTCGTCCAGAGTGACCATATGGCCACCCTTGACGACGAACCGGCCGCCTACGACTGTATAATCGACGTTACCCGGAGCACAAAAAACAATTGCTGCCACCGGGTCGTGAAGAGCGCCGGCATAGCTCAACCGGTCCAGGCGGATAGCAAAAAAGTCTGCACATTTTCCTGCTTCCAGCGAGCCGAGGTCTTTGCGCCCAAGCACGGCCGCGCCGCCGCGCGTGCCCAGCTCGAGCGCCTGGCGAGCGGTCATCAGCGGCGGGGCAACCTTATCAGAGAGCGATGCTCCCTGAAGACCTGCGATTAACCGGGAGATCAGCATAGCCTGGCGAACTTCACCGAGCATGTGCGAGCCATCATTGCTAGCCGAGCCATCAACTCCTAATCCGACGCGCACCCCCCACCGCAGCATATCCTGGATTGGGGCAATTCCTGAAGCCAGACGCATATTCGATGAAGGGCAATGAGCCACACCGCAAGCTGCCTCCCCATACTTCCGCATCTCTGCTTGATTGACATATACCGAATGGGCGAACCATACATCCGGTCCCATCCAATTTAAGATCTCCATATAAGCAACCGGCCGGTAGCCGAACTTCTGCTCACAGAAAACTTCTTCATCCTGGGTCTCAGCCAGGTGGGTGTGCAGGTGCACGCCATACTCACGAGCGAGCACGGCGCTCTGTCGCATCAATTCACCTGTCACGCTGAATGGCGAGCACGGCGCCAGGACCACCTGAGTCATCGAGCCAGGGTTAGGATCGTGATAGGTCTCGATCAGACGTTGCGAGTCTTTGAGGATTTGATCTTCATCCTCAACCACGCTATCCGGTGGAAGACCTCCCTTGCTCACGCCAAGTGACATCGAACCACGGGATGCGTGCAGGCGCACTCCGACCTCCCTTGCCGCCAAGATCTCATCGTCCAGGCGAGAGCCATTTGGAAAGAGGTATAAATGATCGGAGGCCGTGGTGCAGCCAGACAGGGCCAGCTCTGAGAGCGCAGTCTGAGTTGAAATGCGGATATCATCGGGCTGCATGCGCGCCCAGATCGGGTAGAGCGTCTTCAGCCAGTTAAACAAATTTGCGTCTTGAGCGGCGGGAACTGCCCTGGTCAGTGTTTGGTAGAAGTGGTGGTGTGTGTTGATCAGCCCAGGGAAGATAATATGACCCTTTAATTCAATGATTTCATCTGCGGTGTCAGGCAACTCGGCGGTCGGTCCAATATATTCAATGAAGCCGTGACGAATGAAAAGACCGCCATCCGGGATCTCCCGGCGGCGGTCATCCATCGTGACCAGGATTTCGGCATGGCGGACGAGGAGTGTGGTCATGTGTTTCTGTCCTGGAATAGACGCAAAGAAGATTTGGAAGCCTGCTGGCTGTCCTTCAGGCTGGATTTGTCTGACAAAGTAAGTGTATCAAACTTCTATAACCATGTCAAATGTCTGACAACTTGATCTGGTCGAATCATATCCAGTAGCCAGTTAATCGACCAAGGTACTGGGTGGAATTTTGTTAATCTCTTGCTTAATCTTGCATCCGTGGTATTATATTTTGACAAACCCCATGAACTTTAACACAACTGGCTCTGGATCTTAACAAAACAGAAGGCGTTGCCTTTTTATTAACAAGGCAAAACGTTGCTACGAACTTAATGTTCTGGACGACCCGTTAGCGATTAACTTTTAAGGTTAGACAAGGAAGGAAAAAATGTACACGGTGACCCTGACATCGGAGCAACATCTCATGTTGTTGGATATCCTTAATTGCGCGATTGCTGATCTCCACACCGAAATCGTCCATACGGATAATCGCTGCATGAAGGACGCGCTCAAGGATCGTAAGCATCTTCTCCAGGAAATGCTGGAGTCATTGCGATCGCTTCAACCTAATTCGACTTCATAGATCCGATCGGGGGAATGAACCGTAAAACTCGTTGGGAGCAATCGGAAACCAGAGAGTGCGCTGCTTTTCAGGGCGTAAATTTCTAAAACAACCCAATCATGAGTGCAAGTAACTCTCCTAATTGCGTCCCAATGATACCTTTCGGTCGTACACGTTTCGCATTTCAACGAAACGGCGATATCCTGACTTTACACCGGAGAGACAAAACATATGAATATATTGGGCTTAGCCCGTCACGGGCTTAACGATTTCGAGCAGTTAGCAGTTCTGGCCGTAGTGATTACGGCTTTTATTAGCTTGATCTATGCCTGGCTGCTCCAAAAGCACGTACTTAAAAAAGATAAAGGCACCGAAGAGATGCAGAGGATCTGGAATGCTATCCGCATTGGGGCGGATAGCTACCTGAGACGGCAGTTGCGCACTATCCTGCCGGTGATGGCTCTTCTGACATTGCTGTTATTCTTTAGCGTTTACGTTGTCAAGCCGTCGCTGGAAGCGATGGAAGAATTTGGAAATAACGCTCAGATTGCTATTGCGATAGGCCGCACGCTGGCCTTTGTTGCCGGCGCAACCTTCTCCCTGCTGGTAGGCCAGCTTGGCATGCGCATGGCGATCCAGGCCAATGTGCGTGTGGCCTCCGCCTCCCGGCGCGGTTTCAACGAGGCCCTATCGATTGCCTATTATTCTGGCACGGTCACCGGCATGCTCACCGACGGCCTGGGATTGCTCGGCGGGACGACCATTTTTATCATTTTTGGACGCGCTGCCCCAGATGCACTGCTTGGCTTCGGTTTTGGCGGCACGCTTGTGGCGCTGTTCATGCGTGTCGGCGGCGGCATCTACACCAAGGCAGCCGATGTAGGCGCCGACCTGGTGGGTAAAGTTGAGAAAGATATTCCTGAGGATGATCCGCGCAACGCGGCGGTGGTGGCCGACCTGGTGGGCGATAACGTGGGCGACTGCGCCGGCATGGCTGCCGACATCTTCGAGTCTTACGAAGTCACCATCGTATCTGCCCTGATCCTGGGCATCACGCTGGTAGCGCTCGATCCGACCCACAGCTTGAAGTGGATCGTTTATCCGCTGATCATCCGCGGCATCGGTGTCATCAGCTCGATCCTGGGTACCTTCACCGTCCCGATCTGGGAGAGATTCCCAATTAAATTCTTGCGAGCGCACAACGCCGAAGAGTCTATGTTCCGCTCCTACGAAGTCTCGAGCATCAACACCATTTTCTTTTCCTTCCTGGTCGCCATCCTGTACGCCGGCGACTGGAGGCTGGCCATGCTGACCACCATCGGCGTCGGCCTGGCGGTGGTGTTCAACCCGCTCACCTCCTACTTCACCTCCTACACCAAGCCTCCGGTACGAGAAATCGTCGACTCCACCGACACCGGCCCGGCGACGACCATCCTTTCCGGTCTGGCAGTGGGCATGGAATCCAGCGTGTGGGCGCTGATCGTCATTGCGATCTCCTTCGTCTTTGCCCTGCTCTTGTACCGTCCGGATGGCGCTATCTACGTTTTGTATGGGGTTGCGATGATCGGCAT
>MGNS01000154.1:31488-33782 GCA_001795165.1 Chloroflexi bacterium RBG_16_57_11
CACACCGGCAACAACGTGGCGATGGACTCCTACGGCCCAATCTCGGACAACGCTAATGGCATCGGCGAGATGGCCTGGCACGATATGGACGATGAGAATACCCTCAAAGCGCGCCAGATCATGGCCGACCTGGACGCGGTAGGCAACACCACCAAAGCCATCACCAAGGGCATAGCCATCGCTTCGGCAGTGATCGCCGCGGTCAGCCTGTTTGCCTCGTTCATCACCGATGTGGCGCGAGTGCAAGCAGCGATCGGTCTGCCGGTGCTCGATTCGATTCGGGTATCCGAAACAGGCGTGTTCATCGGCCTGCTGTTAGGTGGGGCGCTACCCTGGTTGTTCTCGTCACTGTCGATCCGCGCAGTGAGTCGTGCGGCTGGTGAGATCGTCCAGGAAGTCCGCCGCCAGTTCCGCATCCCCGGTGTGATGGAGGGGACAAAAACGCCGGATTACGCACGTGTGGTAAACATTTCGACCACCTCAGCCCAGAAAGAGCTCATCCCCCTGGCGGTCATTGCCGTCGTCACGCCCCTGTTGCTTGGTCTGGTCCTTGGTGTTGAGGCGCTCGGCGGCTTCCTGGCGGGCGTGATTTTAAGCGGCCAGCTGTTGGCGGTGTTTATGGCTAATGCCGGTGGCGCCTGGGATAATGCGAAGAAAGCCATCGAGGACGAACCGCGCAGCCTGGCCGAGAACACCGGCAAAGGCTCCGAGCGCCACAAAGCCGGCGTGGTGGGCGACACTGTCGGCGACCCGTTGAAAGACACTGCCGGCCCGGCGCTGAACCCGATGATCAAGGTAGTCAACCTGGTCTCGCTGCTGGCTGCCCCGATCCTGGTCGCTAACACCAACCTGGGTTTCGTTGGCTGGGGTGTGGTGATCGTGTTGTTTGCTGGGGTGGCCTGGAGCATCCTGCGTAGCAAGAAACCTGCCCCCAAGCTCACCGCCGCAGAGTCAACCGGCGGCGACTAGGCAACTTTACCTCGATTCCTGCTAATAAAAAGAGCGGCAGACTGCCTGGTTTGCCACTCTTTTTATTATTTCTCCTCCATAGTATGGAAACGCCAGGTAGCCAGCAGCAAAAAAGCCAGCGCATAACCCGTGAGCACGGTTACGGGCAGCAGCACTGCCTGAACCCCCTGTCCGCGCAGGATTACGCTCTTGAATCCATCCATTGCCCAGGCTACGGGTGAAAAATGACCGATGAGAATGAACGTCGGTCCGGCCACTTCCAGTGGCACCCAGACGCCACCCAGCCCGGCCAACAGGAACATCGGCACCAGCGAGAAAACGACCGCCTGCTCTTGGCTGCGTGCCAGTGTGCCGATCAGCAGACCCAGGGCAGCGATGCATGCCGCGGCGCTGGTGGCCACCAACAGGGTTGCGGCCGGGTCGCGCAGGTAGTTCACTCTGAGCAGCAACTGGCCGAAGACGATCAGGATGACAAACTGGCACAGAATCTGAGTGAAGATTGCCAGGTAATGGCCGACCAGGATTTGCAACCGGCTGGTTGAAGTGGTGAGCAAACGTTGTAGACAGCGGTTCTTGCGTTCGGCCACAATCAGTGAAGCGGAGACCAGCAGCCCGGCGATGGCAAACTGCAGCATCATCCCCGGCGAAGTGCGTGTCATGGCGTTACTCGAATTCGCTTCAGGCTCAATGGCCTGGCTTATTTGCTCGACGATGCGCACAGGCGGATCCTGCCAGGCCTCCAGAGACTGCTTGTAGGTGTAATCGAAGGGAGCGCCGGCGTAATCCTCCAACCTGGCTGCGATGCGAATGGCGCTTTCCAGGTGGATGACCGCCGCCAGGGTTTCGCTTTCGACGCTGGTGCCGGTTGGCGTGGCCGTATTGACGATCAGCGTCAGCCGCACAGGCTTGCCGGCTTTCATATCATGGCCGTATTCCTCAGGCACGACCAGCGCTCCGGCCAAATCTTCTTTCAATACAAGGTTTTCCAGCCCGTTCCGGGTTTGCCAGGGATCGGCGACCAGCCGAACCACAGTCGAATCGGACAATAGTTGGAAGAGCTGGCGGCTGGTGGGGCTGTCGTCCAGATCCAGCCATCCAACCGGCAGGCGCGGGTCGCTGCTCGACCCGAAACCGCCGAAAGCGAAACCCAACAGCAATGTGAGTGCAACTGGCATGATCAGCGAGAACAGAAAGGTCTTGCGATCGCGCAGCAGTTGGGTCAGGTCGTTCCGGGTGATATCCAGGATGCGCAGCATAGCCGATTACCCGTAGCGCTTGCGAAAGCGCCAGATGCCCAGCGTAAAGAATACGCAGCTCCAGGCCAG
>MGNS01000154.1:33858-47499 GCA_001795165.1 Chloroflexi bacterium RBG_16_57_11
ACCTGCGGGACGAGCAGCCCCACACTGTCGCCCATGCGGGCGGCAGCCGATGAGGCCGACCCGAAAATGCGGATCATACCCAGCATCCCGGTAATCGTCAGTACGCCGCCAAAGATTATCCCGCCCTGGCGGGTGTCCTTGAGCAGCGAGTTGACGAAAATGCCGGTGGAGGAAGCTACCAGGATGATCCCACCGGCGAGCATGGCCACAGCCTGGGGCGCGCCCCAGTCGATGCCGAAGATCAGGTGAGAAGCCACCAGCAGCGTCACCACCTGTACCGATACGGTCAGGAATACCGCCAGGAACTTTCCGGTCAAAATGGCCTGGCGCGAGGTGGGCGTGGTGAACAGGCGCGGCAGGGTGCGCTGTTCGTCTTCCTCTAGGATGCTCTCGGCCGTGGAGACCCCGGTGTAGATTGCATAGAATACCATCATCCCGCCCATGATCGGCGCCACGATCGCCAGGACCGGATTGGTCTCCTCAACCTCCCCGCTGGGGGCATGGATTTCCAGGAACTCGTCGGCTGCGTTGCTGGTCTGCGTGCGTGATGTCGCCAGGTATGCATCGATCACCTGGCCGACCAGGGCAACTTGATCGGCATCGGTCTGGTCCAGGACCTGGTCCACTGCAATCTTGACACCGGAGATGCTGTCCATGAAACGGTTCAGGATGGCGCGCACGATCCCTGGCCCGATGGTCAGTGTCGGATCCTGATAGAATTCCACCGTCGCCTGGCTGTTGATATCGGCAAACTGTTTTGAGAAACCGGACGGGATGATCACCGCCACCTGTGCCTGCTGGCTGTCCACCACTTGGCGGGCGGCGGTCGCATCCGGCGCGAGCGAGACCTCCAGCAAATCAGCGAGATCTTTGCTTTGCAGCACCGCCACCACAAGCTCGCTCAGGGTGTCCGCCTTGATCCCCTCTGGCAGAGCTCCCGACCCGGTCTGGAGGCGCGGGGCCTCCAGATCCTCATTAGCCACCACCACCCGGATGCGCGCCAGCTCAAAGCTACCGCTGCGGGCGGCCTGGCCGAACATCAGGTAAAACATTCCAGTCACCATCAACGGTAAGCCGAACATAAAAACCAGGCCGATAGTGCTGCGCAGAGCGTGACGAATATCCTTCAATGCGATGGCAAGGATTTTTATGATCCGCTCTGCCGCTCCCTAGTCTCTCAGCGCCCGGCCGGTCAGGTGCAGGAACACCGCTTCAAGGTCGGGCTGCTGGATTTCAACGGAGGTGATCTGCGCAGCCTGGTCACCGGCCGCCTCAAACAGGCGCGGCAAAACCTGATGTCCATTGAGCGCCAGAATTGTGAACACGCCATCCTTAGATGAAACCTGCTTAACTCCCGGCACCATACCCCAGATTTGATCCAGGCTTTCCCTGGGATTATGGATCGCCAGGCGGATGCGGTCGGCTTCACCGACGATCTTGACCAGCTCGGCATGCGTGCCCAAAGATATCAACTTGCCATGATCCATGATGGCGATATGATCAGAAAGCTCCTGAGCTTCCTCCATATAATGGGTGGTGTAGAGCACCGTCATGCCTTGCTCTTTGAGGGCGACTACGCTATCCAGGATGTTACGCCGTGATTGTGGGTCGATCCCCACGGTGGGCTCGTCCATAAAAATAACCGCCGGGCGGTGAAGCAGCGCCGCGGCGATATTGACCCGGCGCTTCATGCCGCCGGAGAATTTCGACAACTGTCCGCTGGCGCGCTCGGTAAGGCCGATGATTTCTAATGCCTCATCCACACGCGTTTTGAGTACCCCTCCCCGAAGACCGTACATCTTACCCCAAAAGAGCAAGTTTTCGCGCGCCGACAGGTCTTCATACAGTGCGATTTCCTGCGGAACCACGCCCAAAACCGCACGCACCGCTGTGGCTTCCTTGCGGATCGAATGGCCCATGACAAACGCGTCGCCCTGGTCGGGGCGCAGCAGCGTGGCAAGCATAGAGATGGTAGTGGTTTTGCCGGCGCCGTTCGGTCCAAGCAAGCTGAAGATTTCGCCTTGTTGGACTTCGAAGCTGACACCCTGTACAGCGTTATTGTCGCCGAAGGCTTTATGCAGGTCATTAACCTGAATGGCAGATTGAGTCATAGGGCCGCGCCTGTTTTTTTGTGTTTAATCCGTATCATAACCGGATACCATGCGCGAGGGAAGAGGCAGATGATTTTTGGGAATAATACTGTTCGTTTATAGGATCATGATTATTCATAATAGGCTGATCGATAGGTCTGGAATTCGCAAGAATCGGGTGGCGATTGACGAAATTTTTCTGTACAATTGCCCTTAACTTTTTATGGAGAAAATGATGATGGCCTCGGATACGATCGCTTACCAGGATTTGTCTACGGATTACCAGCGGGTGGAGCAGGCGATGGTGTACCTTCATGCCCATTATCCCGAACAGCCGTCCTTGGCTGAGGTGGCTGCCAGTGTTGGTCTGAGCGAGTATCACTTCCAACGCCTCTTCACCCATTGGGTGGGGATCAGTCCGAAACGCTTCCTGCAATTTTTGACCAAGGAGCATGCGCGTGAGTTGCTGGATCATTCTGCCTCCGTCCTGGAGGCTGCTTATCAAAGCGGGCTTTCTGGACCGGGTCGCCTGCACGACCTGTTTGTAAATTGCGATGCGGTCACGCCAGGCGAGTATAAGATGCACGGGTCGGGGCTGGAGATCTCTTACGGCTTTCATCCCAGTCCCTTTGGTGAATGCATGGTAGCGCTGACGGAGCGCGGTATCTGTGGATTGGCTTTTGTCCAGAAAGGTGACCGCCAGGAGATTATACAGGATTTACGCCGCCGCTGGTTGAATGCGGAATTGATCGAGGACCGTGCTCGGACAGCGCAGGTTGTCGAACGCATTTTCCCGTTGGCTTTTGGACATCAGATCGCCCCACTGCATTTGTATCTCAATGGGACAAATTTCCAGATTAAAGTTTGGGAGGCGTTGCTTCGGGTCCCGTCGGGAGCATTGACCACTTACCAGGAGATAGCTCGTAGATTGGGTATGCCTGGCGCGGCGCGCGCCGTAGGACAGGCGGTGAGCGCGAACCCGATCGCATTCATCATTCCATGCCACCGGGTGATCACCAAGATGGGCGTTCTGGGCGGCTACCGCTGGGGCGCCTCCCGCAAGATGGCAATGGTTGGCTGGGAGCTGGCGAGAGCGGAGTAGTAGGACTGGCTAACGCTGGCCGGAATGAAATAACCCCAGCCGGCCATCTCGCCAGATGGTCTGTAGCGCCAGGACGATTGATGGATCAAATTGGATCCCGGCCAGGCTGATAATATTTTCCAGGGCGTCGTCAAGAGATCTGGCGGAAGCAAAGCTATGGTCGGTCGTCATGGCATCCAGGCAATCGGCCACGCACAATATTCTGGCGCCATCCGGGATTTCCTCGCCACTCAAGCCGTCAGGGTAACCCTGGCCATCCCACCGTTCGTGATGGTGGCGGACGAATGGCACACAGTCTAAAAGAAATGGTACATCCTTAATCATCTCTGCACTGGTTATGGGATGCTTCCGAACCAGCTCCCACTCTTCAGGGCTAAACGGACCGGTTTTGAACAGAATATTCCCTGGGATATGAATTTTCCCGATATCGTGCAAGATGGCTGCAAAACGTAGCGTGCTCAATCGTCTGCCGGCCCAGCCCATATGCTCAGCGATTAACATCGAAAAAATGGTGATATTTTCGATGTGATGGCTGATCTGGTGTGTGCGGGTTTCGATGGCATTTGCCATGGCAATCAAGCTATCCAGGTAGGCTTGCTGGACGCGCGCCATCTGGGCTTGCTGGAAGCGACCCAGGCGGGAGCGGACGGTGTTCACAAGCTCATCGCGGCTGACCGGCTTAACCAGGTAATCGTCAACGCCGAGGTGCCGACTAACGGTGAAATCGGCTGGCTCAGAGCGCGCAGACAGGATGATAAACGGGATGCCAATCCATTCTTTGCGCGCCCGTACCGCGCTGTAAAAATCGATCCCGTCCATCACAGGCATGGTTATATCCGAGACGATCAGCTCGGGAACCTTGTTATGCATTTGATCCAGGGCTTCACGCCCGTTGCGAGCCGTGATCACGCTGAAGCCCTCATTTACTAAAATCTCTCGCAGGCCTTCACGCAGTAAATCCATATCTTCGACGATTAAGATCAGCTCATTTGCCATAGATGGTTACTATTTTACCCTGGTTCTTTCTTGCGATCGGCAAGGCTGCCGGCTGGTTGCCACAGGAGGCCCGATGCTTATTAACCCATTTGTGTATATTTGTCAGATGATCGAGGAGGCGGCAGGCAACCCGGCGATAGGTTGGGCTGCAAAGACGGCGCGCACGATCGCCTGGGCAAAGGCTTCGGCGGCATATGCCCCAATGATGTTTACATCGGCCTTTTTATTCCCGGTGGACAGGGCAAAGATGGTGTCGCCATCCACCATCGTATGGGCCGGACGAACAGCGCGCGCCAGGCCGTCGTGAGCCATCTGGGCAACCTTGTTTGCCTGCTCTTTATTTAGCCTGGCATTGGTTGCCACAACGCCGATGACGGTGTTACCGCGCCTCCCGAAATTTAACTGTTGACTGTCCAGTATGCTTTTCATCACTTGCAGGGTGTCGGCAAAATATTCTCCCGCCTCTGCGCTCTGCCCACCGGTCTGCGGCGTACGCGCTCCGGCGACGATCTGTCCGTTCCGAGGATCGATGATGTCGCCAAAAGCGTTTACCGCAGCGATTGCGCCGACTACGATGCTATTCCCAATGGCCAGGCTTGCGCAGCCGATACCAGATTTCATCGCCTGGCTGATCCCCAGAATTTTACCCACGGTTGCGCCCATCCCGGCGCCGGCATTCCCTTCCGCAGGCGGATGTCGAGAGGCGTTCAGGCAAGCCTGGTAGCCCATCGCGGCATCCGGTCGCCGGTTGGCGCTACCGAGCCCAAGGTCAAACAGGATGGCTGCGGGGACGATCGGTACGCGCGCCACACGCACGTCAAACCCCACGCCGCGCTCTTCAAGATAGCGCACTACACCGCTGGCCGAATCCAGGCCGAAAGCCGAGCCGCCAGCCAGGACGATGGCATGCACCTGCTGCACCAGGTGCATCGGGTAGAGGGCATCTGTCTGGCGTGTCCCGGGCGCGCCGCCACGCTGGTCGACTCCACCGAAAGCCCCTTTTTCACATAGGATCACAGTACAGCCTGTGAGCGCTTCCTCATCATGTGCGTGTCCGACACGGATGCCGGGCACGTCGGTGATGCTGTTATGTAGCTTCATATTACCCTTCACTTACGTAAGCGATGACGAATTTATAGGATATTTCATCCCATTTTATGTCTTGCTTGTCCATTATTGCCCAAACCATCGTTATTGAAGATGAATCTGGATAGAATTTCAACCGCTTCCGGCAGGCGTTCCATGACCACCCGTCCGAGATTGTCCTTGGTGCCATGGAAGCCGCGGTCCTTCTGCTGGCGGTCGTAGGTCCCCAGGGTTGTGGCCGGGATTCCGGAGCGTAAAAACGAACCACCATCGCAGTTCACCGGGCCGACCAGGCGGGGTTTGATCCCGGTGACCTCCTGCACAGCTTGGGAGATGGCCTGGTTCATCTCGCTCGAACAGGGCCATAGCTTAAGTGAATATCCATCCTGCTCCCACAGCACGTATTCGCCATCCTGAGCCATCACTTCCAGGTTCAGCGCCCGGGCAGGCAATGCCCAATCCCGGCCCCTCACGTATGCCTGGGAGCCCTGCATATTTACCTCTTCACCGGCGAACAGCGCCAGGGTCAAGCCCGTGTGCGTTAGCGTCAGTGCTCCAGTCCGGACACACTGCGCCAGACCCAGCAAGATCGCGCAGGCGGCCCCGTTGTCCACCGCCCCCTGGCTGGGTTGGCGGAACCGCCCCAGTGTCAGGTTGAGCCCTAATCCCCAGGCCAGGATCAGGAGGGGTAGGCTGAGGAGCACACCCAGGCCGTACGTCCAGGCTGCGGCAGGTGAGTCATTGGCGAACAGGTAGTGGTCCAAAGGACCCAATATACCCAGCGCGAGGGTGAGCGCGATGCCAAAAGGCAGGCTTCGAATGAAGAACATGCGCTGTCGATGGTCGAGCAGCTCGGTCTTGGTGTCATAATGTGCTGAGCAAATGATCTCCTGCTGCAATGTTTGAGGATGGAATTCGATGAGCAGGTTCTGGCCGCGTTTGGCGCCGATCCAGGTGACCACTGGAATGTTGAAGGCCACATCCAGCAGCCCACCAGCCAGTCCCAGTACAGAGATCACCAGCGCAAGCCAGCCAATGCGCTGCCAGATGAGCACCGCCAGCAGTGTGCGGGAGATGATGATCCATAAACCGATGCCCAGCCAGAATTTCGGGAACAACCGGAATTCGTGTAGCTTATAAGGTATATCGTGCTGCTCCAGCCACTTTTGCAGCGATTGGAGCGTTTGGTGTTCCGCCTGGCTGCCGGAGGGTCGCGGCCTGGACAGGATCTGCATCAGCCCTGCATAATCAGCATTGTCCAAGCTGCCGTTCCTCAAAAGCGAACAGGGCCGGAAGCCCGCCAGTGTGCAGGAAAATCAGCGGCTCTCCACGGCCAAGCTTGTTATTCCGGGAGAGGTCCAATAAACCCGCGAAGGCTTTGGATGTGTATACCGGGTCTAGCAAGATCCCTTCCAGGCTTGCCAGACAGCCCAGCGCACCCAGCCCTTCCGGTGAAGGCTGTCCATACCCCTGACCGACATAACGTTTTTCCACCAGGGGCACTTGTTCCGGAGAAAACGTGTGCGTCTCACCCAGGAAGGTGCAAATATCTCCTGCCAGCCCGGCAATGGAAGCTGGAAAGCCTTTCCACAGCTTGCCGACATCGATGCCAACCAGGCGCAGCGGCGATTCGATCAATGCCAGCCCGGCCATTAACCCGGCCAGCGTCCCGCCGGAGCCGGCTGCAAGCACCAGGTGAGCATCCTGGATTCCGATGGAGCGCGCCTGTTCGTCAATTTCCAGCGCAGCCCGCACGTATCCGAGACAACCACGAACGTTATGCCCGCCCACGGGAATAAAATAATGCGGACCGAGACGCAGCCAGGCCAGCCAATGTACCAGACGGATACTCGCTTCCAGGCTCATGCCGCCTCCACCGCCCAGCGGGAAGAAATGCATCCTGGCTCCCAACGCCCGGTTGAGAATCAGGTTGCCGCACAGACGGGTAGGACAACGCTCGAAATAAAACAAGTGGGTTTGAATACCAAGGCGGTTGGCTGCTGCTGCGGTGAGGCGGGCGTGGTTGGATTGTAAACCGCCGAAGGTGGCGATCTTACGCTCGCCACGTTGTTGAGCATCGGCCAGCAGATATTCCAGCTTGCGCGTCTTGTTTCCACCCAGGCCGGGGCCAATCTGGTCATCGCGCTTGATCCATACCTGGCGGCCAAGCTCGGCGCTCAGGCGCGGTAGGAGCTCTAATGGGGTAGGATATTCTGAAAGTGGAAGCCGTGGCAGGGCATCCAGCTTTTCGTTGAGCAGCCGACGGTCCATTTGACTGGGCTCAATCGACACTGGCGGCCAGTTGCTTTGCCAGCCGCTTGCCTAGGCCAATGATCGTCAACACGGTTGGCCGAGCCAGCGCTTCGGGAAAGGTGCTGGCATCGCATACATACAAACCAGGGATTTCGGTTTGCAGGTCGGTGTTCAGCATCTCCCCGATGCGCACCGTGCCGGAGGGATGTGTGCCGCGCAGTGGGGTCATGAATATCGTGTCCGGGTCGGCGCCCGCTTTGCGCAGGATTGCCCGGCAGGTTTCCTCGGCCTGTTTTTGCCGCATCTTGTCGTCCTCGGTCAGCGGCTTGCTGATCCGCCCGCCGGGGAAGACGCCGCCGGAGATGGCATCTTTGAGCTTGATCATCACACCCAGGATGTTGTTCCAGCGCGGCCAATACAGAGGGTAGCGCGGTCCCTTTAGAGCGGTGATAATCGGATAAAGTAACCAGGGATCAATCAAGGTGGAGAGCATATAACCCAATTCCTGGTTTTCCCACGACCAGGTCATGGGTGGCTCGTTGCCAATGCCTCGCTCCTTGACGAAGCCGTAGACCATTACCGTTACATCCATCGTCATCCCTCGCCCGGCATGCTCAAGACCGGAGCGGTGCAGGATGCGCGGTGTGCCGATGCCACCGGCAGCCAGAACCACGTTCTTGGCGTGAGCAGTGAAGGGCTTACCCTCCAGATAACCCTCCACGCCGATGGCGCGTCCACCCTCGACCAGCACACGATCTACCCGTGCACGGGTGCGCAGGTCCGCACCAGCCTCCACGGCATCGTCCACCCATTCCGCAGCGCTCCACTTGGCATGGCAGCGACAGCCGAGCATGCACTTTGCCCCGCAATCGAACTTTTTTGAACGAGCCGGTTTCATGAATTTGAGCTGTGGCTGCCAGTCGTAGCCCAGGCCGTTGGCTGCTTCGGCGATACGGGTAGAGGCGGCGCCGCGCAGCTCGGGCGGTAAGGGAGCGATTTCTAGCTCTTCGATCGTTTCCGACACTTCAAGGTCGATATCCACGCCATATCGTTGCTTCAGCCAGTCTGGCGGCGGCGCGGCGCAGCCGCAGTACATGCTGGTTGCGCCGCCCACCATGAGCGGGCGGACGATGTTCAGGCCTTCCTGGGTGAAAAGCAGGCTCATGCGATCAGCGTAGATCAGAGCGCCCAGGTAGGTGCCGTAATAGCTGCTTGCACGATGGTCGATCCCACGCTCCAGGAGCAGCACCTTCTGGCCTGCTCGTGCCATTTCACGCGCAACCGTTGCACCGCCAGGTCCAGAGCCGACGATAATGGTATCTGCAGACAGGGTATCAGCTGGGGTCATGATGCCTCCATACAGCTTGTTTGATCTGACCATCGCTAGCGTTTTCGGACTTGATTGTGCGGGAAGGCAACCAGTCCAAAGATTATTATACCTTTCGTTGTGTGGTCTTGTGACCGGGATTGAGCCCAGTCTTGTGAGGCTGCCTATCAAGGACGCATCCAGCCGTCAAGGGGCTGGATTGTACTAAGTGGATTGTGCTATACTTGCGACATGCCGCGCATCACCTCCCGCTACCTGGTCGGCGCTACACTGTTGCTGATGACAGTGTCCATCGTCAACGTGGCGGACAAGGAGTTGTTAGCTCCGGTGGTCGATGCGGTCAAGGCTGACCTGGGGTTGAGCGACACGCAAATCGGCGCGACACGCTCTGCAGTGTTCATCGCTGCGCTGATTGGACAGCTTTTCTGGGGGCCGTTATCCGATCGGTGGGTGCGCAAGTATATTATCGCCATCGGTACCGTAATCTGGAGCGCGTTGACCTGGATGACGGCCTTTGTAGGCAGCTTCCCGCAATTACTGGTAGCGCGGGCCAGCATGAGTTTTGCCGAAGGCTGCTTCAACCCCTCCGCCTATGCGCTGCTTACCGACTCTGTTCCGCGGCGCCGGCATGGCTTGATCCTTGGTTTGATGGGAATAACATACCCGGTTGGCACGGCGGCAGCACTGGTGGTTGCCAGCGTGGTCGGCACCGCGAATTGGCGGCTGCCGTTTATCTATTATGGTTTGATCGGTCTGGGATTAGGCGTTTTGGTTTTGTTCTTCATTCGAGAGCCGGAACGCGGCGCCAGTGAAGATGCCGTGGAAGCGGTTGGTGGGCATTACACGGGGCGCTTCTCATTGAAGGAATTTCGTAAACTGCTAACCGTCCCCAGCTTATTGCTGGCTTTTGGATTGGATACCTGCCAGTCGATCATCAATTGGGGTTTTGCCTTCTGGGCTCCCACCTATCTAACTCGTTATTCGATCGCGGAGACTCCCGAGCAGGCAGCCTTGGCGCTTTTGCCAGCGATCCTGGGCTTCGTCGTCGGGGCGGTGTTGGGTGGCCTCCTGATCGATCGCATGCGCCATCGCACGCCGCTGGCGCCAGCCTGGGTAAGCCTGGTGGCGATGGCGGGTGGACTGGCATTGGCTGCGTTGGTATTTAGCCTGAACACCTTGGGCCCGTTGATGGCGGCGGCCTTTTGCCTGGGTGTGGTCACCTATATGGTTCAGCCGGCGGTCAACGTTGTGCTGTTCAGTGTTGTGCCGCCGGAGATGAAAGCGACCACAATCTCTGCCAGTAATGTGATCCTAAATCTGGCTGTGGCGGTGGTTTCCATTTCGGTGGGTGTGGTCAGCGACGCGGCCGGTTTACGCCTGGCCTTCGGCGGCTCGGTTCTGTTGACCTATGTTGCGGGAGTGTTCGTCTGCCTGGCTTTGCTGCGCAATCTGGGTCGAGACATGCAGCTACGTGACGCAATCGTCGAGACACGGGTCAGTGTATAAGATTTATTGGATGGGATATCCGTTGACAGCTTGCCTCTTTAGGGTATAATTCCACTCCGCATGGCCCCGTAGCTCAATTGGCAGAGCAAGCGACTCTTAATCGTTAGGTTGACCGTTCGATCCGGTCCGGGGTCACAATGTTCATCGCTACAAAACGACTTTCTTCAGGAAGTCGTTTTTTACATTTCCCCATGTGTATTGCGAATCGAAAGTGCCTTGACAAGTTCCCCATCCGGTAAGTCTGTTAGCTAGTAAAATATAGCGGGCAGCTATGATTCGGAATGCACGCATTTCTTTTTGGAGAGTAGGAACATGAGCGGAACAGTAGTGGCACTGATTAGTGGTGAAGCATTAGCAAATGGGCATGGTCCAACAATCTCGGATCAGAAGTTGAATGCCAAGGAATTGGCGGATGGGCTGTCTCCCATATTGACCCCTGAGATCAAATTGGCAGTGTTGCACGGCAACAAGCCACAGGTAGGTTTCGTCCTTTTCCGCTCTGAGGTTGCCAGCCATGCACTGCATGCCATTCCGCTGGATGTATGTGGGGCGGATACACAAGGGGCGACCGGTTATATGATTTCTCAGGCCCTGAGGAACACCTTGAGCCAGCATCATATCGACCGTCGGGTGGTGTGCGTCCTCACCCAAACGTTGGTCGAATCCGGGAATCTCGATCAAGCTCCGCTAAAAGCGATCGGGCCCTGGTTTGATCGTGATAAGGCTGACCAATATCGCCAGGCCCGAAAATGGAACATTGTAGAAGAGCCAGGCCGTGGATACCGGCGGGGTGTGCCATCTTTACCGCCGCTGGAAATATTCGAAATGGCTGAGATCAAATCCCTGGTTGAAGCTGGAAATATTGTGATAGCCGCCGGTGGTGGCGGTATTCCGGTTTCACGAAATCCCCTGGGATATTTAGAAGGCATTGAAGCAGTGATTGACACCGAACAGGTAGCCCGTATGGTAGCTCAAGAAGTCAAAGCGAACGTCCTGTTGATGATCGTTGATCGTGATGATAAATTCATTCGGTCCGGGTTGGTCATGGATCGGTTGAATCTGATATCCCTGAGCGAGCTGGATGACAACCTCCGAAAGGTAACCTTCCAATCCGGCACGGTGCAAGGCGCACTCCGCAGTGCATCGGAGTTTCTGCATAGCGGGGGCGAGCAAGTGATGATTACCAGTCTGGCAAATCTGACTAAAAACCTGGCAAACAAACGTGGTCTCAGGATTGGCTCAGCGCGGCCCTCAATACGCCAATTTGAGGCCTGAAAAAATTGTGTGGGGTGCAATCACATGATGAATCATGACCATCCGAGGCAAGAGCCGTTATCTTATGATGAGCTTCTACAACAGAACGAGACGCTGCTCCATGAGGTTGAAGAACTCCAGGTTCAAGAAAACCTCATTTGGAATTTGTTTGCAGAAACAAGCCGTAAGCTTCAGGTTTATTCCGCATCGATCAAGGCGGCAGTCTCGAGCCTGTTGAATTACGATATTTTCTGGGATAGCAAAAATCAACACGAGTTTCTCGAAACGATAGACAGTAGCGTCAACCAGGTGTCGGAAATGATTGTCCTGCTGACCCTGGCTTTCCGCACCCAGGCAAACAATCTGGTGTTAAGCCTGGACTCACACCTGCTTCAAGAGATTCTGTCTGTTTCTCACACCATGGCGGTCAAAAAGAATCCGGATATCAGACTGGAGGTCCATTTTCCCTCGGATGGTATGCCTGTTCAGGTCGATTATGAATATTTAACGAAAGCCCTTCTCTTGCTATATGACGTGCTGTTTGCTCAGGCGCCAACCAATTCGCTTCGCGTTGAAGCAAGTGAAACTTCGGGAGCCTGGTTTTTGGATTTCACGGGTCTTGAACCGCATATTGTCAAGATGATCGGGAACATGCATGGCTGTAAAGCTCAACCAGCAGCATATGAATTATTCTCTGCAGAGAATATTCTTAAGCTGGATGTCATTTGCGAAATCCTTCACTTACAACGAATCACTATTGAAATACTGGATGAGCCTGATCGGCTGCCAGTCTTGCGATTACGAATTCCTGAGGTCGCACCCATTTAGGGCACTCCCTGATACGGTTACGGTATATGACTGCGAAAAGAGTCTTGCTGATCGGGGATGAACCGAATTTCCTTCGCTCGATGCGCCGTAATCTGGTCGGGCGAGGCTACGATGTTTCGGTCGCTTTGGATGATCAGGAAGCTTACTTGATGGCAACTTCATTCAACCCCGATCTTTTCGTATTGAATCTGGATTTTACGACCATCGATCTTGATGGACTGGCCATCTGCACGAAGCTCCGGGAATTGAGCCTCTCCCCAATTATTGTTCTATCCGCGATTGGATCTGAAAAGACGAAAATTGATGCTTTGGACATGGGGGCTGATGATTACCTGGTGCTGCCCTTCGGAATGGAAGAGTTTCTGGCGCGGGTGCGCGCTTCTATCCGGCGCTGGGGTTTGATGAACACCGGGCGGATAGACCAGGATCGTCTGATTCTGAGCGGCGATCTGCTGATTGATACAGACGCACGGCAGGTACGTCTGAAAGGCGAACCGGTAAAGCTAACGCCGCGCGAGTATGATATCCTGGTGTATCTGGCACGGCGCGCCGGAAAGGTAATTTCTCATCGAGAATTGCTCAAGGCTGTGTGGGGGAATGTCTATGGAGAAGAGCGGGAGTACCTGCGGGTGTTTATTTCCCAATTGCGCCACAAGATTGAGGATGATCCGATGCGCTCGACCTATATATTAACAGAACCGGGCGTCGGATACCGGTTTGTTGCTGATCAATAGCAGCTCGAACACAGTGGTCTGGCAAATAGGGCTATCCCTGGAGATCGTCTCAGGGGTAGCCCTTGTTTATATCTTTATGGTTTCTTTATTACTTCTTGATACTTCTCTGATTCTGTTTATGCTATGCTAGATATGGATCGGCTTATGGCTATGTTGTCCAATTTTTCACACTCATACAACAGTCGCTTGGCAGGATCGGCCAGGATAGGCTCTACCAAGAAATCTACGCCCCTGCCAGCTGACCAGATCACGCCTTCTGAAAGGAGACTTTAAACAAAAATCTGGGAAATCATGAACAAGACGGACGAATTTCACCATGCAATAGCCAAAACCTACCATCTTATAGCCCTATCAAAGAGGAGATGAAAAAACAATGAAACACCTGTTCAAGCTGATTCTATTGCTAACCATTTTTGTCATGTTGGTGAGCGCCTGCGTTCCAGCTGAAACACCCGCCCCAGCACA
>MGNS01000154.1:47516-52792 GCA_001795165.1 Chloroflexi bacterium RBG_16_57_11
CGCCGCAACTGAGGCCGAGCAACCCAGCACCGGAGAAGCCAAGGTCATCAAGGTTGGCGCTTTGTACCCGCTGACCGGCGCGGACGCCGGCTGGGCTGGCGATCCCTATATCAAGTCCCACCAGCTGGCGATCGATGAGATCAACGCCGCCGGCGGTATCAAGTGTCTGGATGGTGCCCAACTCGAGCTGGTAAAAGGCGATACCCAGGGCAAAGCAGAAGCTGGCAACTCCGAGATGGAACGACTGATCACGAAAGAAGGTGTTGTCGCCGTCATGGGATCTGCGCTGAGCGGCACGACCCTGCCTGCTTCTGAAATCTCCGAAAAGTACGAAATCCCCTACATCGTGCCAAATGCTCTGGATGGCCTGATCACCGACCGGGGCATGAAGTATGTATTCCAGACCGTTTCCACCCTGCAGCAGTGGGGCGCTGACGATGCCGCTTGGGCCAAGGATCATGGCGCCAAGACTGCCGTCATCACGGTCCCGAACTTCACCTTTGGCAAGGAGGTGGAAGATACCTGGAAGAAGGGTGTTGAAGAGCAAGGCCTCGAGCTGCTGGACAGTTTGACATATGAAGGCAACGCTCAGGACTTCACCGACACGATTTTGAATGTCAAGCAATTAGACCCCGACGTCTGGTTCCTGCTGGGTAACAACCAGGCCCCGCAAATCATCAAGCAGGCCAAAGAGCAGGGTTATTACCCCAAGATGGGGATCATATCCCTGGGCTCTGGTTTTGCAACCACCTTCTTCTTGAACGAGGTGGGCGGCAAGGATCTGGCCGATGGTATCGTCGTGACCCAAGATTTTGCGCCGGTCAGCGCGTTGAACGTCGATCCTGCCCTCAAGCAGAAATTCGCTGATTACACCGGGCAGGAGCTCGGCGGCACCTATAACACTACCTACGCTTCGACTTTCCTGCTGGCGGACGCGCTGGAGAAGGCTTGCTCGACCGATCCCAAGGTACTGGCTGAGACCCTTCGCACCACCACCTTTACGGATGGCAAATGGAAATTCCAGTGGCCAGAAGCCTCCTTCGACGAAAAAGGCCGCCTGAAACAGGCCGCCTCCGTCATTGCTCAGTGGCAGGATGGCCAACAGGTCGCCATCTGGCCGGACGAGCTGGCAGCCGGTGAGCCGGTTTGGCCTGTCCCCGATTGGGATAATCGCGAAGGCGGCATCGGCGCCGCACCCGTGACCGAAGCCCCCGCCGCGACCGAAGATCCTGCTTTGGCGTCCGAATACTCCCAGGCGCTGCTGAAAGATGCCCAGACCCCCGTCGACACCGCGATGTACCAGAAAGACGGCCCGTATACCATCGCAGTCTCGCAGCAGGACCCCTCCAATGGCTGGGGCAACACCTACAATGTGACCATCGCTGCCTACGGTAAAGAGCTCCTCGAGCAGGGCGTCCTGGCACAGGACCTTCTTTATTCAGCTACCAATGACTCCAACCAACAGATCAGCGACATCGAGAACTTCATCGAGCAACAGCCGGATGCGATCGTGGTCGAGCCGCTGGGCCGCGCCGCTTCGGTGGCCGTTATCGAGCGCGCCATTGACGCCGGCATCCCGGTGGTGTTATGCGCCAACGGTATCGAGAGCGACAAGTTCACCACTCGTGTGGACGTGGACTTCTACGAAGTGGCTTACCGCTCGGGCGAAGGCCTGGCCAAGCTGATGAACGGCAAGGGCAACATCGTGGTCTTCAACGGTATCGCCGGCGTCGACTCGACCGAGACCTGGGTGAAAGCCGCCAAAGATGCATGGGCTAAGTATCCGGATATCAAGATCGTCGGCGAAGAGTATGCCCAGTGGAATATCGCCACTGCCAAGCAAAAGATGGAAGCCATCATGGCTGCCAACCCGCAGATCGACGGCGTTTGGGCCGGTGGCGGTGAGATGGCTCTGGGAGCAGCCCTGGCCTACGAAGACGCCAATAAGCCAGCGCCCAAGTTCGCCATGGTCAACGTCCCGAATGGTTTCCTGCGCCTGGCGGACCAGTACGACTACGAGTATGTCGGCTCCCCCGATCCGCCATCCATGTCCAAGTACTGCCTGCAGACCGCCATCGACATCCTGCAGGGCAAGCCGGTGATGAAGTTCATCAGCCTGCGCACCTTGATGGATGGCGCCGATCCTTACGATCAATCGACCGGTGGGCAGTGGTATGTGCCCGAGCTGAATGATGACTTCATTCCGCCCATGACCGTGGATCTCCAAGACTACATTGACGGTGGTTTCGAGCGCAAGTAACCTTTTGAGTTAGTAAATATGCCTGCCAGGATAATCATCCTGGCAGGCATGTTGTACAGAGAATGAATTACCGGTTGCAAAAAAGCTCTCAATACGATATAAACAGAATATAAATCAAATATTTCCTTCCTTAAACTTGAAAAGCTTTTCTTGCCGATAGGCGGTGGAAAAAAACTTATGGACGAGCCAATGTCTGAGCCCGATTTTCCCCAGGCCATTCTATCCCTCAAGAATATACATAAAACATTCGGGGGAATCCATGCGTTAGCGGATGTTTCATTTGATTTAAATAAAGGCGAGATCCATGCACTGGTTGGGGAAAACGGTGCGGGTAAGTCCACTTTGATCAAGATTATTACGGGCGCGTATACGCCCGATGCCGGGGTCATCCAGATCGGCGGTGAGGTGTATGAGGGATTGACACCCACTGTTGCACGGCGGCTGGGGATTGGTGCAGTCTATCAGGAATTCAACCTGCTGCCAGACCTATCGGTGGCGGAAAATATCTTTCTGGAAACCCCACCCTTGAATAAAATCGGCCTGATCGATACGGCCAAGCGCGCACGGGATGCCTATACGTTCCTCGAGCGCCTGGGAGCGCATACGCATATCGACACAAGCGAGCTGGTCAAGAATCTGACGGTCGGGGAGCAACAAATCGTTGAGATCGCCAAGGCATTGGCGATGAATGCGCATATTCTGATCATGGATGAGCCTTCAGCAGTCTTGCCGAGTGCCGACCTGGACCGCCTGTTTAGCATCGTTAAGACCCTGCGATCTGAAGGCCATGGCATCATCTACATTTCCCACCGGCTGAATGAGATTTTTGAGATCGCTGACCGGGTGACCGTGCTCAAAGACGGCCAGACCATGGCTACTCGGGTCGTCGCTCAGACCAACAGCGCCGAGCTGGTGCGCTTAATGGTCGGTCGCGAGATGACGGACATGTACCCGCCGAAGGACAACCAACCGGCGGATGTGCTCCTGGAGGCGCGCGATCTGTGCATCGAAGGCACCGTCTTCAATGTTAACTTCCAGGTGCGAGCCTGTGAAGTGTTGGGCATGGCAGGACTTGGCGGCAGCGGCAGGACAACTGTTTGCCGTGCTCTAGTAGGTTTAGGGAAAATTCGGTCTGGCCAGGTGGTCTACCGTGGCCAGCCAGCGCCACGCTCGACCGCGGGTGCAGCTGCGGTCGGGCTGGTGCTCATTCCTGAGGATCGCAAGACGTTTGGCCTGGTGCTGAACCAATCGGTGCGCTTCAATGTCTCGCTGCCAAACCTGCTGCAGTTCCAGCGCGGCGGCCTGCTGCGAGGTCAGAATGAAAACGAAGCAGTGCGGCGGGTCATTTCAGATGTTCAGATCCGGCCCGAGGATCCGGATATGTCCGCAGAAAACTTGAGCGGCGGGAACCAGCAAAAAGTGGTCGTAGGTAAATGGCTGCTGGCAAATCCGAAACTTGTGATCTTCGATGAACCGACGCGTGGCATCGATGTGGGCGCGAAAGCCGAGATCTACCTGCGGATTCGCGAACTGACTCGCAATGGAGTGGGTGTCATCATGGCCTCATCCGAACTACCGGAGCTCATCGGTATTTGCGACCGTATTCTGGTCTTCCATGAAGGCCGGGTGGCTGGCGAGTTGGTAAGGGAGGATTTTTCCGAAGAGTCAATTATGCGTCTGGCGACGGCGACAAGCGGCATTACGGCGCCCGCCTCTTAAAACAAAGAAAATATTGTTGGATGCGTACGAGAGGAACCTTATGGCTGTAGCCCAAGCAGGCCCATCTTCAGGCGCAGCGCCCCGTTCTAAAAAGTGGGCTTCGTTCCTGCGCAATAATGCATCACTGCTATTAATATATGGCTTGATATTGATCGTGGGGTTGTATGCCGCCACGCAAGCTGAACACTTTCGCACCATGTCTAACATGGCGAATATCTTACGGCAGACCATCCTGCTAGGGATGATCGCCATCGGGCAGAGCGTAGTCATCCTGACAGGCGGTATCGATTTTTCGGTAGCAATGATCGCCCGAGTTGTGGCCCTGACCATCGCTACCATCTTCGCCGCTCAGCAAAGCAACCCTGCCCTGATTGTGCCTCTGATCTTATTGGGACTAGTGATCGGGGTAGCGTTAGGAAGCGTCAATGGCCTGCTTATCACACGCACGCACGCCAATCCGTTCATCATCACATTTGGCATAGCCAGTATTTTGCGCGGTGTCAGCCTGGCGATAGCCACGACTCCCATCCGGGGCATCCCAAAGCCGTATCTAAAAATATACGACGCCAAGATCGGCATCATCCCCGTCAACGTGATCGTAATGGTGTTGATCTGGGTAGCCGCCTGGCTCTTCCTCAACCGCTCCCGGTTGGGACGGGCGCTGTATG
Source organism: Chloroflexi bacterium RBG_16_57_11 (assembly GCA_001795165.1). Lineage (GTDB taxonomy): Bacteria > Chloroflexota > Anaerolineae > Anaerolineales > UBA4823 > RBG-16-57-11. Next base: position 52,164 of record MGNS01000154.1, read on the forward strand.
CAGTAGGGGGTTCGGAAAGGGTAGCGCGGCTTTCGGCTATTCGGGTGAACCGCACCCTGATGGCGGCGTATATGTTCAGCGCTTTTTGTGCGGCAGTCGCCGGGTTATTTATCTTATCTCGATCCGGCGTCGGTGATCCAATCACTGCTGAGGGGATGGATTTTCAATCCGTCGTAGCAGTCGCCCTGGGAGGGATCAGCCTTTACGGCGGGCGCGGCTCTCTGTGGGGCACCCTTGGCGGGGTATTGCTGCTGGTGATGATGAGTAATGTGTTCAACATTCTCCAGGTCAACATCTACGTTCAGCAGCTCTTCCTGGGATTGATCGTGCTGATTGCGGTAGCAGCCTATAAATCTCCGAGGTCTGCGACATGAGTACTGTGCTCGAAAAACCAAAATCGATTACCAGCCGTTTCTCCGGCTTTCGACCCTCACCGAGATTGGTGCGTGGGGTAGATCTGGCCGGCCAATGGTCCGCGCCGATCCTGTGCGTGCTGGTGCTGATTATCGCTGCGATCTTTGCACCGGCCTTTTTCCTGCCGACCAATCTAAAAACGGTAATGATCCAGATTGCCGTGCTGGGAGTTGTGGCGGTCGGGCAAACGATGGTGCTGCTGGTGCGCTCGATTG
>MGNS01000154.1:52799-53437 GCA_001795165.1 Chloroflexi bacterium RBG_16_57_11
GGTCAGCGCGGTGCTGGCGCTGGGTGCGGTGATCGTCGTACAAACACAGGCGGGCAACCCGCTGTGGATCGCATTCATCGAAGCCTTCGCAGTTGCTGCTCTGGTGGGCCTGGCCAATGGCTTTCTGATCACCAAGCGCCAGGTGCCGCCGTTTATTGCTACGTTTGGCATGCTGGTTTTTGTGCAAGGCGCCCGTCTGGCCTATACCAAGGGACAGGCCAGCGGGACGGTACCGCAAATCCTGCGCGCGATCAGCTTTCAGGAAGTTGGCCCGGTTCCGGCGGCGTTGATCGTCTGGATCATCATCAATATAATTTTCATTGTAGTCCTGCGCTATACACGCTTTGGGCGCTGGATTTATGCCGTAGGCGGCAACCCCTCGGCGGCGCGTTATGCAGGCATACGAGTGGATGCTGTTGTCATGATCGTCCACATGATCTGCTCGATGCTGGCGATGCTGGGAGGACTGCTGCTGAGCGGCTACATCGGTTATGTGGATTTGCGCATGGGTGCTGACTACAACACCAATTCGATTGCCGCAACGGTTGTAGGTGGCACCACGTTCACCGGCGGCCGCGGCAACCTGTTTGGGACGGCGGCCGGCGTTGCCCTGCTGATCCTGCTCCTGAACCTGGTGG
>MGNS01000154.1:53503-53795 GCA_001795165.1 Chloroflexi bacterium RBG_16_57_11
CACTACAGGGTTTCCGCCAGTTCCTCTTGAGCCGCTGAAAGATTATTCAGGAGGCTATTCTTGGATCTACAAATTTTCTTCCAGACCATCGTGAACGGCCTGTTTACCGGTGGCATTTACGCCCTGGTAGCCATCGGTCTGACCCTGATTTACGGCGTCATGCTGATCCTGAATTTTGCCCATGGGGAGTTCCTGATGCTGGGAATGTACATCGCCTACTGGGCATTCACACTGGCCGGGATAGATCCATACCTGGCTGTACCGATCGCCGCATTGTTGATCTTCGGGCTAG
>MGNS01000154.1:53819-55089 GCA_001795165.1 Chloroflexi bacterium RBG_16_57_11
TACAGCGTGTTTTGTCTGCTCACCCGCTCAACCAGATCATCCTGCTGCTAGGCGTTTCGACGCTGATCATTGGCTTGGTCCAGTTCTTCTGGTCTGCTGAAGCGAAATCCATCCATGTTTCTTATGAAACTTCGGTGATCCCCCTGATGGGGTTACGTTTTAGCATCCCGCGCTTGATCGCATTCCTTTCGGCCATGGTGATCGCGTTGGGTCTCTACCTTTTTTTGCGATTCACACGAGTTGGCAAAGCAATCCGGGCGGTCTCCCAATCGCGTGACGCCGCGACGCTGATGGGGATCAATGTCAAGTACATCTACCTACTCACATTTGGAATTGGCGCAGCGGTGACAGCAATTGGAGGCGTTATGCTGACGCCCAACTACAAGATGATCCCTACCATCGGGCAACAATTTGGCGTGATCGCGTTTGTGGTCGTGGTGCTGGGTACGATGGGAAATTTCCTGGGTGCCTTCTTCGGCGGGCTGATCATCGGTGTTGTTGAGGCCTTTGCCGGGTATCTGCTCGGTGGAGATGTAAAGATCATCGCCAGTATGCTGGTTTTTATCCTGATCTTGTTGTTCAGGCCGGCCGGTCTTTTTGGCAGGAGGCGCGCATGAGCACCCAGAGTTTGACGACCGCTACTCCTAAACCCCGCCGAAATTGGCTGAGGCCCCTCTTCCGGGATTGGGATCGCACCCAGATGACCGTGTCGTTCATCATCTTGGGGCTGATCGCCCTCGCGCCGTTGGTTGTTGACTCGCCTTATTATTTGGGGATTTTAATCCTGGCGACGTTGTATGCCTTCATCGGCGTATCCTGGAATATCGTCGCCGGGTATGCCGGCCAGTTACTGATCGCGCATATTATTTTTCTGGCCGTCGGTGCGTACACCACGCTGGTCCTGCTAAACCAGTTTAGTGTCTCTCCGTGGGTTGGGATCCCGATCGCCGGGCTGGTGGCGGCTCTCCTGGGTGTCCTGGTCGCCTTTATCACGCTGCGATACGGGTTAAAAGCCGATTATTTTGCGCTGTTCACGATCGCCTTGATGGTTGCATTGAGGACCCTGTTCCTGAAGTGGGAGTTTGTCGGTGGGGCGCTGGGTATTGGGTTGCGGTTGAGCAATCCATCGTGGCTCAAGATGATCTTCGACAATAAGGAGCCCTACCTGTATATCTCGCTGGCGCTGGCGACTCTGGGAATGATCCTCCAATATTTGATCTACCGTTCAAAAATGGGCAAATATTTTATTGCCATTCGGGAAGACGAAAGT
>MGNS01000154.1:55214-62948 GCA_001795165.1 Chloroflexi bacterium RBG_16_57_11
AATGTGGAAATCGTCATGGCCGGACCGATTATCGGCGGTCTGGGCAGCCTTGCCGGGCCGGTCCTGGGCGCGCTGGTCAATAAGCCGCTGGCCGTCCTGATCCGCGGTTTTCTTTCCGCTGAACGCAGCGGCACCAGCTTAATCGTTTATGGCTCATTTTTGATCCTGGCGATCATGTTTATGCCACGCGGGCTGGCGGGGGTGCTTCACTCGATCTACAACAAATTGACTCGCCAATCGACAGAGAGTAAATCAGGAGGTAGTCAAAGTGGCTCTGCTTGATGTGCAAGGGATCACCAAACGGTTCGGCGGCCTCGTGGCGGTGAATGATTTCAGCCTGAGTGTGGATCGGGGACACATTGTGGCGTTAATCGGCCCGAATGGCGCTGGTAAAACCACTGCATTTAATGTAATTGCCGGATTTTACAAGCCAAACGACGGCAAAGTCTTCTTCGATGGGGTGGAAATTACCGGCTTACGGCCCGATCAGGTTTGCAAACTGGGTCTGTCCCGCACCTTTCAGGTAGTGCGCCCGTTCGGGAGCATCTCGGTTCTGGACAATGTGATGGTCGGCGCGTATGCTCGCACAAGCGATACGCGGGTCGCAAGAGAAAAGGCGGAAGAAGCGCTGGAATTTTTCGGAATGCAAAAATTTTCCGGGAGCACTGCCAGTGGTCTGCCCATCGCCAGTCGCAAGCGTTTGGAAATCGCCCGCGCTCTGGCGACTGGTCCGAAAATGATGCTGCTGGATGAGGCGATGGCCGGTTTACGCCCGGCAGAAGCCGATGAAGTCATCGCCATGGTGCGCAAAATGAGCGAAGAAAAAGGCATCGCCATCTTGTTGGTTGAACACGTCATGAAGGTGGTGATGTCCTTATCGGAGCGAATTGCGGTCCTCCACCACGGTGAAAAGATCGCCGAGGGAAACCCTTCCGATGTGGTTCAGGATAAACAAGTGATCGATGCTTATCTGGGAGAGGCCAATGTTACAAGTTGATAGCATTGATGTCTATTACGGTGACGTCCAGGTGCTCAAAGGGATTACGCTGGACGTTCAAGAAAAAGAGCTCGTGGCGGTCATCGGCGCAAACGGCGCGGGCAAGACCACGCTTATCAGGACCATATCTGGCTTGTTGAAACCGCGTAAGGGGAGAATCCTTTTTGGCGACCAGTGCATCAGTGATATAAAGGGCCACCAAATCGTAACCCAGGGCGTGATCCAGGTCCCAGAGGGCAGGCTGCTCTTTCCGGAGATGACGGTCCTGGAGAATTTGCAGATGGGCGCATTCCAGGAAAAAGATAAAAGCAAGTACAGCGAGCACCTGGAAATGGTCCATGAGATGTTTCCCGTCTTGAAGGAGCGCGAGAAACAGCTTGCTGGGACCCTATCCGGTGGGGAGCAGCAGATGGTAGCCATTGGCCGTGCGTTGATGGCTTCCCCTAAGATGATCATGTTCGATGAGCCCTCATTGGGATTGTCACCCAAGCTGGTCCAGTCCACCTTCGAGATGGTGGTGCGTATCAACAAAGAGCTGGGGATCACCGTATTGCTGGTCGAACAAAACGTCCAGCACTCCTGCCAGATTTCAGACCGAGCCTTCGTGATCGAAAATGGCGAGGTGGTCCTCTATGGCCGTGGCACAGATATGCTCCAAAATGAGCATGTCCGTCGCGCCTACCTGGGTTTATAGATTTTCGTTTCTAATGGCCACAAAGAATGCGTGGACCGCTCTGGGAGGTTCTTCTGGGGGGGTCCATTATTTTGTCCGCTGTAGAAGCCGGCCACCCTTGCCAATTGGAAGATCTGTTCTAATCCTTATGCTTTCATAACACTTTCTTTATGCAGCATTGACAGAATTTACGCTAAATTAGTAGTGGATAATTTGGCGATTATCGTGAAACAAATTCTCTATCAAAAATAATCCGCATAAATATCTACAATCGTAAACAAAAAGAGGACCCCTATGGCAGAGGCAAAAATTAAAACCTTTCGATCGATTGTCAATGAAATCAACTTTGTGGGCTGCTGCTTGCTCTCGGTCAATGACCTGACCGACGATCAGATTTACGGGTTGTTCGACCTGGCGCTACAACTGGAGCCGTTCAACCGCTCCATGGTTCCACTGTTGACCGGCAATGTGATGTCGACCCTGTTCTTCCAGCCCAGCACGCGCACCCGCATGAGCTTCGAGACCGCCATGCACCGGCTGGGTGGGGCAGTCATCAGCGAGGCCAACCCGATGGTGACTTCTTCGGCTGCCAAGGAAGAAAGCCTGTCGGACATGCTCAAAGTGGTCTCCAAGTACGCCAATATCATCGTCATGCGACACTTCAATGATGTAGAAGCTCGCCAGGCGGCGCCGTATTCTGAGTCGCCGGTCGTAAATGGCGGTTGGGGTCACTGGGAGCATCCTACGCAAGCCTTGCTGGATCTCTACACCCTTTATCGCACCTATGGCCGGATCGAAGGGTTGAAGGTGTGCGTCGCCAGCGCCGACCTGATCGAGGCCCGTACAGGGCACTCGATGGCCCAGGGTCTGGCGCGCCTGGGCGCAAAAGTCGTCCTGGCCAGCCCGGAAGCCCGCCGCACGCCGGAGGAAGTGCGCGAGAAGATCGCCCGCCGCGGCATTTCGGTCGAGGAGGCTTTCGATCTCAATCAGGATACATTCAACGAATTGATCTCCGACATGGATATGGTCTACCTGCCGGGTTGCAGCGCTCCCAAGGGCGCCGAAGCGGAAGCCTTCAAGGCGGTGATGGACAATTATTTTGTGCGCTACGAAACCCTGGAGAAAGTTGCCAATGGCAGCAACCGCACCATCTATGTCACCCACACGCTACCCCGCCGGTCGGGCGAAATGGACCTGCGCATCGATAACTCCCCCAGCCAGCTCTATTTTGAAGCCATCGCCTACAGCGTTGCTATCCGCATGGCGCTGGTGTGCGCGATTTTAGGAGTATAAAAATTCCTGTTCGTAACACACAGGATCAATTACAAAGGAGGATCGATGGAGAAGGTAGGAAAAGTGGCTGTCATCGCGATCGGTGGGAATTCCCTGGTCAATAAAGGGCGGGAATCAATCGAGGATCAATATTCAGCCGTCGCCGAGACTGCTAAACACATCGCAGATATGATCGAAACAGGCTGGACAGTGGCGATAGGTCATGGGAATGGACCGCAGGTGGGCTTTGTTTTGCGACGCTCGGAAGTCGCCCATCGAGTGGAGGGTATCCATGAAGTGCCCCTGGATGTGTGCGGCGCCGATACCCAGGGCGCAACCGGCTATATGCTTCAGCAGAACCTGTATAACGAATTCCTGACACGTGGCATTGATAAGAAAGTGGCCACTGTCGTAACCCAAGTTGAGGTCGATCGCAATGACCCGGCTTTTCAGAACCCCTCAAAACCGATTGGCTCCTTCATGGAAAAGGAGCAGGCTCTGGAAAAGAAGGACAAGGAAGGCTGGTCGGTGGTCGAAGACGCCGGCCGCGGCTGGCGGCGGGTGGTCCCATCGCCGCTGCCCAAGCGAGTGGTTGAAGAGCCGGCCATCAAGGCGTTGGTCGGCGAAGGCATGTGTGTGGTCACGGTTGGCGGAGGTGGCATCCCGGTAGTGGCCGATGAAGCCGGCAAGCTCAAAGGCATTGCTGCCGTGATCGATAAGGACTACGCCTCATCTCTCCTGGCCAATCTGGTTGGCGCCGAGTTGTTTGTCATCAGCACTGCGGTTGAAAAAGTGGCGATTCATTGGGGTAAGCCAGAGCAGAAATGGCTGGACCAAATCACTGTTGCCGAGGCCAAAGCTTACCTGGCGGAGGGCACGCACTTCGCCAAAGGCAGCATGGCTCCAAAAATCCAGGCCTGCATCTGGTTCTTGGAGCGTGGCGGCCAGAAAGCTTTAGTCACCAATCCGGAGAATATCGGGCGCGCGTTGCGTGGCGAGACCGGCACCTGGATCGTCCCTTAATTCGTTATTCTCCTCCTTATCGATGGTAGCCGGCTGGATGCTTGTCATCCATGCCGGCTGCCAAAGGGTATGAACTCTGAAAGGCAGGAAAATGAGCCCAGATTTATTTTTGAAAAATGCGCAGGTCGTAACCGAAAACGAAGTGTTTCACGGTAGCGTGTCTGTGCAGGGTGAAAAAATCGCGGGTATCGTGCACGGCGACCAGGATGTGGAAGCCAGCCAGGTGATTGACCTGCAAGGGAAGGTCTTGCTGCCTGGCGTCGTGGATGGGCATGTCCACTTCAACGAGCCCGGACGCGAACACTGGGAGGGTTACCGTACAGGCACGATGGCGGCTGCAGCCGGTGGTGTAACCAGTGTATTGGAAATGCCGCTTAATTCAACCCCTCCAACCACCAACCGGGCCATGTTAGAGCTCAAGCGGCAGACGGTCGCCGGCCAGGCTGTGATCGATTACGGCAACTGGGGCGGTCTGGTGGACAACAACCTGGCCGATCTGGAAGCGCTGAACGCCGACGGCGTTATCGGATACAAGGCTTTCGCCAGCGCCAGCGGGGTTGATTTTGAGCGCTTGAATGACGATCTGATCTACGCTGGCTTAAGCAAGATGCGCGAAATGGGCAACCTGATTGGTTTGCACGCTGAAAACGAATGGGTGTGTGCCTATTTGAGCCAGCAGCTTAAAGCCGGCGGTCGGACCGACCGGGCTGCCTGGTATGAATCGCGCCCGCCCTTCGCAGAGCTCGAGACCGTCCAGCGAGCCAGCTATTGGGCGAAAGTTACCGGCGGTAACCTCCATGTTGTCCACGTTTCGATTGCCGATGGCATACGCTCGATTGCCAAAGCCAGACAGGCAGGCGTGCACGTCACGGCGGAGACCTGTCCGCATTATCTTTTCTTCGATCATCAGGATTTCGAGCGTATTGGTCCGGCGGCCAAATGCGCCCCTCCAATCCGCTCGCGCCAGGATGTCGAGGCGTTATGGGAATGCGTTTTAGGCGGCCTGGTCGATACGATCGGCTCCGATCACTCCCCTTGCACCTGGGATGAGAAGGTAAAGGGAATGGAGAATATCTGGAAAGCCTGGGGTGGTATATCCGGCGTCCAGCTCACCCTGCCGGTCCTGCTCAGCGAAGGTGTAAACAAACGCGACCTGGCGTTACCTGCACTGGCGCGTATGTTGTCGTACAACCCGGCGCGCCTGTTCGGGCTTTACCCTCAGAAAGGGGCGATCCAGGTTGGTGCGGATGCGGATCTGGTAGTGGTAGATCTGGACAAAGAATGGACCCTGACCGCTGAGCAGCTGTTTTATAAAAACAAATTCAGCGCCTACGTAGGCTCCACCTTCAAAGGCCAGGTACAGCGCACCCTGGTGCGCGGTAAGACGGTCTATCAGGATGGCCAGATCGTGGCACAACCTGGCTACGGCAAACTACTGCGCCGATCCTATCCTTACGCTTATTAATCCTCTCAACTGATGCACGAAACCGATTCTTCTACAAGCCTGCGCACTGTCTCCTCTGGCCTGACCGGTTTTGAGGCGCAGGTTCTGGCGTCGATTGACCCTGGCGAAGCAACAGCCTTGTTACAAGACCTGATCCGCCAGCGCAGCGACTTCCCACCCGGTGACACGCGTCTGGCGATACAGGTGGTTGCCGCAAAGCTTGCTGAGGCGGGCATACCGGTAGAGATCATGGCGCGTCGAGAACAACAGGCCAGCCTGCTGGCCTGGCTGGGCGATCCGCTTGAGGCGCCCTGCCTGACATTTCATGCCCATATCGACACGGTTCCGGCTGGCGATTTGCAGCGTTGGTCCGTGGACCCATTTGGCGGCGAATTGCGGGATGGCGCTGTGTATGGCCGTGGCGCTGGCGACGATAAGGGCAGCGTAGCCGCTCAAACCATGGCTTTGGTCGCCTTAGCCCGGGCGGGCGTGAACTTGAACGGCTGCCTGCAGCTCGCCATCGTTGCGGATGAAGAATCGGGTGGGCTGGAGGGCACGGTCTGGTTGCGCGACCTGGGAAAGCTTAAGCCGGATTTGCTGGTGATTGGTGAGCAGACCAACAACCAGGTGGCAATCGCAGAACGGGTGGCTTGTGGCATCGACCTGACCGTGTTTGGCAAGAGTACGCATGGCGCCATGCCCTGGGCTGGGGAGAATGCTATTCTGAAGACCGCGCGTGCCCTGAGCTGGCTGCAAGAGCACCTTTTTCCTGTTTTACAGAGGCGTACTCATCCGTATCTGCCACCAGCCACTCTGAATATCGGTAAGATCCAGGGCGGCATCCAATGGAATATCGTCCCAGACTGGTGTAAAGTCGAGATGGATCGTCGCCTGCTGCCTGGTGAAACGCGTGAGGCGGCAATGAAGGAAATCCAGGATGCACTGGATGAGTTTGGCAGGTGCGTCGAGCCGCTCCGTTATGAGCTATTTTCGCAAGGCGAGGTAGCGGCCAATGTAAATACGCCCCAGGATCACCCTTTTGTTATCCTGGCGGATCGCGCACTGGCAGACGTAGCAGGCGAAGCCCGCCCCCTGACCGGGTATGTTCAGACCAGCGACGGGCGATGGTTTGCCGGTTCTGGTTTACCAATCATCATCTTTGGTCCAAGTGAGCCGGCGGTAGCTCATGCTCCAGACGAGCATGTCCCGGTCGAGCAAATCGTAGAGGCCGCGCGTTTCCTGGCGCTGCTGGCCTTGCGCCAGCTGGCCGGTTATACCATACCTAAGGAGGCAATTTAGCAATGCAACCAGCGCAAAATACGAAATTGATCGTAGGTGACGCCGATGTGACTTCACGCTGTCGCTGTATCAATGTCCCTGGGAGCTATATGATCTTCCCTCGCGCCAACCGGGTGGAGCATCACCTGCCGGGTTTCGAAGGGGTGTTGGCACAGGTATTAACCACCCCCCAACACGGGGCGAAATTTGTCGAGCATGAGCTGCTGGTGGAGCCCGGCGGGCACACTACGGCCTCCCGCTCCGAAGAATTTGAGCAGTTCTTCTTCGTTCTTGAGGGCCAGGTGCAATTCGACTTGGAAGGCAACAAGCATGAAATGGCTCAGGGCAGTTTTGCCTGGCTGCCGCCGAACGCGGCATATGCATTCCGCAGCGCCAGCGATGCGCTCAGCCGGCTGGTGTGGGTCCGCCGCCGTTACATCAAGGTTGATGGGATCGCTGTGCCGGATCCAATTATTGCCCATGAAAGCGATGTTCGCGCCGACCCAACCGACACCTACATGGAACAGCACCTGACTCCCTATGAACAATTAGGCTTCGATATGGGGATCAACCTCCAGGTCTTTGATCCCGGCGTGTATTTCAGCTTTGTCGAAGCGCATGTCATGGAGCATGGCCTGTATATGCTGTATGGCCGCGGCCTGTACTGGCTGAACCATGACTTGATCGAGGTCCAAAAAGACGATTACATTTATATGGCGCCATTCTGCCCACAATTCTTCTACGCTACCGGTTGGGAAAAATCGGCCTACCTGCTGTATAAAGATGTCAATCGCGATTACACTCAGTATTTATAGTTATCCCGCTACAAGGAGGAAAATATGTTGAACCAGGTTTATCGTGATGAAGATGTCAGCCTGGATGTCTTGCAAGGAAAGACGATCGCAGTTCTCGGGTACGGCATCCAAGGTGGTCCGCAGGCGTTGTGCATGCGCGAAAGCGGTTTGAAGGTGATTGTTGGCGCCGGCCCACGCGACCGTTTCCCGGATTGGGATCGAGCAGCCAAAGATGGGTTCGAGGTCTACGACT
>MGNS01000154.1:62974-75187 GCA_001795165.1 Chloroflexi bacterium RBG_16_57_11
GTCGTGCATGTCCTGCTGGCGGACCCGGCACAGCCATCGGTATATCGGGAGTTTGTCCACAAAAACCTGAAACCGAACGCCACGCTCAGCTTCGCCCATGGCTTCAACGTGTTGTATGGGGCTATCCAGCCGCCCCCGGATGTCAACGTTGTGCTGTTTGTGCCAAACTCACCCGGCCACCTGGTGCGTGAAAAATTCCTGGCCGGCTCGGGTATCTATGGCGCGGTGGCCGTCGATAAGGACGTAACCGGCGAAGCGATGCAGGTGGTGCTGGCCATCGCCAAGGCGGTCGGCAGCACGCGTGTGGGTGTGGTTGAAGTCGAGTTTGACTCGGAGACCGAGGGCGACAACTTCGAGGAGCAGGTGTTGTACGGCGGCACGATCGCGCTGATGCGGGCCGTGTTCGAGGTGATGGTGGAGCATGGTTACCCGCCGTATTTCGCCTACGCCAAATCGATCCGTTCGCTGCGCTCGGTGATCGATGTGATGGATGAGATGGGCATCGAGGAATATATCTCCAACCGCAGCAGTCGCACTTGCGAATTTGCGGTGCGCATGAGCGGGCCGCGCGTAATAGACCGGGCTGAAATCGAAAAGATCTTCGATGAGACCGCTCGGGGTGATTTTGCCGCTCGTTGGATGACGGAATGGCAGCTTGGCATGTTCCACCTGTATCGCATGCGTCGCACCGGGGCCAAGTCTAAGATGGAGCAGGTCGGGCGCGAGTGGCGCAGACTGTTCGGCGAAGGCTAGCTCATATCCTGGCGCTATGAGGAAAACCCAGACGATAAACGTCGTATCGTTTAATCATGAATTCCAAAGCCCGGCAAGATTTGTGAATTCCACCAAGCAAGCCCGGCTAGGGACAGAAAATTCGAATTTGAAATCTAAGGAGACACTTTAAGATGATAACAGAAGGTTTAAAGGGCAGAGACTTTATCACCCTGCGCGATTTCACTAAAGAAGAAATCGACACCATGTTGGATGTCGCCTTGCAACTAAAGGCCGACATGACCATGCGCCGCCGCCACGATGATATCCTGCCAATGCGCACTTTGTTCATGATGTTCTTCAACCCCTCGCTGCGCACGCGCAACAGCTTCGAGGCCGGAATTTTCCAGCTGGGTGGGCACGGACACTTCCTGCAACCAGACGCCACCCGTCTGCCGACTTTGGAAGGCGAAGACCAGGGCTATGGCTCGGAGCGTATTTCAGATGTGGCACGCGTGCTCTCCAGCATGGGTGACTGCATCGCTATACGTATTTTGGGCGATAAGGTTGGCTGGGAATATGACAAGAGCCTCAAGATCATCCAGGAATTCGCCAAATGGTCAAAAGTGCCAGTCATCAACATGGAAGATAACAAGTATCACCCTTGCCAGGGTATGGCCGATGTGATGACCTTGCGAGAGCTGTTTGGGCGTGACCTGCGCGGCCGCAAGCTGGGCGTCACCTGGACCTGGGGATCAAGCCCCAAGAAACCGATCGCTCCGCATCACGATTTCATGTACGCGGCCAGCTTCTATGGCGCCGACATCGTCTTTGCCCGCCCGCCAGAGATGCATATCGATCCAGAGATCGAAGCGGCAATCAAAGAAAACGTGGAGCTTAATGGCGGCTCGTACAGCGTTGTAGAAAATATGGAAGACGCCTGTGAGAACGCGGACATCGTCTATGCCAAGAACTACGTCTGCCTGGACTTACTGCCTCCAGTTACGAGCAAGCCAGAACCGGACGAAATGGTGAAGTTGTTTGCGAAGTATAAAGGATGGATCGCCGATGAGAAGCGCATGCTCATGGCGAAACCGACGGTGCAGTACATGCACTGTCTGCCTTGCGAGCGCGCAGCCGAGGTCACGGATTATGTTTTGGATAGCAAATGGGGTAATGCCTGTTTCAATGAGGCTGAAAATCGACTGCACGCTCAAAAGGGCGTGATGGCCTGCATCATCCCGTAAGACTGGTTTTTCCCGGCAGTCGTGCTTGCCCTACGGCTGGCGCGACTGCCGGGTATTGATCGAGCTGTTTGTTTTTCATTGAGGTAGCGGTATGGAAAAGTTTGATGTGATCGTTGTCGGAGCTGGTCCGGCCGGGTCTACAGCAGGTTATTTACTTGCACAGGCCGGGCTGAATGTCTTGATCGTCGAACGAGGCCAGACTCCGGGGAGCAAAAATGTTTCGGGTGGCCTGATCTATTCCAAGCTGGCCGCCCAGATCTTCCCGGAATTTTGGAACAGCGCGCCGGTCGAGCGTGCCATCACTAATCATCAGCTGACGATGCTGTCGGAGAATGCCTCGGTCGGGCTGGATTTTCGCAGCCAGGAAGCTGCCCAGCCACCCTATAACGCTTTCAGCGTGCTGCGCGCACGTTTCGACCCCTGGCTGGCAAAACAGGCCGAAGACGCCGGGGCGGCTCTGATTACCGGCGTCACAGTGGATTCCTTATTGGTGGAAAATGGCCGTGTGCTTGGTATCCAGGCTGGGCCGGATCTGATCGGCGCCGATGTTGTGGTGGTCGCAGAAGGCACGCGCTCCCTGCTGCTTAAGCTGGCCGGCCTGCGAGAGGAATTTCACCCTCACGATGTCTCGCTGGGTGTAAAAGAAATCATTGCCCTGCCGGAAAAAACCATCGAAGAGCGTTTCCAGTGCACTTCCGATACGGGCATGGCCTACACCTTCGTTGGCCATACCTGTGGGATCGAGGGCGGTGGTTTCTTGTACACCAATAAGGCTTCCCTGTCATTGGGAATCGTTGTGAAGATCGACGCCCTTTACCAGAGTAAGAGGCAGCCGCATCAGGTATTGGATGAATTCAAGAGCCACCCGCTCGTTGCCCGCCTGATTGACGGCGGCGAAGTGGTGGAGTACTCCGCCCAAACCGTGCATCGTGGCGGTTTTCACCTGATGTCTAAGCTGTATGGCGATGGGTATGTTGTCGCCGGCAGCGCGGCGCGGCTGCTGCTGAACAATATCATGACCCTGAGGGGCATGGACTTTGCCATGATCTCTGCGGCTGAAGCAGCCCGGGCCATCCTTGCTGCCCGGGAGCAGCAAAACTATTCCGCTACAGCGCTGGCGGCTTACGAGACAAATTTGAAACAAACCTCCATCTACCAGGACTGGCAAACCTTCAAAGCCACCTATCCCCTGCTGGAGAATAAGCGCCTGTTCGAGGTTTACCCTGAGCTGGCCTGCAAAGTCATGGAAAATCTGTTTAGCCCGACCACGCAACCAGGATCGAAGGCCCTGGCTGTACTGCGGGAGGAGATGAAGGGGAAGGTGTCGATGGTGGATTTGGTAAAAGATGTTTACCAGATCTCGAGAGGGGTTGTGCTATGAGCCAGAAATCATTAACTATGGATGCACGCCTCGGGCTGGATAAATACGAGATCGACGAAGAACAGAGCCACATTGAAGTAGACCAGGAGCGCTGCAAATCCTGTGAACTGAAGCCCTGCCTGACGGTCTGCCCAGCGTATGTTTACCAGTGGGTCGATGACCACGTCGCCGTGCGCTATGAGAACTGCCTGGAGTGCGGGACCTGTCAAATTTCCTGTGACCATGGCGGCAATAAAGGCATCACCTGGCGAAATCCGCAGGGTGGTTTTGGCATTCTGTTCCGATACGGATGACCTTGCCAGAAAAGGAGCATGATTAATGAGAATATTAGCTCTGATAAAATACTCATTGGATGTGGCAGAGATCAAGGTAGATCCATCTACCAAAGAGCTGCGCATGTCCGGAGTGCCTGAAAAGATCGGTAACATCGATAAAAATGTGGTCGAGGCGGCGGTACGCTTGAAAGAAGAGACCGGGGCCAGCTTGCAAGGATTGACACTCGGTCCGCTGGCCGCTCGTGAGAGCTTCAAAGACGTCCTGGCGATGGGCCTGGACGAGGTTTACCTGATCGATGACCCCTTTACTGGTGCGGCTGACGCCCGGATAGCGGTGCGCATCCTGGAAGCCGCCATTCGCAAATTGGGACCATTTGACCTGATCCTGTGCGGTTTTGCCAGCGACGATGGTTACACCTACCAGGTTGCGCCGCGCCTGGCCGAGCGTCTGGATTTGCCTCTGGTTTCGTATGCCCGCCGGATCAGCCTGGGCGATGGCGGCCTGCAGGCCGATCGCGATCTGGAAGACAGCCTGCAGACCGTGTCGGTATCGTTGCCAGCGCTGGTCAGTATTGCCGAAGAAGCCTTCCCACCCCGCCGTACCACGCTGATGGACGCCCTGAAAGCCAAGAAAAAGCCGGTCAACATCTGGCAAGCGGAGGCTGACCTGGGACTTTCGCTGGCCGAGCTGGTGAAACTTAACGCTTTTACATCGTCTGCCCAGATTGGCATGATCGTCCACCGCAAACAACACATGCTTAAGGCGGGAACTCCGGTGGAAATGGCTGACCAGCTGATCGATATTCTCTTGCAGGAAAATGTCGTCATAGGAGCGGCGTAACCATGAGCCCGAATACAATCCTTGTATATAGCGAAAAGCCAGCATTGCTGCGGGAGTTGTTGGGTGAAGCACGTCGGCAGGCCATCGCTGTTGGCTGGAAGGTGGCCGCTCTGGTTCTGGGGAAAAACGTATCGGCATTGGCTGATCTGGGCGCAGACGTGCTTTACCAGATCGATGTGGATGACCGCAACCCCGAGCTGGTGACTGCTGCCCTGACCACAGCCATCGCCCAAGCCCAGCCTGTGGTGTTACTGGTGGGCGCGACCAAGCTGGGTATGGAGGTCACACCGAGAGTCTCGGAGCGCCTGGGGGCAGGCTACGCAGCCTGGGTAGTCGGTTTTCAATTCGACCCGGTCACCCAGTCCACGGCGGCGCAGTGCATGCTCTATACCGGCACCGGGATTGCAACTTATGGCTTCAAACCCGGTTTAGCGATCCTGACCATCGCACCGGGGGTCTTTGAAGCTGGCCCGGCCGCGGATAAGGCGGCCGACATCGTCGTTCTCGAGGTCGCCGGCACCGCGTCAAAAATGACCATTCTGGAATATAAGCCAAAACCGGCCAGCGGGGCGCGCCTGGAAGAAGCCCGGCTGGTCGTGGATGTCGGTCAGGGGGTAAAACAGCGCGAAGATCTGCAGATGATCCAGACCCTGGCCGATATGTTGGATGGACAGCTGGCCTGCTCGCGGCCAATCGCTTCCGATCGAGACTGGTTCCCTGAATGGCTGGGTCTTTCGGGGGCGAAAATCAAGCCCGAGCTGTGCCTGACGGTGGGTGTCTCCGGTGCGATCCAGCACATCGTCGGCATACGCGACTCACACCTAATCGCCGCCGTCAACACCGATGAAGGCGCCGCCATTTTTTCGCAGGCGGATTATGGAGTGGTGGCGGATTTATATGAATTCATACCGGCTCTCATGGAGCGTATCAAGGCACGCAGCATCCACCCGGTCTGGATGGCTTGATCCGTTTATGGTTTTATCCGGGCGAAATATTGATAAAAGTTCGTAAAGGAGCAAAAACTATGAAAAAACGAGTAGGGATTATCGGTGGCGGGATCATTGGCACCGCGACGGCATATTTCCTGAGCCAATATCCAGAAGCGGAAGTCACCCTGTTCGAAAAGAACAGCATCGGCTCTGGCACAACCGCAAAATCAGCCGCCACCTTTTGTCTGATTGACGATTCCGTTTCGCATGAATTTTGGTCGGTTCGTCTGTTTGGTTTCAACTTCTATACCGGTCTCGAGAAGCGTTTTCCCGGCTCCACCGGTTTTGAAAAGACCGGTACGCTGACCGTCTGCCCCTACAAACAATATGAGATGTATGTGAAGCAGGCGGTTGCCCTGACGCTGGCTTCTGGCTATCATGCTGAATATTGGACGGAGGCCGAAAAAATATCCCAGATCATCCCTGATCTGAACCTGGAAGGCGTTCTTGGCGCGGGCTGGTGCCCGGACGATGGTTTCTTTGACGCCACGATGACCGCGAACACCCTGGCTCGCCTGGCGCGCGAAGGCGGCGTTCAGGTCCACATTGGGACGAAGGTGATCGGTTTCACGACCGCGAATGGAAGAGTCACCGGCCTTGAGACCAGTAAAGGCCATTTTGACTTCGATGTGGTGGTGGATGCCAGCGGTCCGTGGGCGCGGCATGTCGCACAGTTGGTTGGGGTGCAGCTACCTATCTGGCATACCAAAGCCGAAGTCTTTATCTTGGAGCCGGCCGAAAAATTGGGTTATAACTTTCCCGTGCTCAAGTACCCGCGCTTCTATGCTCGTAAGGACAAAGACAACGTTTTCATTTGCAAGTCCCACCAGAGCATGGACTTGAATGACCCGATGCACGCCGGTTTCTGGGACCCCGATCTGCTCCCCATGACCGGTGGGACGGATGCTTACTTTTGGGACTTTTTGACCGAGGAGCTCCTGGCGCAATATCCACGCCTGCTCGAATCATCCGTCGTGAACGAATGGGTCGGATACCGTGCGGAGCCCCCGGATTTCTTGCCGGTATTAGGCGCGACGCCGGTGGAAGGCTATATCCTGGCGGCTGGCGCAGGCGGAAACGGTGTCATTGAAGCCCCAACCATCGGCCGGGATCTTGCGGATTACATCATGACCGGTGCGGTCTCCTGGTATCTGGATCGCCTGCCGCTCTCGCGGCTGGATAGCCTGAAATACGATGAGTCGGGACGCTTGATCGCCAAGCCGGCGATCGACATTCATTAAAAGCAAACATCGAACAACGTCCCTTGTAGTGCGGGCGGGGCGCTTGCTACGCCTCGCCCGTCATAATTTCCAAGACTCTAAGAAATGGCAGGAGTTATGCGATGCGTATCTTATTGATCAATCCGAATACCTCTCACAGCTTCACCGCCAAGATCCAGGCGATTGCCGAGAAATATGCCACACCAGGGACAATTGTCCAGGCGTTAAACCCGGAATCGGGACCTCGCTCGATTGAAAGTATATATGATGAACTTCTCAGCTCGCCGGGTACCCTGGAAGTGTCTTTAGCTAACCTGGATAACTTTGATGCGTTCGTAATCGCCTGCTATAGCGACCATCCAACGGTTTATGCACTGCGAGAAATCACCGACAAGCCAGTTTTGGGTATTGCGGAAGCCTCGATATTTGTGGCTTGCTTGTTAGGTCACAAATTCAGCGTGGTGACGACCAACCGTGAATGGGAGCCGCTGTTGTGGGATGCCGTGCGGCATTATGGCATGGCGGAGCGCTGCGCGTCGGTGCGCTCGACTGGCATGCCGGTTCTGGCGTTGGAGTCAGCCAGCCCGGATGACACCTATCGAATGATCCTGGAGGCCTCCCAGCAGGCAATCAATAAAGACGGCGCCGAGGTGATCTGCCTGGGGTGCGCCGGGATGAGCGGGCTGGATAAAAAATTGGAAGCTGAGCTGCATATCCCGGTGGTGGATGGCGTGGTGGCCGCACTGAAGTTATTGGAAGGTTTAGTCGGTTACGGCGCACGCACCAGCAAACGCCTGGCATATTCTCAGCCCGGCTACAAAGAGCTGGTCGGCTATGCGGATATTTTCAGCAAGCCCTATAAAAAGGGTTAGCCGGGAACGAGTTAATGATGGATCCTTTATCATTGCCCGGACGACATCCAAGGCTCCGCCGGAAGAAGGGCGGTATCAGCTGCGCGAGATTCTGCTCGAGCAGGGATTCGAGATGAAGTAGGTCATGGAGTCCATCCGCGGGCTTTACCGTATTGGTTATGGTCCTTCGAGCAGCCATACCATGGGGCCGCGCAAGGCGGCCGAGGAGTTTAAGCAGCGTTATCCAGCTGCAACGAAGTACCGGATACTGTTATACGGCAGCCTCGCGGCGACCGGAAAAGGGCACCTGACGGATATCGCCATCCAGGAGGCTTTATCTCCTGCACTGGTTGAGATCATCTGGAAACCCGATCAATTGCTCCCCTTCCACCCAAACGGCATGCAATTCGAGGCGTCATTTGAGGATGGCGGAAAATCGGAACCTTGGCAGGTTTACAGCCTGGGCGGCGGCGCAATTGGGGATGGGACCCCCTCGCAGTTGAAACCTGTTTACGACCTGAATACCCTATCGGATATCCTGGAAAGATGCGATAGCGCAGGCCAGGCGTTTTGGGAATATATCGAAGTACGCGAAGGAGCTGAAATCTGGTCATTCTTGGGAATGATCTGGAAGGCTATGCGGGTCACCATCAAGCGTGGTCTGAAAGCCGAGGGCGTTCTTCCAGGTGGCTTGAAAGTGCCTCGTAAGGCCTGGTCGTTTTACCGCAAGACCATCAGCGCAGGCGAGCATTCGAGGCGCCAAGGCCGGCTCTCGGCTTATGCTCTGGCCGGGTCAGAGGAAAATGCAGCCGGAGGGCAGGTGGTGACCGCGCCAACCTGTGGTTCCTGTGGTGTGATGCCTGCAGTTTTACGATATATAAAAGAGATCTTACATTGTCCGGAGAGCTCGATTCTCCGTGCTCTGGCGACGGGGGGGCTGATCGGGAACCTGATCAAGCACAATGCCTCGATCTCTGGCGCGCAGGTAGGCTGTCAGGGTGAGGTTGGCGCTGCATGTTCAATGGCGGCTGCTGCCGCGACACAATTGATGGGTGGAACCATCCGGCAGGTTGAATATGCCGCCGCGATGGCATTGGAACATCACCTGGGTCTGACCTGTGATCCCGTCGGTGGGCTGGTCCAAATCCCATGTATCGAGCGCAACGCCTTTGCGGCGAACCGTGCGGTGGGTTGCGCGACCTATGCTTTGTTCACCGATGGAACTCACTTAATCCCATTCGATGAAGTGGTAGCAGTTATGCTGGAGACAGGGAACAACCTGCCGTCGCTTTATCGAGAAACGGCCTCCGGTGGATTGGCTGCGGCATATCAACGACGAGTGAACCATACGAGCTCTTGAGTGCCATGATAGATCTAATCCTACATAATGCATCTGTTCAGGACAGCCAGGAACACCTTGATTTTGCAATAGACCAAGGCGTTCTGGTCGAGAGCGGCGCCGGTTTGAACTATCCTGCAGCTCATGTGCTTGACCTGGGAGGCAGGCTCCTGATACCCGGTTTTGTCGAAAGTCATGTTCACCTGGACATTGCCTTGATGAATGACCCGGTCCGGCCGGGTCGCATTCAACCATTTCGCTCTCCCGTCGAATTGAACCAAGCGGTCGAGCAGCGCCGAATGAGCTTCACCTGCCAGGAAATCGAACAGCGCGCAGGCCTGGCCATGGAGCTGGCTTCCCGGCATGGCGTAACCGCCATGCGCGCCCAATGCCATGTCGATCCCGAAGTGGGGTTACGACACCTGGAGGCGCTGGTTGCAGTGAGGGAGAAATATCGCGATCGGGTTACGCTGCAAATCGTTGCGTTTCCACAACACGGCCTGTTCAGCCGGCCCGGTAGCCTGGACTTGTTTATCAATGCGTTCCGTTGTGGCGCCGACGTCATGGGCTGCGCCAGCAATCTGGAGCGCGGTTCTGGGGTGAAGTTCCGCCAGCATATTGACGCGGCCCTCGATCTGGCGATGGAAATGGATGTTGACCTGGATTTGCATGCCGATCTCGGAATTCCATCGTCTGTGGGGCTGGATGATCTGGAGGTGGTGTACGCCGCACGAAGGGTGATCGAGAGCGGCTATCAAGGACGGGTGACCGCGGGGCATGTTTGCGCTCTGGACTCAGCGATGCCAGAGGTAGCAGATGAGGCGATCGCGCTGATAAGCGAAGCCCAAATCAGCGTGATCAGCCAACCGGACATGGTTCGTTTAGGGCGGGAGGACAACAGACATGTACGTCGAGGGCTGACGCGCGTGAAGCAGCTGCTGGCGGCCAGCGTCAACGTGGCTTATGCCTCCAACAATGTCCGCGATGTATTCCGTCCATTGGGGAATTTCGACCTGCTGGAGGAAGGATTGGTGCTGGCTTACGGTGCTCATATGGATAGCATAGAGGAATTGGAAACCATCCTTAAGATGTCGACATATAACGCCGCCAGGTTGATGGGGCTGGAAGGATATGGACTCAAAAAGGGGTGCCAGGCAGATTTTGTAATTTTGGATGCACCTTCACCGTCTGCCGCCATCATCGGTCAGGCTGAAAAATTGTATGTGTTCAAAGCCGGGAAGCTGGTTGCACAGAACCGGAGAATCACCCAGCTTTGAGACACTTTGGTTTATTCGAAGTAATCCCATTTAGTGCGCAGCAACCAGCCAACGATGGCGAGCGGTAGCACCATATAGAACACCGACCACATGCCAACCGAGATTAATCCTGCCACCAGGGCCAATATCGTCGAGGCGCCATAGATGTAAAGCCCCCACTTTTTCCAGTAATAGATCCCCACCGCGGCAGCGATGTTGGCAAGGAAATGCAATACCATCATACCGATAATCCAGGGTCGCTGGACAGTGGGGGCAGTGCTCATGCTGTAATACATATAGGCGGCGACAATACCATGCACTCCCATGATGACCAAGACGGTCGTCAGTAACGCGCCATGTACTTTTTTAACCGGCGCTTTCTTTTTATTCATTGGTTTCGTGTAGCTTGTCTTCGTGCTGCCTGGCTTGGTACCGCTTACCTTGGGGCTGCTCGCCCTTTTATTTTTCGCCTTAGTTGACATCGAGGAAAAACTCCAAAATGAGGAATGAGGTGCTGAGAACGGATTCTATCATAGATTATTCCGAGGGATCATGTCTACCCTCCGAGTTGCGCTAAAGTCATCGCCAAAGCAACCGCGAAGCCCAACACCATGAACAACCCGGTCTCCCGGCCGCCGTGCTCGAAAGATTCGGGGATCATGGAATCGCTGAGCATCACCAGCAAGGCGCCTGCGGCGAAGGCGTCAATCGTGGCGCCGTTCGCGCCTGGAACCAGCAACGCCAGGCTATAGCCAAGCACAGCTGCCAGTATGCTCAGGCCGCATACGGCCAGCCACAGGCGGGTGATTTTGCTGCGTGGCCAGCCGCTGCTGAGCATTCCGGCTGTGCCGCCTAAGCCTTGCGGGATGTTACTGATTGCAATCGCGAAGATAAAGGCAATAGAGACTTGAGGCGAATGGACCAGAGAGAGGCCGAGCACCAGGGATTCGGGCACGCCGTCGAGCATGGAACCTAATAGAATCCCCATGCCCGATCCAGTGGATTGCTCGCCGTCCATATTCATACGCTGCGCGCCGCCTAGATGATCGACCCACTTGTCGGAGAAATAAAAGGTGAACGCGCCGGCGGCCATCCCCAGCCCCACTAGGTAATATTTCCCAATATCCTCGATGATGGCGCCCAGGACGAGCTGGTACGCTGCGGCGCTGATAATGGCGCCAGCGCCAAATGCCATAATCAAGCCTGTCCACCTGGGGCCGACCACATTACGGTAAGCAAGCGCCATGCCGATCAATAAGGTCCCGGTGGCTAATGCACTCCAGAACACGGCTGCGATCATGTGCCCTCCGTGGGATTTCTCTAAAGCTTTATGATAAATATCAGATGGGCGAATTTCATTGCCCATCTGATCCCTGTTATATGCGTTTCTATGGTGCGAGAGAGGTGTGCTGGCTTCTTCCAGACATTACACCTATGCATCGTTGGAGGCGGATGCCATCAGGCGGGCATACGAGTCTTCAGCGGCGGCTTGCTGGATCAGCGAGGCAGACACCAGCATATCCACTGCCTGGCGGGTGGCTTCGCGCCGGACCAGCTGAGCCTCCAGCAGGATCATCAGGGCCTCGGTGACTGCGGCCGCTTTGATCTCTTCAGCGGTCTGGATGCCCTGGTCGATGGTCTCCTGGGCAGTTTGCCTTCCGGCTTGCAACTGTCCTGAAGCCAACTTTGTGCCCAGCGCAACGGTCGCCGCGGCGTCGAGCTTGCTCTGCTCGCGGAGTGCCTCGATCTCCAATCTGCTTTGCTCCAGGCGCGCCTCGGCTTCCGCGGCATCGCGTTTACTCTGTTCCCGGAGCGCCTCTATCTCTAATCTGCTTTGCTCTAGCTGCGCCTCGGTTTCCTTTCTGCTCTGTTCTGCTTGTTGCAGCTCATCGGCCGCTGTGCGCACGCTGGCGGCGATCGCCGCCGCCGCCACCAGCTTGGCCTGCTCCATTCTCTCGGCCACCTGGGCTTCGGCGTCATCCAGGACGCGCTGGGCTTCGGCGATTTTAGCTTCGGCTTCAGCTTTCGCCTGGGCCAGCTTCTGGTCGGCTTCGGTAACTTCCGCCGCGGCGGCCTGCTCCGCATCGGCTTCGATCTTCTGAG
>MGNS01000154.1:75207-76068 GCA_001795165.1 Chloroflexi bacterium RBG_16_57_11
CTTCGTCAAGGGTTGTGCCGCCGAGGGCCAGCGTCTCCGGCGAGAGCAGCCCCTGGGCGATGAGCTCACCGCCTGCGTTCAGGAGAGCCTCTTTCAGCTTCACCGCCCAGGCGTGCTCGAACATGGCCAGGATCGCCGAGCCTCCGTTGGGAAGGTTGGCCGCGATCTGCGGGACCTGTTCGCTGGTGATGCCGAAGTCACCCGGAGAAAGCGACATGGCGGCGGTGATCTGATCCACATCTCCGGCGGTCTTGTAAGCGGCGCGCATGCCCAGCAAACCTCTCAGCAGCAGGCCGTATTCGGCTTTCTGGGCTTCGGCCAGGTCGCTGAACTTCTTCTCCTGCAAGACGCCGTTCATGTCTTTGTGAATGATCATCAGATCGACCACCCGGATGACACCGCTCCGGCGAGCGGCTTTGATCTCCTCCGAGATCTGGCGCATGTGTTGATCATCCGAAAACTTGACCAAAATCAGTTGCAAGGGCCCGATGGTCATGGGTGTGCCTCCTGTTCAGTTAGCGGCATGGGTCTTTTGTCTTGCCTCCTTTGAGAGTTATGTACTGTTTACTTGATGATCTGAGGGTGGGGGGGACAGCTAAGCCTGTCCGGGGGGACAGCTACACCTGTCCCCCCTCATTTCACACTCAAATGTGTAAGTCCTATGCTAAAGTGCGGTTTCTGGGTAGTAAGGCACCTGCTTGCGGTTGTGGTAGCCGCCAATGTAGCTGACAACGTCCGCACCGATCCCAAGGCCAAGCCAGATCCAATCAAAGCCGTTCAATGGGAAAATGATCACGTACATCAAGGTTGTCCATGGGGCGAAGATCAGGCCACACAGGCCTACCAACCAGGGAAGGCTGA
>MGNS01000154.1:76085-77088 GCA_001795165.1 Chloroflexi bacterium RBG_16_57_11
TGCCACCCGAAGGGGCCAGATCAGCCAGTACACCAGGAACCCCAATCGTGGACCAAAAAACACCAGGGCAGCGAAGAAACAACACATATCATCCTCCTTTAGGGCGATCTCTCTATTCCCAGGCGGCCTTTGAAGAACACCCGGGTTGAATACACGGTGGATGGAGTGCGAACCATTCCACCATTACCGTAATTACCGACCTCCGTGAGCCATCTCGTCGATGCACACCGCCACCGCCAGGATCAGGACATCGTCCTGGCCTGGATCGATCGACACGCCGTAGGAATCGCGCAGGCGGAACCACTTCTTGGACACTTCGGCCACCTTGTCGCGCCCCTCGCCGATGCTGTATTCGTGGTCCAGGATGTTGCCCTGCACATCCAGGTCGGGCCCGTTCTTGATTTTGACCACCCAACGCTCACGCAGTGGGGTAATCAAAGCCTTTTTGACCATGGCGAGATTCTCGCCGTGCGGGCCTTCGATCTCCATGCTGTCTTTGACCCGCAGCATGCGCTCCTGGATCTTGCACAGCTCGGTGCCATGGGCATCTTCGAAGATCAGGGTCTGGCGCACGCGCAGCGCCTTGCCGTCCACTTTGAAAACTTTCTGGCCCCGATCGTTTTCGATCCAGAAGTCGTCGCCGATGGCAACCATTTTTTGGCGCATCTGGTAATGGTTGCCACCACCACCTGGCCGTCCCAGGCTGCGGTCTTCCTGACGATCATCGCGGCGGTCTTGCCGTCTGTCTCGTCCTAACATAAAAATCCTCCTTTGCTAATCTAGTTTTTGGTATCAAAACCAGTCCTAAGTACCGGTTTTCTCTCGAAAGCCCATATTCTTAGCTTTCGTAGATCATGAAGGTATGGTGTGTTCTACAACATCGTCGCTGCGCAGGGCTGGTCGGTGGTATCCGCCATAGTCTTCGGAATGGTCACCAGCATGGCCGCCAGGCCACGTGTCTCCTCGAAAACGCCCATGAACAGGATCAGTCCTACGGTGAGCG
>MGNS01000154.1:77118-80371 GCA_001795165.1 Chloroflexi bacterium RBG_16_57_11
GGATAAACATCCAGAAGATAAAAGAAAGGAAAACAACCGTAGGAGAGATCGACAGGCCTTTGCCCATCACCAATGGAGCGACAAGGTTTTCTGTAACGCTGTTAATGACCACTGAAAGCAAACCAATGATAATCACTAGTCCCAGGCCGCCTTGTGCATAGGCAAGCAATAATGGCGGTATCATGGCAAAGAAGGCGCCAATATAGGGGATAAAACTGAGGAAGAATATCAATACCGTCCATAGACCTGCGTATTCGATACCGAAAAACCAGAGCATGATACCCGTGGCAGTCGCGGTGACCAGATTGACAATCGCCCGCAGACCAAAGTAATTGATCATCATCTGCGCCAGTGAGGTCACATTTTTCGGCAGGAAATGATCCGGCCCAAAAGCGCCCAGCATACGTTTTTTGAATTGCGAGCCTTCCGCCAAAGTAAACAACGTTACAATCAGGATCAAAAACCCACTCTTGAAAAGGCTGGCGATAGCACTCAAGATAAAACCAAACGCGTTGACCAGAACAGCTGGATCCAAAGCAGACAGAAATTGTTTAAAAACAGGAGTCTGGCTCAGATCTCCGCTCTGCGCGGCCAACTCTGCCTGGCGCTGGCTGAACTGATCGCTGTAACTGCCCAGGCTGGTGGTCAGTGTGGTCAGCGAAGTACTGATCAGCAGCATCAGGAAAATAGCTACCAGCACCAAGACGCCCATGGTGAGCAACAGCGCCAGTCCACCTGGTATACGCCGCTTTAGCCAGCGATGGATTGGGCTAAGTAGGGTGGCGAAGAAGAAGGCCAATAAGACCGGCGTAATTAGAGAAGCGGCAAAATGCATCCCGGCCAGTACGATTACCGCGCCCGCCAGGATGAGAAACGGCTTTACAATCGAGGGTTGCTTCATATTTTCTAATATCTTACACAACTCATAACAACATAATAAAGTAAGGGAGCTGGCTTTCCAGAAGCCAGTTCCCTGGCTAGTGACGGGTTAATCCGTGGCGAGAGCTGTGCGCAGGTCGCACGCCTCCTTAATGATCGGATCGATCGGGAGGCCGTTCAACCTTTATTCCTTTTTCTTGAGAGCTGCGTGGAGCTCTTCCACAGCCTCCGTCGGCAAGGTGGTCTGGTAGATGGTGCCCTGGAAGGGCCGCAAACTGGCAATGACTACATCCGGATTGCCGCTGCCGATCACAAAAAGCGCCGACATGCCGGGTTTCAAGGTTTCGGTAACGTCCTTGACGAACTTCTTATCCACGCCCAGGTTTAACGATTTGCCGACCAGGGCACCGCCGATCGCTCCAATCGCCAGCCCAGCCAGCGGGAAAAATATGCTGGCCAGCATCAAACCAATCAAGCCACCGCCAACTGCACCCCATTTGGTCCCTGTGTCCAGTTGGTTTTTGATGTCGACTTTTCCGGATTCATCTTTTACAATCACCGCAGCATCGTCGATTTTCAGATAGCCTTCACTGCGCGCTTTCTTGAGCGCTTCAAGAGCGGCTCCAGCCTGCTCTGTGTCATCGAAAGTTAAAACAACTAATTCGGACATCCCGATCCTCCTGGTGTTTCAACCACCTCAGCCGTCTGGCAAGCCAATTGCCCGGTTTCATTAGATCAAAATCGCTTTGGGAGCTGGCATTCTGCATCGCCAGCTCCCAGGCGTGTAATCAATCTACTCTTCCGCGAAGGCGGCCATGAGCTGCTCTTCCTGTTCCTTGGTCAGGTTGGAAGCGATCAGCTCGAACTCGTAGCCCTTGAGCTCGGCGGTGACCTTATCCAGCACAGCGTCGCTGGTCATCAAGAACAGGGCGGAGGTGCCTTCAGTGACTTTCTCACGAGTCTGCTTGATGAACTCATCGCTGATGCCGTAATCGGCCATCTTGCCACTCAAGGCGCCCATCGCCGCCCCAACCGCGAGGCCAAAGAAGGGCACGAAGAAGATCAGCCCGAACAGCATGCCCCAGAAGGCGCCTTGCATAGCACCCATGCCGGCCATGTTGACCAGCTGCTTAGTCTTGGGCTTGTCCTTGCCCTGCGGCCAGGTCACGATGGCCGCGTCCTGGATCTTGATCAGCTCCATCTTTTGCAAAGACTGGACCTTATCCAGCATCTGGTTGGCTCCGTCAGGGGTGGAGAACTTGAATACAGTCAGAGTTGCCACAATTCCATTCCTTTCCTCAACTTAGTAAAAATGATATTTAAAGTATCGGGTCAGATCGATGATTGATCGTTGATCCAACCTTTTTCTACTTTGGCTCTTCGCCTTCAGCGGGCGTTTCGGCCTTAGGGGCCTTAGCGGCTTCTTCACCGCCAGCCTGTTCTTCCAACAAACCCGCAGCGGCGACATATTCCACGCCTTCTTCGGTGGCGGCCATCCCTTCAACCACGAAGCCTTCCTTCGTGGCGTAGAAACGCCCGCCATACACACCGCTTTCATCTACAACGACCTTACCCCCTTCAACCGAATCCTCTCCACCAGCCAGGCGCGCCGCGCTAAAGCCGGTCTCCGAGGAGATGGCGGTGTAAGCGACCTGGTGACCGGCTTCGAGCTGTTCAGCGATGTCGGCGCCCAGGGCGGCGGTCACGGCGTCGGCGCCAGCCTCGGCCATGGCCTTCTCCACCTCAGCCACCCATTTGTGCTCGACCACTGCGATGATGGCCGATGAGCCGGGTTTGAGGTTTTCACCCAGGGTTTTCAAGCGCTCGTCCGAGAAGCCGCTATCTCTAAGCTTGGCGGTCAGGCCGCCCACCAGGGCGCCTACCGCCGCCGGCACCAGCAGGGCGGGGCCGGCAATCAGGCCAATCGCCGCGCCAGCCACGCCGCCCAAGGCCGCGCCTTTCCCGCCGCCCAGATCGGCGGTTTCCTTGATATGCAGTTTGCCCTTCTCATCTTTGCGCAGCACCGCAGCGTTCTGGATGCCGATCAGCTTCTCGCGCCGGGCTTGCTTAAGGACTTTAAGTGCCTCGTCAGCCGATTTTTCGTCT
Source organism: Chloroflexi bacterium RBG_16_57_11 (assembly GCA_001795165.1). Classification (GTDB taxonomy): domain Bacteria; phylum Chloroflexota; class Anaerolineae; order Anaerolineales; family UBA4823; genus RBG-16-57-11. The sequence continues at coordinate 80,104 of MGNS01000154.1, forward strand.
TGAAAGGCTGCGACGATCAATTGAACTGGTACATCACTCATGAGTTACTCCTTTATTGGTTGAAATCCGAATTGCGTGGCGGGCGCATGCCATGCGCCCCTACGACTATATTGTGAAATCTTGGATTGTGCCCACTGGCACGTGGATACGATGCCTAAGCCACGTCAAACGATCGTTTTACTCCAGGGAGCATGACGTAGATCAGGATCAGTGCGTTTATGATGAAGCTGAGGCTGACGTCGGACCACTCAGCTGCACCCAGCATGAC
>MGNS01000154.1:80427-81868 GCA_001795165.1 Chloroflexi bacterium RBG_16_57_11
GTCAACTCGCCAGAGCATTTGGAAGACCCAGACCCACACCCACACCATCAAGGCCCACATCAGGAACGACCAGAAGCTGAAGGCATGGACCGAGAATGGTCCAATGAAGTAGGGGAAGAGCCCCAGCGCCTGCAGGGCATGGACCCCAGCCAGGACTGCGGCCAGCCCAGCCAGGATGGCCAGAACAGTGACACCGAACGGACGTTTTTTCATCTTGCAAATCTCCTTTTCAAGTAAAAATGGTTGATATTGAGTCTTATTCGATCTTGAGCTTAATGCCGCCCATCATGTCGGCCACGATGTTGTAGACCAAGGCTACAACCAGGCCGGCCAGCGCGCCGCCCAGGGCGTTGACCAGGCTGCGCCAGATCACCATCAGGAAGGTAGCGAAGGTATAGGCCGACCAGTTCGCCAGGTTCATATCGATCCACCAGGCCGTGGCGCCAAATAGCCAGCCCAGGATCCAGTAGATCAAGCCGAAAGCAAAGGTCCAGAAAGCCGCCAGCAAGGCGCCATACACGATAAACGAGCGGACATCGACAGATTTGACGGTCTTCATTCTAGTAATTCTCCTCTCAATGATAGATTGGTTTTCTCACTTTTAGGTGTGGCCCCGGTTATGGGCCACACCAGATGACCAAGTATGCCCGGCATTAAGGAGCAGTGGTCGGGTAGTAGGGCACTTCTCGGCGCTTATAGGCGCCGCTGGTATAGGTGACAATATCGCCCGCCAATGCCAGGCCGACCCACACCCAATCAAAGCCAACAATCCCGTTCGCTCCATAAACAAAGGTCCACATTAACGTGGTCCACGGCAGGAAAATCAAGCCCAAAAGCGGCCAAATCCAGGTATTGAAAGCCAGGTTAACCTGGATGCGCCCGTACGGGATCAGCCACCAGATCAGGAAACCGAACCTTGGGCCTAAGAATAAAAGGGCTAGGAAAAAGCAGCACATATCATTCTCCTCATATTCAATCATTGATGTTGAAGATCAGCTTTCTAACGATAAGCCTGGGTGTAAAGGACCCTTTACCACCTACCGGTTTGCTTCGTCTTGTCAAGCGCCTCCATCTGCCGATAATTATCTGTTTCCTCCAGACAGGTTATCTCCTGGAGGTGCGCAGCAGGAGCAGGAACAGGTTGATGAAGTCCAGGTACAGCGCCAGCGCACCGATGACCACCAACCCGCCCATCCCCTGCTTGCCTTCCAGCTGGGTGGAGAGCTGCTTCAAGCGATTGGTATCCCAAACGGTCAGCCCGGCGAAGAGCAGGATGCCGGTGAAATTCATCAACTCCTGCGCATGAAGAACTTGATCACTTCATCGATCAGCAGCATGGCGAAGGCGAACACGATACAGATCAGCCATTGCTCGCCGCTTATCGGGGTGGTCTCCAGGATGCGGGCTCCGATGCCGAACTCTACCGGTAGCAAGATAAACA
>MGNS01000155.1:0-3436 GCA_001795165.1 Chloroflexi bacterium RBG_16_57_11
GGATGCTGTCGGTGCCTCCGGAGGTCATCGCGCCAGTCACCTGCTCATCGCCGCCCAGCAAGCTGGCTGTCATGGCGACGACTTCGGTATCGAATTTTCGCAGGCTGGGAAAGGCCATCGGGTTCAACCCGTTCTCAGAGAAGAACATGTTGTATGCTTCCTGTAAGATTCCACTGACCTCGTCGTCCACGCGATAAACCAGGCTGAAGGCTTTTCCATCCTGCCAGCGCACGTCATGCTGGCGAGCTGCACCCAGCTCGCTAAGGATTTCATCGCGAGCCTTGCCATGTTGGGGAATTTGGATTGGCTGTCCCGTCATTCGTGCCTCCGAATTGGCATAATCAACTCAAGGTTGCAGGTGAGGGGCCGGCCAGGCAGGCGACTTGTGCACGTGCACAACCTTCCAATGACCATCGATTTTAACCATCACCCGGCTCTCATTGTGCGCCGCAACCTGGACGCCGGTGGTAGTCCCGGTGCTGGTGAGCAATCTGATTTATGGCATTCAAATGCTGGAGCAAAAAATCTAGGATTTCCGCGTCGTTGGCCATGGCATCCTCCTCTAGCCGTTATTATAAAGCAACTGCGGGCGATGGCCTCGCCCGCAGAAATTGGTATGTCAGTGTTTATCTGATCATTCGATCAGCTCGAAGCGCTCACCCGGTGTGCCACAAACCGGGCATTTCTCTGGCCGCACACCCAGGTGCGTGTGTCCGCAAACCGGGCAAACCCAGATTTCCAGGCCGGTTATCTCTGCACCCATATCGGAGAGCACCTGTTGCAAGATTTGCTCGTGCTCCTTCTCCACTTCCCAGGCCCATTTGAAGGAGTTGAGAGCCTTTTTCTCTCCCGCGGCTTCTGCCTCAGCAATGAATTCAGGGTACATGTTGACCACTTCGTAATTTTCGCCAGCAATGCCGGCTTTCAGGTTCTCCTCGGTGCTACCGACGCCGCCCAGGATGCGAAAATGGTTGTGCGCGTGAACCGTTTCAGCAGCGGCCACGGCTCGGAAGAGCCTGGCGATCTGAGGATAGCCGTCTTTCTCGGCCTGTTTGGCAAATGCCAGATAACGGCGATTGGCCTGCGACTCACCAGCGAACGCAGTTTTTAGATTCTCCATGGTATTCGACATATCGACCTCCAAAGTTTTTTCTTTAGTTGGTTTGGGGAATGAATTATGCCATTCTGATTAAAACATCATTCGCATTACAATGAAAATCCTAACTCTCACCTTTTCTGCATGACATCTATCCTGAATTGGTTCAAACAGGTATGATATAATCCACGACTATCGTAATCAAACTGGAGATCAAGATGTCCGACAGCAGCTGCTAAATTCAAGGTTTTTCAGGGTAACGAGACTCGGTCCGAGCTTGTGCTCGATCACGCTTGTATCTAACCGAGGGCGTTGGCCCTCGGTTTTTTGTTTCGTTAAGAGGCGGCATATGCTTACAGTAAACTCTCTCTCCAAATCCTATGGCTTCGACACGGTCTTCCGGGATGTGACCTTCAGTCTCAATTCAGGTGAGCGCCTCGGACTGGTCGGGCCAAACGGTTGCGGCAAGACCACCTTATTACGCATCCTGGCCGGAGTGGAACAACCGGACTCGGGAAATTACAAATTCAACCATCCAGGCGTACGCCTTGGTTACCTGCCGCAAGGCTTGACCCACGCGCCGGATGAAAGCCTGTCCAACTTCCTGGACCGCATGACTGGTGAACTGCTCTCAACCAGTACTCGCCTGGAAAAGCTGGCCTCGGCCCTCGTAGCAGCACCCGAAAGCGCCAGACTGCAACGGGAATTTGACGCGACTTTGCAACAGATGCCGGCGGCGGCGCAGCTCCAGGGTCAAGTCGCCGAAGCCTTGGACGCCTTGGGGCTGGAAAGCATTCCTCTGGAGGCGCCCATTGAGACTCTTAGCGGCGGTCAGAAGACCCGCCTGGCGTTGGCGGGCGTGTTGCTCTCCTCACCGCAGCTCTTATTGCTGGATGAGCCGACCAACCATCTGGACATCGACATGCTCGAATGGCTGGGAGACTGGCTGGTCAACTCACCTTTGAGGCGCGAGGCTGCGATCTTGATCGTCTCGCACGACCGGGCCTTTTTAGACCAGACTGTCACCGGCATCCTTGAGATGGATCCGCAGACGCGCACCTTGCGAGCCTACCCGGGCAACTACAGCGATTACGTAGAGCAGAACCTGGCCGAGAGGGAGCGCCACTGGCAGGCTTACACCGATCAGCAAGAGGAAATCGTCCGGCTGAGGTGCGCAGCGGAGCTGGTGCGCGGCCAGGCCGTATTCCGTAAAGGCGGCAAAGCAGACAGCGGCGACAAATTTGCCAAGGGCTTCTTCGCCAACCGTTCGAGACGGACAGTTGCCAGGGCAAAGAACATCGAAGGACGGCTGGATAAGCTTCTGAATGAGGAGCACATCGAAAAGCCGCGTAATAGTTGGCAAATGAAGCTGGATCTCAGCCACACTTCCACCAGCGGACGGGATGTGATCCTGCTGGAGGAACTCAGCATAGGATATGACAATATTGTCCTGCTGTCGGATCTCACTCTGCAAGTGCGTTACGGGCAGCGCATTGCGCTAATCGGGCCAAACGGAGCCGGGAAGACTACCCTGCTGCGCACGATCAGCGGAGCCCTGCCGCCCCTAGCCGGCAGGGCGCGATTGGGTAGCGGTGTGCGCATCGGCTACATGGTCCAGGAGCAGGAAACACCAGAGGCTGAAAGCGACGCGCTGACCACCCTGCGCGGCCAGGTGCCGCTCAACGAGACAGAGGCGCGCGCTTTTCTGCACCAGTTCCTGTTCACAGGTGACGAGGTCTTCACACCGGTAAGCAAGCTATCCTACGGCGAGCGCGCCCGGCTCGCGTTGGCGTGCCTGGCAGCCAACGGATGCAACCTGCTTTTACTTGACGAGCCAATCAATCACCTGGACGTGCCATCGCGGGCGCGCTTCGAGCAAGCTCTGTCGACCTTCAAAGGCACCGTGTTGGCGGTGGTGCACGACCGCTACTTCATTCAGGGCTTTGCAAGCGAAATCTGGGAGATACATGAAGGGAGCCTGCGCGTATGGAAATGAGAGGGGAAGGCTCTCCGACTGCGAGCTGAGGCCCTCCACGCAGCGCGAGTGCAGTCTAGTCGTTCATCCCGGCAGGATTTTCACCATGCTGGGCAAGCAGCACCTGAGCGATGCGCTCGGCGGCGTGACCGTCCCATAATTCAATCGGCGGACGGGGACCATCTTTGCGCTGCTCCACAAGCTCCACGGCGTCCAGGATCGCCTGGCGCTTACTCGCCACCAGCCGGTTGGTGCCTTGGGTGATCGTAATGGGACGCTCGGTGGTCGAACGGACCGTCAGGCATGGGATCCCCAGGAAGGTGGTCTCCTCCTGGATGCCGCCCGAATCGGTCAACACCAGGGCA
>MGNS01000155.1:3443-6315 GCA_001795165.1 Chloroflexi bacterium RBG_16_57_11
CCATCAGCGCCAGGAAGTCCAGATAACCGAGAGGCTCGATGAGCCGGACCCGGCCGGCGCCCTGGCCAAGCTGCTCCAGTTGGAGTCGAGTGCGTGGGTGGACGGGGAAAACGACCGCCTGGCGAGACACCATTTCTTTCAGCGCAGCCATTATCTCCGTCAAAGTCTCGGGGACATCCACATTGGACGGCCGGTGCAGGGTGACCAACGTGTAGCTCGCACGATGCAATCCCAGGTTAGCTACCACCGGTCTGAGGCGCGCCTTGGGGAGCATCTTTACCAGCGTATCGATCATGACATTGCCAACAAAGTGAATCTTGGCCGGACTGACGCCTTCACGCAGCAGGTTGAGGTCAGCCTCGGGCGAAGGGGTGAAGAGCAGGTCGGCAATCTGGTCGGTGAGCAGGCGGTTGATCTCCTCCGGCATGGAACGATCCCATGATCGCAACCCGGCTTCGACATGCGCCAGGCGCAGGTTCAGCTTGGCACACACCAGGGCACACGCCAGGGTCGAGTTCACGTCTCCGACGACGACTACCCAATCGGGCCGGCGCTGCATCAAGACCGGCTCGAAGGCCAGCATGACCCGGGCGGTCTGCTCGGCGTGCGTCCCGGAGCCGACACCCAGGTATTCGTCCGGGTCGGGCATGTCCAGCTCATCAAAAAAGACCTGCGACATCTGGTAATCATAGTGCTGGCCGGTGTGCACCAATACCTGTTCCACCGTATTTTTCCATCGAGAGAGTGCAGCGAACAGCGGGGCCACTTTCATGTAGTTCGGCCGCGCCCCAACGACGTGCATGATTTTCAATCCGACCTTCCTTTCAATCTGATCGGGGATATTATACGCCGGTAAAGCCGCGTAGATGCCTTGGCCAGCCAGAATTCCATCATCTCACTTTTATTCATTTGCTTGACCCTGATCCTGCTGGGGTTTAGAATTCGTACATGAAACCACTTCTTGAAGAGTTCCATCACCATTACCTCAGTGACCCCCACAAGGCCAGGACTGAGATTTCCGACATCATCCTGGGCGGCCAGGATGGGTTGGTCAATGTGTTGGGCGTCATCTTGGGTATCGCCGCGGCGACCGGCGACCCGAGGGTGGTTATCATTGCAGGTTTAGCTGCTACCTTTGCCGAGTCGGTCTCGATGGGAGCAGTAGCCTATACCTCAACAATCGCCAGCGCAGATGTTTACGAGAGCGAGCGCGAACGCGAGTATAGGCACATCCAAAAAGCTCCGACGCTGGAGCGTGAGGAAATCGTCGAAATTTACCAGGGCAAGGGTTTCAGCGGCGAAGTGCTCGATAAAATTGTGGAAACCATCACCGCCAGTCCGGATGTTTGGGTGGCGGTGATGATGGCTGAGGAGCATGGATTAACGCCCACCAACCGCAGCCACGCCCTGCGTTCAGCGTTCGTGGTGGGCGTCTCGGCGATTATTGGCTCACTTATCCCGATGATACCATTTTTTGTTTTTCCAATCACGCTGAGCATGGTGCTATCCGTGGTGGTGGCGGCGATATCCCTCTTTGCTGTTGGGGTGTATAAAGCCAGGCTGACGATCGGCAATCCGGGCAAGAGCGGCCTGGAAATGGCAGTCATTGGCACGCTCAGCGCCCTGGTTGGCTACGCAGTGGGAGTGCTGCTCAAGCTGCCCAGCTCACCTTGAGTAAAGCATGAAGACACGCCAGCCGCCAGTGCGGATCCAGCACAACATGCGCCGGGCGCTGGGCGCCCAATGACGCGACACTCGAGTGCTGCTTGGCGAATCAAGCGGCGCTCTAATCCTGTTCTTCACGCTGGTGTTGGGTGGGGCAGTCATGTTTTACATGTTTTACACCGACCCCAACACCGGGCGTTCGATCAGCTTCCCCCAGGCGATTTACAGCGCGTTTGGGTTAATTTTCCTGCAAGGGACCCTCAGCTTCCCCGAGCAATGGTATTTGCAGGCTCTGTTTTTCATCCTTCCCATCCTGGGATTGGTGGCAGTCGTGGACGGAGTGGTCCGCTTTGGGACGGCGCTGACCAACAAGCAAGCGCGCGGGCAGAAATGGCAGGTAGCGATGGCTTCAACATATAGCGGGCATGTGATCGTTTGCGGCATGGGCAGGGTCGGCTACCGGGTAGCGCTGGAGCTGCTCAAGTTTGGGCGCGAAGTTGTGGCAATCGAGACGGATGAGATGAGCCGGTTTGCAGAGAAGGTAATGTCGCTGGGCATTCCAGTCATCTTTGCGGACGCGCGCCGCCAGGAAAATCTGATCAAGGCCGGGATTGAGCAAGCCGACGCAATTATCCCCTGCACGAATGACGAGCTGGCGAACCTGGACATCGCCCTGGATGCACGCGAGCTTAACCCAAACCTGAAGATTGTCATGCGCATGTTCGACGCTGAGCTGGCTGCGCGGGTCGAAAAAGGCTTCGGCATCCATTCGGATTTATTCCTTTTCCTCAGGTTTTTGCTCGGTTTTTGTCTCGTCTTCGACTAATTGAGCTGCAAGCTCATCCTTCAATGCCTGGCGGAAGAGCTTAGCACCGGCCTTCTCCAGCTCGGAAACCACGGCATCGACCCACTGGTGCTGGATCAGAGCCAGGATGGCCGAGCTGCCCGGGGTAAGGCTGTCGTCTAATTCTTTCAGCGTGTCATCCGGGAAACCCATGTCAATCTTGCTGGCGCCAATGCCCCCCGTGGCCGCGCCAGCGGCGGCGCCGATAATCACACCGACCGGCCCGCCCAATAAACCGATGAGCCCCCCAGCAATCGCGCCGAACAAGGCACCTTTTCCACCGGTTACATCTTCGGTCTCTTTGATCGAGACTTTCCCTTTTTCATTCTTAACCATCACAGCAGCATTTACCAGCAGGATCAC
>MGNS01000155.1:6357-9242 GCA_001795165.1 Chloroflexi bacterium RBG_16_57_11
CGCCTTTGATTCACCACTGAATGCCGCCACAATCAGCTCTATTGGACCAATCATTTCTGCCATCTGGGTTTTCCTTTCCGGTACAAACGCAGGGATAAACACGCGATGTACAATTCTACCAAAACCAGGCAAATATGCAGCAATAATTACTCAAGCAAAACCACATCCGTATCGGGTATACTCGAGGCCAGGACGGATCGATGAGCCAGTCGGAACAAATCGCAACCCGTAAGGCATCGTTACAAGAACTGCCACGCAACGTCTGGGCAGTCAGCCTGACCAGCTTTTTTATGGATATCTCCAGTGAGATGGTGATCAACATACTGCCGCTGTTCCTGGCGAATGTCCTGGGCGTGCAAACGAGCATTATTGGTCTGATCGAAGGGATCGCCGAAGCCATTGCCAGCATTCTAAAACTGTTTTCGGGCTGGCTGTCCGATAAACTGGGTGGTCGCAAGTGGCTGGCGGTCGCGGGATACGGTCTTTCGACGATTACCAAACCCTTCTTTTACTTTGCCAATAGCTGGGTATTAGTTGCCGGAGTCCGCTGGGTAGACCGGATCGGTAAAGGCATCCGCACTGCTCCGCGAGACGCATTGGTAGCTGACTCGGTTACAAAAGAGACCCGCGGGTTGGCCTTTGGCTTCCACCGTGCCATGGACACAGCCGGAGCCATGCTTGGATTACTGATTGCCGCCGTTGTCGTATGGTCGGCGCAGGCAAACAATCTCAATCTATCGAAATCCACCTTTCAAACAATCGTTTTAATCAGCCTGATCCCGGCGTGTGTGGCGGTTCTAACCCTGATCATTGGGGCAAAGGACGTCGCGGTAACAAGCCGGCGCACAGCGCCAAAATTTTCGCTGCGGAACATGGGTAAGCCTTTCAATATTTTTCTTGTTGTCGTGGGTATCTTCACCCTGGGGAACTCCTCTGATGCTTTTCTGGTTCTGCGAGCTCAAAACCTGGGCGTCTCGGTGATCGGCATTCTGATCATGCTGGTAGTCTTCAACCTGGTCTATTCACTCGTTTCCACCCCGGCAGGCTCGCTTTCCGACCGGGTCGACAGGCGGCGTATGATTATCGGCGGTTGGTTGGTTTATGCTGCGATCTATTTTGGCTTCGCTCTGGCGCAAGAAGGTTGGCAGGTGTGGGTGTTGTATGTGGTTTATGGACTGTATTATGGGATGGCATATGGCACGGCCAATGCGCTGGTTGCAGATCTAGTCCCGGAGAACCTGCGGGGCACTGCCTACGGGACTTACCATGCCATGATCGGGATTTTGGCTTTCCCTGCATCCTTAATTGCTGGCATCCTCTGGCAAGGAGCAGGAACCTGGGGAGGGTTTGGACCTGCTGCGCCCTTCCTGTTTGGCGCGATGTTGGCGTTGTCAGCGGCTTTGCTGATGGCCTTTTGGTTCCCACGCTTCACTCATAAGCCTGCTGGAGGCTGAGAGCCAGGCTCGCAGCATTGGTTTATGCCGGAAATCGTTTCCCCCAAAGAGTTTATCCGCCTTTTGAGTGAGCTCCAACATCATGAGGAGGCGCAACGACGCAAGGTCGGCGATTCCACTCTCGACCCGCAGCTTGCCTTGCTGCGCCAATGGCAAGCGGAACGACTACAGCGAACCTATGCCGATCTATTGAACGACAAGCAGTATCGATCTGCTTGCCTGTTCTTCCTCAGCGACATTTACTCTCCGCGTGACTTCAGCCAGCGAGATCATGATGCAGAGCATCTCTATAGCCTGCTGTCACGCTTTCTGCCTCAGGCGATGCTGAGGCTGCTGGCAGACGCCATCCGCACCAACCAGCTAACCGACCAGCTCGATCGAGCTTTGCTGCTTGAGCTCAAAAATAATTTCGGGATGACCGACACGCTCACCCCGGAACTTTACGCCCAGGCCTTTCGCCAATGCGACAACTACACCCAACGGCGGGAACAAATCGACCTGATGGCGAAAATCCTCCAAGAGGCGGCACAAGGCGCGCGAAACCCGATCTTCGCGGCCAGCCTGCATCTGGTTCGCCGTCCTGCGCAGCGGGCGGGCTGGAGCGAAGTATATGATTTCTTCGAACGCGGATACCAGGCCTGCAGGCCGATGAGAGACGTCAAGTTTTTCGTGAAGACCATCTACCAGCGAGAAACTACCCTGTTGGATCAGATTTTCTCAGGCGATCCGGAACCATTTGCACTAAAACCAGCCAACTATTGACGATTCGAATAATTGCTGATAGACTCCGGCGTCGCGATTTAGGCGCCTTTATTCCAGAGACAATCGACAAAGCGACGCACAAAATACCTTGTCGCAGCGTGACCCCTCTGGTATAATGCCATTCGCCTTTGCGCAAGAACTTTATTAATTTATTGCCGACGTAGCTCAATCGGCAGAGCAACCGCCTTGTAAGTGGTAGGTTACGGGTTCGATTCCCGTCGTCGGCTTCCGTTGAGGGTTGGCGATCAGGGCTAAAACCGATTGGCCTTGATCTCGAGCCGGCAACGGAATGGGTTGAAAAAAAGCTCGGGCGGTTACCCAAGTGGCCAACGGGGACTGACTGTAAATCAGTTGGCAGAAGCCTTCGGAGGTTCGAATCCTTCACCGCCCACCTGAGTTCACAACACACTGACAGGTGTTGATGGGCCACCCTGTCAGTGTGTTGTGAAGAGGCAAAAGCCCTCATAGCTCAGTCGGTAGAGCACGTTCTTGGTAAGAACGGGGTCATGGGTTCAAATCCCATTGAGGGCTCTGATTGCCAAAGGCACAAGCGATTTAGAAGGAGAAGTATTGTATGGCAAAGCAAAAATTTGACCGCAGCAAGCCGCACATGAACGTGGGGACGATGGGACACATCGACCACGGGAAGACGACTTTGACGGCCGCGAT
>MGNS01000156.1:0-158 GCA_001795165.1 Chloroflexi bacterium RBG_16_57_11
GATGACTTCTGGGTCTCCACCAGCAACAAGCAGCTCAACTTCGTCCAGCATGTGCGCAGCATCCTGCAGCAGCATGGTCGCGCCGCGGTGGTCGTGCCGGATAACGTGCTGTTCGAGGGCGGGGCGGGGGAGGTGGTGCGCCGCCGGCTGCTCAACGA
>MGNS01000156.1:195-7124 GCA_001795165.1 Chloroflexi bacterium RBG_16_57_11
ATCTTCTACGCCCAGGGCGTCAAGGCCAACGTGCTGTTCTTCGACCGCAAGCCGGCCAGCGAGACCCCCTGGACGAAGACGCTATGGATCTACGACCTGCGCACCAACAGCAACTTCACTCTGAAGACCAACCAGCTCGCCCGCCCGGACCTGGACGATTTTGTCGCCTGTTATCATCCACAGAACCGCCACGACCGCCGGCCCACCTGGTCGCCGGAGAACCCCGATGGGCGCTGGCGCTCTTTCACCTATGACGAGCTGATGGCGCGCGACAAGGTCAACCTGGACATCTTCTGGCTGCGCGATGAAACGTTGGAGGACTCGGCCAACCTGCCCGACCCGGATGTTCTGGCGCGCGAGATCGTGGAGGAGCTGGAAGCGGCACTGGCGCAGTTCGAGGGGATCGCAGAATCGTTGAACGGGGAGTAGTGAAAGGGCAGGTAGTAGCAGGGGGTATGATTGCCGGAACCTCAAACGACTGAGGAAGACCTAACAACAGGTCTTGACAACATCCATCCAGTATGTTATTAATAACATATGTACAGGATAACCTTCCTAAAGGAATGAGGATGGATCTGCGCGACACGATCCTTGGCCTGTTGAGCTGGAGACCTGCTTCAGGGTATGACCTGAAGCGCATCATTTCTAATTCGGAGGTATTTTATTGGTCGGGGAACAACAACCAGATCTATAAAAGCTTGATCGAGCTGCAAAATGAAGGTCTTGTGACCCATCAGGTCCATATCCAGGAGAGCCTGCCGGCAAAAAAGGTCTATTCCATTACAGAAAAGGGCCTGGCTGTGCTCCATCAAAGCCTGTTGAGGGCCCCGGAAATCCCGGAGTTGCGCAAGGGTTTTCTCATCCAACTGGCGTGGGCGGAGATTCTGCCTGACGGGGAGATCCTGGCTTTGCTGGAAAAATACGAGCAGGAGATCGCGGGTCGCCTGCGGATGTACCAGGCTCAGACCGCCAGACCAGGCCGCAGCCCGGACCGCTCTCCACGGGAGAAGTATCTGTGGAAGCGCATCAGTGAAAATCTCAGCGCGACAACCCGAACCGAGCTGGAGTGGGTGCGCCAGACACAACAGGATGTGCGTGAAAGAAAATTTTAAGAATAAGCAAAGGTCAGGAAATAGTCACGATGAACACCGCAGTTGAAATGATCAAACAATTACGCAACGAAACCGGCGCAAGAGCGATGGAATGCCGCAAAGCCCTCGATCAAAGCAATCAAAATTACGAAGAAGCGCGCGCCTACCTGCGAGAGAAGGCAGCACAGGCAGCTGAGAAACGAGAAGACCGTGAAACGCTGGAGGGCAGAATTGAGCTGTATACGCATAACCATGGACGGATTGGCGTGATGGTCGAAATCAACACCGAGACCGAATTTGCCAGCCGGTCGGAGGTGCTGCGCCAGTTCGCACATGAAATTACCCTCCAGATTGCTGCCGCTGCTCCGCTGTATGTGCGCGACGAAGATATCCCCCAGCAGGTCCTGGACGAACAGAGGCTGGCGGCTGTCGAGAAGGCTCGTAAGGCTGGTAAAACCGAAGGGATCATCGAGCAGATCGTGACCGGGGTTTTGGAAAAATACAAAAGCCTGCATGTTCTGCTGCGCCAGGCATATATCCGTGATGAAAACATCCCTGTTGCCCAGCTTATAAGCCAGGCCATTAGCCGCATAGGGGAAAATATCGTTATCCGCCGTTTTATCCATTGGGAGATTTGCACGGAAAGAGAAGGTGAATAGCCTGTTTTGAATACAAAGCACTTTGAAGAAGACGCTTACAACCCTACGACTGCAGTCCTTGCAGCCCCCTTATCCGCCTAAAAGCTCTCGCTCCGCGCGCAGCCAGTCATCCTGGGCAGAAACGCCTTGCCCGGATTGGTGGATAGCTTTGGCGCGTGCAGCAATGTCTTTGTGTGACACCATCCTCTCGGCAATGAGCCTGGTGTCAGGCGAGCCTTTCGGTTTGCCCATCTTGCCGATAACACTCACCATTGTGCCTTCCATCGAAGTATCGAAGTCGAAAGGTATATGCAGCGGCTGGACGTGCTCTCGAACGAGAAGCCAGGAGTCACTGCTGGCGCGGAGAGTGCCGTAATCCATAATCTTCGGTTTTACTGCCATGTCGGGTATCTCCTATCTTCTGAACACACTACCAAGGTAGTGTTGCAGATTATGCTTTTTTCTTTTTCCCCTTCGCTTTTGCTTCCGCCCTAAGCAAATTTTCCTGTACCCTGAACTTCACAATTTCGCTGATCAGGTCATAAGGAATGGGTTGATCTACCGGGAATTGTACCGAGCCTTTGGCCATCTCATAAGCCGATAGCTCATTTTTGAATTGCTCGATCCCGGTGGGTGTGGGATAAAAGCCAATGTGTTTTTTGAAGGCAGCGAAATGTACTAAATTGCCCTGCAGCGTGAAAGTCGGGATGGCATAATTGATGGTTTCTTGCGCAGTTGGCGCGGCTTTTCTGATGGTTTCCCGTATCTTTTCCAAAATCACTTGAACATCTGTGGGAAAACCGGCGATATATTCATCGATGCTATTTGCTTTTGTTCGATCCATTGTCATCCCATACCTCTTCTCTCAGTTTAAGCCGCATCGACAGGCCCAACAAATCAGATCCCGGCCGCAATGGCTCGGGCTGACCGAGCGGCTCAAAGCCGGCACGGCGATATAGGCGCATGGCTGGACTGTCACGATAAGTGACACCCAAATCCAGGTATGAAGCATTCTTCGCCTTTGCCCAGGCGACGACCTCGTCCAACAGCATTTGCCCGGCGCCGAGGCGACGGTGATCTGGCGCGACCCACATCTGATACAGGTACGCCAGGCCGGGGTCGGAGCGATCGATCCGGCCCCAGGCAAGGCCGACCGGCTCTCCATCTACCTCCGCCACCAACGGCAGATCCAGGCCAGAGCCGGCTCCGGATGCCAAGCGGCTCGACCAGTCGAGGTCCGAACTGTCTTGTTCAGCGGCAAGCGTGCTGCCGAAGGCGTCGGGTGAATCGGCCAGGGCGCGCAGGCGCAGATCTTTATACGTGCGCCACTCGTGAGATTCAAAGGGGCGAATCCCTGGTGTACGGTTCATGAGTTCCTATTGTATAAGAATAAATAATCTACAAGTTCATTTCCGAAACCTGGAAAGCCATCCGAGATGCAAATTCACTATAGAGAATCTGCAATCACCCAAATGATGCTGTAGCGCATCGGGGAGGGCGATCGGTCCAAATCCCTGGGTGACGATCCGGATACAATTCGGCCGGTCAGGCTTCTACTGCGATCATGGTCAGAGTCGGCGTGAGCCAATCCTTGGCTGCCTTGATGACCAACCCCTTTGTGGCGATTTTCTGAACATCCCCGTTGGCATGTTGGACGAGGAAAGACGTTGTGGGATTAGGGACGAGCGCCACACCTCCATTTGGTTGCGCTCCGCTCTGCAATAAGGAACGTACCTGGCCGTCCTGGTCCTGAACCGCTGAGAGCTCGTTGGCAACAAACCGGATCAGTTTGTTCCGCTCTTCGTCTTCGGTAAGGATTTCATTCAGCAGTTGGGGTAGACGCGACATCTCCACGGTTTTCGGGGCTGTCGTTCCATCCGCGTAGGCAATCCGCACACCCTTGAGAACCAGGAGGGTGATGTAGGGCTGGAGCTGTTGGTAAAATTCGAAGACGCGCAGTCGGTCGGTTGGATTCTTCAAAATGATTTCCTCTTGCTTCAGCACACGTTCCATGTGCTCGATCGCCGCAGCTGATTCATATGTGCGCTGCTTGAGCTGCTGTGTCGCCTCGGTGACTTGTGTTCCAATCGATTCGAAGGCTGACTCGGCAAATCTGGAACGCAACGAATCCGAGCCGCCCTGAACGTTGAGAGAAGCGTCAACCTCGCCTCCCCATACAGATGAGGCGCTGGCTTCGCCGTGGAAATCGGCATTCATGTGATAACGGTACTTTTCGCTGCCTTCCTCTTGATCTGCCCGCTTGTCCAATTGCTTATTGAAGTTGTTGACCACGGACGAATCCTGGCTGTCAAGCAGGCTCTGGCGTAAGGTGGTCTGGCTCGAGTCGACGGTCTCGGTCACCATCAGAGTTTTCGTCTCCGTACCTGGCGGGACGTTGCGGGTCTCGACGAGACGTCCCAGCTGGGGGGGGCCCAAATAGGTTTCGAGCCGGTAGTCCTCAACCAGGAAAATTTGCGGCCGCATCATAAACTCAGCAAAGGCCGGGAACCGATTCTCAATGGGAACCACCCGGATGGTCTCATCAGTTTTCGTGTCATATAGCGCACATTGCATACCGGAGAAAAAGAAGATGTGTTCCTCTTCCGCGCCTGTTCCGTAGAATGCTAAATCGATCTTGTTTGAAAACGGCTCAGGCAGGTTCCAGAAATCTCGAATTGGACCGGGGCCCACATCTTGATGCCCGTCGAAGAGATTGTGCCGCATGTATTCATTATTCTTGAACAGATGGATCTTGCCATGATGCTTCGTGCCAAGCCCATGCAGGGCAGCGTCAGCGCCATTGCTGAACCAGGTGCCCTGCGCCGAAAACCAACCATTGGTGAGCAGGTCGGGGCCAACATCAACTGGCCAGCTAGGGTCGCCTAAACCTGAATTCATGCGGATATACTGGTTGTCCTTGAGAAAATACCAGAAGTTTGGGAAAGCCGGCCCAGCCCAAGCTGCACCGTCGATGCCGCTTGAAAACATCAAGGGGAATGTGTTTCCGGCCCAATTCCCTGCGATCTGTCTGGCGTCACTCTCAAAGCTTCCGGTCCGCAGATTGAAGGTAAAGAAGTCCGATCCCTTGAAAAGCCACAAGGTGTCGGGACGAGTGGGGTCAGCGTTGAGGGCAGCATCAAAAAGAGCGGTGCGTCTGGGGAGAGTTGCGGACTTGAATGATGATTCAGGCAGACCTAAAGAGATGAAAACGGGTCGCAGGTCGAACGTGCTAAGTTTACGAAAATCGTCGCGTGGTGCCATATTACCCTCCGGTTGGTTGAATGAACTCAAGTTTTGAAGGCCGAGGCGTGCAAGGGTGACACTACCCAATCGACCACTGGCGGCAGCTTGTTGCTGCGAGTAAGGTCGCCTTGAGGATAAGTTTGAAGGGATAAAGTCGCCGCTTTATGCGAGTTATTATGTCTAATATATCATAATTTAGGCAGGAGTGGAACGGATTCTAAATCAAGACAAATTTCACAATGTTGACTTTTTAAGTAAGATAGTATATGCTGTAGCTATCATTTGTCCCCATGTCAGGCCAACGGTTGATTTTTACATAGAAGATCGTCCTGTCGCCAAAAGAATAGCCAGACTTTAACCGGTATGTGTTCAAGGGAGGGCTTTGTGGCTTACTCGTTGGCGCTTTTAGCAAATTTCGTCGGCCTGATTTTATGCATTTGGCTGGGGGTGTACATCGTCACGCGCAGCCGGAGGTCGTGGATCGCCTGGAGCGCAGGGCTGACCTTGTGGTCATCGGCCGGGCTGTTCGCCAACATCCTGCTATTCATGTTCTCGAGCTCCGCCCCCGTCCCACAGCCACTCTGGTTGAGATTGATCTTCCCGATCTGGCCGCTGGAAACCGGCGCCAATATCACTGCCTGGACCCAGGGTTGGGCTTCTGGCCTGGGATTATTATTCTGGTATCAAACGACCGTCTTGATCATCCCAGGGGAGATATCTGCCTGGCGCCGGGCGAGCCTATACCTGGTGTATGTATTTACAGTGCTGACCCTGTTTCTACATATTTACATTCCCCGCTTGTTCGTAGTCGGGACGAACGATCCCCTGCTCGTAGATCACCAGAAATTCAACTCGATGTATACGGTTTATGCGTTTTCTTTTCTTATCTTGTCAGGTCTCTCAGTCTTTAATCTGATCGAAGCAAAACGCCTGAGCACCTCCTTCATGGCGAAAAAACAAATCAACATGCTCATTGCTGCCAGCCTGATGATCAGCCTGGCGACAATCCTATCGATCATCGGGGCATTGCCAAGAGTATCGATCCCGGTGTTCTGGGTTTCGGGCTTGCTCGTGATCGCGGTCGGGTTTTTCGGCTTCGGGGTCATGCGTTACAGCGCCATACTGGGTCAACGCATCCTGCGTCGCGACCTCACCTACAGCGCCATCGCCACCGGACTGGTCATCTTACTGTACCTGGCTATGTTCGTCTGGCTGATCACCACCTACAATGTCCCAGAAGGGATCATCGTCTTTATGATCCCGTTGGTTATTCTGAGCCACTCGATAACCGAGGAGGTTCGCCAGGTGTTAGAGCGCCTGGTTTATGATAGGAGAACTCGCGCCCTCCGAACCAGCTTACGTGACCTGAGCAGGCTGGCAGTAGAGCAAGCAGACCTTGGCAGTGTGTTGTCGCGTTCCCTGGAGACAATTTGCTATAGTGTGCTGGCTACCTATGGGGTTATCCTGATCTTTGACCAGGAGGACGCCTGTCTAACGGGATCCTTTCGCTGGCATGATGGAAAGGTGCCATTGTTCCGCAAGAATTTCGAGGCGGATGATACCAAACACATTCAGCCTGGCAGCCTCCCAGAGCCTTTCCTTGAGACGACATTGCTTATCCCGCTGTACGCCTCCCAGGAACAAATCGGTGCGCTTCTCCTGGGCCGGCCGGAGAATGGGATCCATTACTCCCGCGAGGATGTGCTGCTCTTGCAAGGCTCGATCGACCGGCTGACCGAGCTGATCATCAAGAACCGGCGTATTAATGAATCCCTCGACCAGGTAGCCCAGCTGCCCCTGCCGCAAACTTCTCCTATTATCGACCTGATACCAGCCGCATGGGTCGAAGACGCCCTGCAAAATATTTGCGATTACGCTTATCTCGGTGATAGCCCACTGGTCAACCTCAAACAGGTGGCGGTGCTCCGGAATGGTCCTTCTGTAACCCACCTCGATT
>MGNS01000156.1:7181-12883 GCA_001795165.1 Chloroflexi bacterium RBG_16_57_11
GGGGCCGGTTCCACGTGAATGGTTTCCCTATCTCATCTTGCATGATGCTTATTTCGACGGGCTACCCAACCGCGATATCACTTTGAAACTCTATATCTCAGAGGGGACTTTTCACCGCACGCGGCGATCTGCCCTCCGGTCTGTGACGCGCGTTTTGAGTGAAATAGAGTCCACCCAGAGCTTCCCCACCTCATCCATAAACCGAAACCCATAGCGTTTTGACTGATCTTTCCTTGATGGGGGAGGTGGTATTCAAACAATGACAGTCTTTGGCAGTTAAAAGGCTTGCTTTGGCACCTTTAATTTTCTAAGCTGATAGCATGTCGTCAATCCCGTAAATACAGGAGCAGTTCATGGACTATATTCGCTGGTTTAACGAGGTAGGGAAAGCCGAATCAGGGCTGGTCGGCGGTAAAGGCGCAAATTTAGGAGAGCTTACTCGGGCTGGTTTACCGGTTCCGCCTGGATTTTGTGTGACTTCAGCGGCATACCAGGATTTTTTCCGCCAGAACAGATTGGACCAACCGGTCTTCGAAGCCCTGATGGGAATGAACCTGGGAGACCTTGTGGATCTAAAACGCAGATCGGCGCACATCCAGGCAGCCATCTACGCTACACCCATCCTGCCAAAAATCGTTGACGAGGTTTCTGCAAGCTGCCAGCAATTGTTCCAACAGACAGCCCATGAAACGCCTCTGGCGGTGCGATCTTCGGCTACCGCAGAGGATCAGGCCGATGCCTCCTTCGCCGGCCAGCTCGAGACCTATCTGGATGTGCGCGGGCTTCCTTCACTGCTCGAGCACATCAAACGCTGTTGGGCTTCGCTGTGGGCAGAGCGAGTGTTGGCTTATATCGCCAACCAGGGTCTGAATCATCATTCGGTTTCCATGTCGGTGGTTGTGCAAAGCATGATCCCATCCGAGGTGTCGGGTGTGCTTTTCACCGTAAACCCGGTCACCGGGGACCGGGATCAAGCGGTGATCAACGCCAGCTGGGGATTGGGCGAAGCGATCGTCTCTGGGCTGGTTTCACCCGATACGATCACTGTAAGCAAAAGCGATGGACAGATCATCGATTGCCAGACGGGGTCGAAGGAGCTGATGGTGGCATATGCCGCGCAGGGTGGGACAGAAGAATTGGCGGTTCCCGAGGAGATGCGAAACCAGCCCGCCTTGACCGACCTGCAGGTGGCCGAGCTGACCCGGCTGGGCAACCGGATAGAAGCCTATTATGGAAAACCCCAGGACATCGAGTGGGGATTCTACAACGGTAGCTGGTATCTGTTGCAATCGCGACCAATCACAACCCTGACCTACCAACCTGAGCCGAATTATCCACCTGGGGACTTCAACCGCTCGATGTTTATCGAGATCTTTCCCGATCCCCTTTCCCCGGTCTTTTTATCCGTCATCGAGCCTTTGTTCAAAGATATGCTGGATTTTACCTTCCGCGCCCTGGGATTTGAGCCACCGAAAGACATGCAAGCGATCGGTGGGTTCTATAACCAGCCATACTTTAACCGGGATTATATCGCGGCTGCCTTCCAGCAGCTATCGCCAGCCGTTCGCGAGCCACTGGTCGCCCAGATTGTGAATCCTTTTGGGGCACAAGATGAGCCCGCCAAAATCGAGCTATCCTGGCCGTATATTCGAATGTTGTACAGGATCCTTAGATTTATGGTTCGCTTCCCCAAGAAGCTACCGGGGCTGCTTGCTACCTACCAGGCGGAAATTGCCCAGGTCGAAGAATTCCCTTACGAGGTAGCAACTGACGTAGAAATTTATGAGCAGATTTACCGGTTGCCGTTCGAGTATGCCAACAAGCTGCTCAATTATGATTTCCTGATGATCGCTGTAATCGGCAGGTCTTACCGCCTGCTGGGCGCCCTGCTAAAACGCTACTACGAATCTGACACCGAAGAAGTCGTGGCCAAACTAATCTCCGGCGTGACCGGCAACATCACCATGGAGACGAACAAGCGCCTGTGGGACCTGGCCCAGATTGCCAGGTCATCGCCATCCATCGGCGAGGTCTTGCGGGGAAACGACTCCACTCAGGCGAGGGCCATCCTGCAAAAATCTGAGCAGGGCTTGAAGTTCCTGCAGACCATGGATCAATTTTTAGACGAGTTCGGCCATCGTGAAGTCCACATGGACATCCTTTACCCGACCTGGTGTGATGATCCGGAACCGGTTTATTCGTTCATTCGAAGTTATCTGGATGCCGATGAATCCCAAAGCCCCTACCGGCAACAGGAGCGACTGGTCAAGGAGCGTGAAGACTTAACCAGAATGGTCGTAAAAGATTTAGAGAAGAGCATCTCGGGTCGATTGGTCCTGGCCCCTATTTTCAGATGGTTCTTGAAACAAACCCAGCTTCATACCCGCGAGCGAGACACGATGCATTTCGAGATGACCCGTCTGTTCCCGCCGCTCTGCCGGCTGGCAGTGGAGCTTGGAAATCGCTGGGCAGCCTGGGGTTACCTGGAGCAAAAAGAGGATGTGTTTTTCCTGGAGGTCGATGAATTGCTCAAAATGGCGAAATCACCGTACTCGATGCGTGAGGCGGTCCGCTCTCGCAGGGATACTTTCACACAAATCAAGCATCAATCCTGGCCGATCATGATCTGCAATGGTGAGGAGATATTCGGCGCAAAGTCCGAGGCGATAGAGATCGGGGAGGCCGGCTTGAAGGGCATTGCCGGCAGCCCCGGAAAAGTGACAGGCATCTCGCGCGTGATCCAGGGACCTGATGATTTCGCCAAGCTGAAGAAAGGCGAGATCCTGGTGGCGCCAATTACCAATCCTGTCTGGACGCCGCTGTTTGCGGTCGCGGGCGCATTGATCACCGAGGTGGGCGGAATTCTGTCGCATGGCGCCATCGTAGCGCGTGAATATGGCATCCCGGCGGTTATGTCAGTCACGGGGGCGACCAGGCTTTTGCACGACGGTCAACGCATCACCGTGGATGGGAATAAAGGTCTGGTCTACCTGGAAGAGGAGGCCTGATATGCAGCTGGTCTACCTGGCCTTTTTCTACCTGTTGGGCTCCATACCCATCGCCTGGCTGATGGGGAAGCTGGCCGGCCGGGGAGATATTCGCCGCTGGGGGAGCGGGAACGCCGGGGTGATGAACGTGGCTTTGAATGTTTCTCGCTGGGCTGGATTGGTCGTCTTTTTGGCAGAGATCGCCAAGGGAGCGCTCACCGTGCTCCTGGCGCAAAAATGGCAGCTGAGCGAGCCGATGACCGGTATGGCTGTGCTGGTTGCCGTGGCGGGCACGCGCTGGTCGATCTGGCTCGGAGGTCAGGGCGGGCGCGGGAACACCCTGGGGGTGGCCGCAATGCTGGTGCTTTCCTGGTCAGCGGTGGTTATCGGCGTCCTGGTATGGATCGCAGCCCGCCTCCTGACCAGGAGCTCCTTCTGGGCGACGCGCTGCTGGCTGCTCTCGCTGCCGGTGGCTTTAGGCCTGGCCACCATGTCCTGGTGGTACGCCGCGATGGGAGCCGCACTGGGCTTGTTCTACCTGAGCGAGCATAAAACCAGCACCGATGACCATACCATCCTGAAGGAGACCTGGCCAAGCCTGTGGGCTTTTCTCACCGCGCCGCGGAGGGGGAAGCAAGCCGACCGTTAGGAGGATCACAAATCGGTCATCCAGAGAGGGAGCCAGGAACGACGCATATAGGCCTGTGGAGATAAAACAATGCAATGGCCGAAAATCGCATTCCGCCCAAAATATGACGTTGTAATCGAAGAAACGCAGAGCATCTGCCCACAATGCAAGACGCTGATCCCGGCTTTGCTGGTCGAGCGGGAGGGCAAGGTGATCATGCACAAGCGCTGCCCAGAGCATGGCGAGTTCGAGGCATTGGTTTATGGCGACGCTGCGATGTTCCAACGGGTGGCGCCTTTCAACAAGCCGGGCGTGCCACCGAACGAGCTCACTACAAAAGTTGAAAAGGGCTGCCCGTGGGACTGCGGCATTTGCCCGGAGCACCGCCAACACCTGTGCCTGGGGATTATCGAAGTTAACTCGGCCTGCAACCTGGATTGCCCGTTGTGTCTGGCAGACGCACTAGGCCCGAGCCGGGCCGGTCAGGGTTTTGAACTGACTTATGAGCAGGTGAACTTTATCCTGGATCGCTTCGTCATCACCGAGGGGCAGCCGGAGGTAGTGCAGTTTTCCGGAGGCGAGCCCAGCCTACATCCGCGCATCCTGGAATTCATCGCCCTGGCGCAGGCCAAGGGCATCTCCTATGTGATGCTGAACACCAACGGCATCCGCATTGCGCGTGATGACCGATTCCTGGAAGGGCTGGCAAAGCTAAAGCCGCATATCTACCTGCAGTTCGACGGGTTTGACCCAGAGACTTCGTTGAGGTTGCGCGGGCGAGCAGACCTGCTCGAGACAAAGCTCAAAGCGCTCGACCGGCTGGCTGAAGCCGACGTGCGCGTGGTGCTGGTAGCGGCGATTGAATATGGCGTCAACGAGCACGAGATCGGCAGAATTGTGGAATTTGGCATCCGGCACCCGGCGGTGTTTGGCGTCTCTTTCCAGTCGGCATTCCGCGCCCAACGCCACCTGCCGGCGGACCCGCTGCAGCGCATCACTACACCGGATATCCTCAAAGCGATGGAGGGGCAAACCAGCGGGCTGTTGCGCCTGTCTGATTTTGTGCCTATCCCATGCTGCTCGCCGACCTGCGGTGTAGCCACCTATGCCATGCTGACCGGGGAGCGGGTGATCCCCATCCCGCGCCTGGTGCCGGTAGAAATGTACCTGGACTATATCACCAACCGCTCGATGCCCAGCCTGGACCAGGCGTTGCTGTATTTACTGGAAAGGCTGTGGAGCTCGGGGGCGAAGGTGGGCAGCGACCAGGCGACGGCCTTCGTCTTCGAAGCCTTGAGCCGGGCAAGAGTGCCCGTGCGCATGCCGGACCCCAACTGGACCGCCGAGCGCTGCACCTCCTGCCGGGTCGGCCTGCCGATCAGCCAGCACCAGCCGCGCGACCTGGGACGGCATGTCTTTATGATCAGCGTGCGCGATTTTATGGATCCCTACAATTTCGATGTTAAGGATATCCACAAGTGCTGCGTCGGCGTTCTGCTGCCGGACGGGCGCAGCGTGCCTTTTTGCGCCTACAACTCGGTTGGCTATCGCGAGCAAGTGACGGCTCAGCTAACCCGGCAGCAGCTATCAGGAGGGCGCCATGTCCGATGAACCGAATTTACCCGTTGAGCCTGAGGCTCCAGCACCCGCCGCTTCAGGTCGACCGCCGTTGAGCCGCGGCCAAAAGGCGCGTGATTTCATGATTGGCTTTTTGGGCGGTATAGCATTGAACCTGGTATTGAGCACGTTGATTTACTTTTTACAAAGGTTTCAGGATGGTTTGCCGGATTGGCTGCTCAGCATACTGCTGTTTGTGGAGGTGTTCGCCCCCTGGGTGCTCACCTTTGGCCTGATTATTCTGGCGTTGGTGCGAAAACGTAATTGGATAGCATTTGGGGTTTTAGGTTTGTTTGTCATTGCCTTTTTAATGGTGATCGTTTTGTTGGTAATTTTTATGGTCGCTTGCCTTGTTGGTGGGGGTTTGGGAGGTTTATAGCCCATGAATAACCCTACGATCTCCTGGCATGGTTGGTGGCGGGTCTTGATCTTTGGACTGCTGGTCCTGGCAGGCGTGCTGCCGCTACTGT
>MGNS01000156.1:13036-16687 GCA_001795165.1 Chloroflexi bacterium RBG_16_57_11
CGAGGCAGTTCCGGCTTTGGCGGCGCTGCGCTGGTCGATGATCTTTTTCCTGGGTGGCGAGGTGTTCTGCTGGATCAACATCCTGTTCTTCTTCGAGGAATCGCTGCTGCTTGAGTACCTGCACAGCTTCTTCATGGTCGCCTGCCTGGGATTTTTAGCATTCAGCGTTATGGAGGCGCTTGACCATGGGTTGCTGCATTTCAGCAACCCGCAGAAGCGCTGCGCGCTGTCTGGGGTATGTAAAAGCTGCGTCAAGGCCAAGCCCGGGCCGTGCCTGCTGCATCGCCTGTTCCGGTGGATGATCCCGATAATCGGGCTGGTGGGGCTGATGCCTTTGGCTGCCCAGCCGCTGGCAATATCCTACAACACGTCGATCTTTGGGATAGTACGCAACCTGACCCACCCGCTGCCGGTGCAATGGTATGAGATCCGCTTTTGTCCGGCGGCAGCCTTGATTCTGCTAACAGGAGCCTGGCTGGCGCTGAGCTGGCGCGGTGGCACGCCCGGCGGGACGCTGCTTGCCAAGGTGTTGCTGGCAGCGGCGATCGGGCATGTGGGCTTCACCTTTATGCGCCTGGCTTTCCTGACCTTTTACCGCGAACGGATTGTGTGGTTCTTTTTCTGGGAAGAGCTAACCGAGCTGATCTTGATAACGGGCGTATTGTACATGCTGTGGCTATTTCAGCCGCAGCTCGGGCAGCAGGTGCGGGCCCGGCTGCGGGCGCTTATGTCCTGAATCAGTTAATTGTAGTACGCAAAGGAGGATCGCAATGTCACCTGTATTGTTCACTATTGGAAAGCTGCCAATCTATGCCCACGGGTTTTTCCTGTTGCTGGCTTTGATCCTGGGTATGGCCTGGCTGATCCTGGAGGCGCGCCGCCGGCACTGGCCTAAGGAAGATGTGATCCCGATCACGATGGCGGCGTTTGTCGGCGGGATGGTGGGGGCGCGCCTGTCGATCGTATTCTTCAACGGCTGGGAGACTGCGCCGGTGGTGCTGAACTTCTATCACCTATTTGATCCCCGCATCGGGCCCGGGTCGATCCTGGGGGGCGTGGCGGGCGCCTATATTGCGGGTTACATCGCCAGCCGGGCTATCGGCAAGGCGGGCTGCGCCTGCGACGCCTTCGCCCCGGCGATGGCGCTGGCGATGGCCGTGGGGCGCATGGGCTGTTTCCTGGCGTTGGAGGATGGGTTGGGCAAGCCGACCGGGCTGCCCTGGGGGGTGTGGAACGGTGAATACCTGGCGCATCCGGCGCCGCTTTACGATGCGGCTTTCAATATGATCTGGTTCATGGTGCTGCTACGCTTGCGGGACCACCCCAGCATGCAAAATGGGAACCTGCTCAAGGTGGGGCTGGTGGGTTATGCGCTGGTGCGCTTTATGGTGGAATTCACCCGCAACAATCGCGTGCTGGCGCTGGGGCTGACGGGCCAGCAGCTCTTCTGCATCGGGTTGCTGGTCATCCTCAGCATCTACCTGGCGCAAAAATGGCAGGTCGGGCATCGAATGAGCGCAGCATAAAAGCCGATGCCTTTCCAGGAAGCCAGAATTGTTTAAGTTAGCTACTCCACCCGCGCGAGGCGCGGGAAAGGCTTTTAGAAATGGATCAGCTAGACGAAACCAACTCAAAAACTCCTACAGAGCAGACACTCAGCCAGAAGCCAGCAACTCCGGCCAAACGCCAGCTTACCCGGAATGAAAAGCTGCGCGACTTTGCCATCGGTTTCATCGGATGGTGGGTAGTTAATGGTCTTTTATGGACGATAGCCGACAAAACTGCTTTTAGAGACGATTTTGGTTCTGTTGTGTTATTCTGTGCCGTCCCAATAAATATCGTGAGTTTAATCTTCTTAGCATTCCTGAGACGCTGGGTGGCTTTAGGAGTCCTGGCGACCTACGTGGTAAATTTCGCAATGGCCCTAATTTTGGGCACCATCACGAATGGCTATTGCTGGATTCCTTTTACCACACCTATGAAACCCTTTATACTATAACAAAATCCAAAATATACTGACACATAATCAGAAGCTGAAACGTAAATCATCGAATCTGAAGACAACTAAATGAGAAAATTTGTACCATCAAGAATCCTTATGCTTTTGCTGCTGGTGATGATGATGGCGGCCTGCGGACCGACCACTACTGAACAAAAGGCAGCAATGATCAGTACGTCGGTGATGCCGACGTTGAACAACACGCCCATCCCTACGACCGCAACGTCCGCAGCCACGTGGACACCTACCTAAAGAGGAGTGTCATGCAACAGGAGAAAACAACCTCTTCGGTAAAACATTCAAACGGTATAACCCGGCGATGGTTGTTAATGGTGGTTTTCGTTAACATTGTCGTCTGTATCGGGATTACCATTTTGACACCTTGGGGTATTATCAAATTAACGTCCCAGCCGCACCCGGCGCACAGCTACGCAGAGGCTGTCCAGCGGATCGAGGCGTTGCGAAAACAGGAAGCGCCGGAGATGAACCCGGTCTGTCGTTTACAGTTTTTGTCCCATGACGGACAAGTGGAGCGGGCGATCGTGCTGGTTCACGGCTATGCCAATTGTCCGCAACAATTTCGCGAGCTGGGCCAGCGTTTCTACGATTTGGGCTACAACGTTCTCATCGCTCCGCTGCCGCATCACGGATTGGCAGACCGTATGACCGAAGAACAAGCCCGGCTTAAGGCTGAAGAGCTGGTCGTTTATGCCGACCAGTTGGTGGATATCGCTCAAGGATTGGGTGAGCAAGTCACGATGGTTGGAATTTCCGGAGGTGCGGTGACCACGGCATGGGCAGCACAAAAGCGGAGCGATCTTGATCTGGCTGTGATCATCTCCCCGGCATTTGGGTACCAACAGGTAAGAACAGCGCTGACAGCACCGGGGACAAACCTCTACCGCATCCTGCCAAATTCGTTTCGCTGGTGGGATGAATCCCTCAAAGCAGAGCGAGGGCCTACCCATTGTTATCCGCGTTATTCTACCAGGGCTTTGGCTGAAATCCTACGGCTCGGGTTTGCGGTCCAGGCTGCTGCGCGGCGAGATCAACCAGCCGCCCATTCTATTCTCGTCGTGACCAACGCCAGAGATACGGCGGTGAATCCCGAGCTCACCGCCAGGGTAGTAAAGGAATGGCGGGAGCATAACGCCAATCTGACAACCTATGAATTTGAGGCCGCGTTCGGATTGCCGCACGATTTGATCGACCCGGCCCAACCGGATGAGCAGATAGAGGTGGTCTATCCGCGGCTCATTGGCCTGATCACACAGTGAGGCTGCGGGTCAGCCCAAGCCCATAACACATCCGAAGGAGGAGCAAAATGAATCGGGCAAAACTTGTTGTCGTGATGACATTGGGCCTATTGGTGTTGGGACTAGCTGGCATCCTCTATTACTATAACCTCAGACCTATTCTAGCCGAAGGAGGTAATCCGGCGTGGCGGACCGTTTTTCTCCCGGTGGGTGCAGTTTCTGATGAAATTGCTATCGATCCCAATGGCAAGGTCTGGGTAAGTGGTTCCCGGATTCGCTATACGAATGAGGGTGGCTATTTGGCGATGTGGGATGGCTCAACCTGGCAGGAGTTCACTACCGATCAGGTTGGGCTGGATCCGGTCGCAAAAGATTTCGACTTTGACTCGACCGGCC